>NZ_JBEYYU010000066.1:0-42610 GCF_040645755.1 Streptomyces sp. NPDC046716
GGCTGCCCGCCGCCCCCGCGCCCCTGAAGGCATGCGCTGCGCGCGCCTTCCCCTGCCCCTGAGCGAGCGCAGCTCGCTTCAGGGGCGCGGGGAACTGCGCGATCAGCCACGACGAAAGCCGCGGTCGCCGGACGAAGCGCACCCGGCACTTCAGACGGCGGCCCCGCTCAAGCGCGGAGCGTCGCGCCGCCGTCGACGTAGAGGTCGTGCATCGTGATGTGCCGGGCCCGGTCGGAGGCCAGAAAGGCCACCGCTTCCGCGATGTCGGCGGGATCGGCGATCCGGCCGAGCGGAATGCCGGTCCGGTGCGCGGCCAGGTCCCCCTCGACGACGGACCGTCGCGCGGCGGCGACATCGGCACCGGACGCTTCCCACATGCCGCGCTGCATGTCGGTGAGGGTCGACCCGGGGCACACGGTGTTGCAGCGGACGCCGTGCGCGGCGACTTCGAGGCCGAGGCATTTGGCGAACATGACGGCGGCCGCTTTGGAGGCCGCGTAGGCGGCCATGCCCGCGCGGGGCACACCGGCGGCGTTCGAGGCGACGGTGACGATGCTGCCCCGCCCGCGCGGGGTCATCCGGCGCGCGACCGCGCGGGAGACGTGGAAGACGCCGTGGGTGTTGACCGCGAAGGTGGCGGCCCAGTCGTCGTCGGTGAGGTCGACCGCATGTGCGCCGCGCAGGATTCCGGCGACGTTGACGGCGATGTCGAGCGGCCCGAGCGTGGCTTCGGCGTCGGCGACGAGCGCGTCGACGGCCGCGGAGTCGGTGACGTCGAGGCCACGGGCGACGACGCGGTCCGCGCCTTCCTGGGTGTAACCCGCCGCGACCTTCTCGACGGCGGCGGGGTCCAGGTCGGTGGCGAGGACGCGGGCGCCGCGCCCGGCGAGTGCGGCGACCACCGCCTCGCCGATCCCCCGGCCCGCCCCGGTGACGAGGGCGAGCCGGCCGGCCAGTTCGGCTGTACCGGTGTCGGGGGCGGATATCACTTGGCGAGCGCCTCCTTGATGTCGTCGAGGACGATCTGCGCGGCGAGCGGGCCGCCGGCGCTGTTCCAGGCGGAGCCGTCGATGACGACGACGTGTCCGTCCTTCTCGGCCTTCAGCTTTCCGAAGTTGGTGACCTTGCGGGCCGCGGCGTAGCCCTTGTCGCCGTCCGCCTTGCTGCCGAGGACGCCGAAGAACAGCCAGTCGCCGTCGATGGTGGAGAGCTTCTCCAGGGAGACCGGCTCGCTGTGGCCGGTGGAGGCGCCCTGCTGGTCCTTCGGCCGGTCGAGGCCGAGGGCCTTGAGCGTGGAGCCGACGTGGCCCTCGCCCTTGCCGACGACGGACGGGGCGCCGTCCTGCCAGCGGATGACGGAGACGGACGCGCCGGCGTTGTCGCCGAGCTTCTTCTCGGTGTCCGCGACCTGGGTGTCGAAGTCGGTCAGCCACTTCTCGGCGTCGGACTTCTTGTTGAGGGCCTCGGCGGTGTCGGTGAACGCCTGCTTCCAGTCCTCGTTGAGCTTGGCGGTGACGACGGTCGGCGCGATCTTCTGGAGTTTGTCGACGGTCTTCTTCGCGCCGGTCGTCTCGTCGAGCAGGATCAGGTCGGGTTGCAGCGCGGCCAGCTTCTCCATGTCGGCCTCGGCGACGGTGGCGACGACCTGGGCCGAGGACGCCTTGTCGGCGAGGTAGCCGGAGACGCCCTTCTGGCCGCGGCCCGCGGTCGTGCCGACCGGGGCGACGCCGAGGGCGAGCGCGGCGTCCGTGGTGGGCTCGCTGAGGGTGACGACCTTGCGCGGGTCGCTGGGCACCTCGACCTTGCGGCCCTGGGCGTCGGTGATCTGCCGGGTCGTCTCCGAGGCCGCCTTCGCCTTGTCGCTGCCGTCGTCGTCCGAACTGTCGCTGCCACAGGCACTGAGGAGCAGGGCTCCGGTGACGGCGGCGGCCGACGAGAGCAGGACCGCGCGGCGGGTGGATCGGATACGGGACATGGCCGTGAAGCTCCTAAGGGGTACGGGAGTTGAGCGGGTGGTGCGTGGGAGGGAGGCAGGGGGGCGGCCCGTCTCAGGGGGACGCGGGACCGAGCAGCCGGATCAGCGCGTCGGCCAAGGCGACGTGCCAACAGGCCTGGTCGTGGCCGCCGTTGAACTCGGCGCGGGTGACCTGGTAGCGGGCCGAGTGGAGGGTGTCGTAGAGGGAGCGGCAGTGGTCGACCATGGCGCCCTCGTGCAGTCCGACGTCGAGGTGCACGGTGATCGGGCGCGGGGCGGCGGCCGCGTACCGGCCGACGAGCCAGGGCACGCCGAGGACGGGGGCGCGCACGCCGGGCGGCAGGTCGGGCCGCCACCACAGCGACGGCGACTGGGCGACGACGTGGCCGAACCGGTCGGGCCGCAGATAGCCGGCGTGCAGCGCGGCCATGCCGCCGAGGCTCTGTCCGGCGACGACGGTGCGGGCCGGGTCGCCGGCCAGGGGCCAGCGGTCCGCGGCCCAGGGCAGCAGTTCGTCGGCGAGATAGGTCACGAAGGCGTCCCGGGCGCCGAGTTCGCGGTTGCGGGTGTGCCGGTCGACGGCGTCCGGCGCGAGGACGAGCAGCGGAGGAAGGCGTCCGTCGGCGATGAGCAGATCGAGGGTGCGCTGGAACGCTCCGCGGCCGAACCACATGTCGCCGTCGCAGAGGACGAGTGTGGGCAGGCCCGGCCCTGCCGGACGTCCGCCGGGCGGGACGTAGACCCACACGTCACGGAATCCGCCGAGTGCGGCGGCGGGTGCGCGATGCCGTTCGACGCGGCCGGCCGGGACGGTACCGGCGCGTTCCGCGGGGGCCCACGGCTCGGCGGGCGCCTGCGGCAGCGCGAAGACCGAGCCGTCCGTGGCTCCCCAACGGGGTTCCTGCGTGCGGGGGTTGAGCGGATCCCTCGCGGCGTGGGCGGCGAGGGAGCGCAGCCGCTCCTGGAGGACATCGGGAGCGGTGGGCAGTTCCCCGGCCGAGACGTCGGCGGCGAGACGGTACGAGCCGCGGTGGTCGGCACGCAGCCGCAGCCCGAGGTGCCAGACGTCCGTGCCGGGTATCCGCTCCAGGAGGGACCCCGCGAGGCGTTCGCGGTCGACGAGCCGGTTCGCCATGAGCAGCACCTGCCGGGTGGCCCGGTGGCCGCGCCACAGGAAGGTGACCACCCGGTGGTCGGGCTCGCCGTCGATCTCCTCGACGAGCGGGGTGCCGCTCCGGGCCGCCTCCCGCCAGAACTCCTCGACGAGCGGCGTCCGGCGCATCGGGGCGGCCTCGGCCACGGACGCCGCCAGCCGTGCGATCCGCGGTCCGGTGACCCGGACCGGCCGGTGGTCCGGCAGGGCGGCGGCTGGCCGGTCCGTGGACTCGGCGACCTGGACGCGCATGACTCCCCTTCCCTTCGACGGCCCTCGGGGCACCCCCGGACGCCCTGGAACGACCGGGGTCAGCGACCGGAGTTTTCGTCAACGTAATTGTTAGCAGATGAGGTAAGGCTAGCCTAAGCTAACCACATGCTCACTGGTACTCGCCTCCACCCCGGAGGAACACGGCGACTCCCGGCCACCGGCCGCGGCCGACCCCCGCTCGCAGCCGGACTGGCCCTCGGTCTGGCGCTGTTGGCCGGGGCGGTGGCGCTGTCCCTGTCGGTGGGCACCGAGCACATCGCGCCGGGCGAGGTCTGGTCGGCGCTGTTCTCCCCGTCGGGGTCCAAGGACGACGCGATCGTCCGGGAGCTGCGACTGCCGCGCACGCTCATCGGCGTCGCGGTCGGCGCCGCCCTGGGTCTCGCGGGCGGTGTCATGCAGACGCTGACCCGCAATCCGCTGGCCGACCCCGGACTGCTCGGGGTGAACGCGGGAGCGTCGGCCGCCGTGGTCACCGCGATCGGCGTGCTCGGGATCACGTCGTTCACGGGCTATCTGTGGTTCGCGCTCGCGGGCGCGGCGGTGGCCGCCACGGCCGTGAACGCCCTGGGCGGCGCCCGCTCGGCGACCCCGGTACGGCTCGCGCTCGCGGGGACGGCCGTGAACGCGGCCCTGTTCGGCTACGTCAACGGCCTGCAGCAGTGGGATCTCAGCACCCTCGACTCGATGCGCCACTGGTCGGTGGGCACACTCGCCAAACGGGACCCGGACCTCCTGGTCACCGTCCTGCCGCTGCTCGTCGCGGGCGCGCTGCTGACGTTCGCGCTGGCCCGGCCGCTGGGCGCGCTCGCCCTGGGCGAGGACCACGCCCGCGCGCTCGGCACCTCGATCCGGCGCACCCGGATCCTCTCCATCGTCGCGATCACCCTGCTGTGCGGCGCAGCGACCGCCGTGTGCGGGCCGATCGGCTTCATCGGCCTGATGATCCCGCACGCGGTCCGCGCGTTCAGCGGCCCCGATCCACGCCGGCTGCTGCCGTACTGCGCCCTGTTCGCCCCGGCGCTGCTGCTGGTCTCGGACGTCGTCGGACGGATCGTCGTGTCCCCGTCCGAGATCGAGGTGGACATCGTCACGTCGTTCCTCGGCGGTCTGCTCTTCATCCATCTCGTCCGGCAGCGGAAGGTGGCGCAGCTGTGAGCCGGGTGCTGACCGAACGCCCGCACGTGCGGGCGGAGTTGCGGCGAGGGCGGGTGCGGGCCGGGCGGTTCTCCGTACGGTTCGATCCGCGCGCCGTCCTCGCCTGCCTGGCGATGCTCGTGCTCGGCGCGGTGGTGACGGTCCTCTCCGTCGGCACGGGCTCGTACGCGCTCTCGCCGGTGCAGGTCCTGCGCACGTTCGCCGGGAACGGGCCGCCCGGCGCCGAGTTCATCGTCCTCGACCTGCGCCTGCCCCGGGTCCTCGTGGCGCTGCTCGTCGGATTCGGGATGGGCATGGCGGGCGCGGTGTTCCAGTCGCTGACCCGCAATCCGCTGGGCAGCCCGGACATCATCGGCTTCGGCAACGGCGCGTCGGCGGGCGCGCTCGTCGCGATCATCTTCCTGAACGCGGGCGCGCCGCAGACCGCGCTCGGCGCCGTCGTCGGCGGCTTCGCGACCGCGGCCGCCGTGTATCTCCTCGCCTGGCGGCGCGGTGTGCACGGCTACCGGCTCGTACTCGTCGGCATCGGCGCGTCCGCGGTGCTCGGCGCGGCGACCAGTTTCCTGTACGTGCGCGCCGACATCGGCAAGGCGGCGCAGACCGCGAGCTGGATGATCGGCTCGCTCAACGACCGGGGCTGGCCGGAGGTCCGGATCGCCGGGCTCGGGCTCGTCGCCCTGGTCCCGCTGGTCCTGGTGCACGCGCGACGGCTGTCGGTCCTCGAGATGGGCGACGACACCGCGGGTGCGCTCGGGGTGGCTCCGGAGCGCACCCGACTGGTGCTGCTGTGCGCGGGCACGGGCCTGACCGCGATGGCGGTGGCCGCCGCGGGGCCGATCCCGTTCGTGGCGATGGCCGCGCCGCAACTGGCCCGCCGGGTGACCCGGGCGGCGGGCCCGAACGTGCTGCCCGCCGCCTGGCTCGGCGCCCTCCTGGTGGCGTCCGCGGATCTGCTCACGCAGCGGGTGACGGGCTCGGCGCTGATGCCGGTGGGCGTCGTGACCGGCGTCGGCGGCGGCCTGTATCTGGCGTGGCTCCTGCTGAAGGAGCGCCGGGCGCAGCACGTGTGACCTCCGCCCGGCCCGGCGCCGCGGCCCCGCCTCAGCCCACCGGCTGCCGCAGGACCGCGACCTCGCGGGGCGGCAGGACCATCCCGGCGGCCGTCGGCTCGGGGCCGATCAGGACCTCGCCGGTCGTGCCGGGCACCGTCACCGCCGCGTCGGTCCGGTTGACCAGGAACACGTACCGGTGGCTCGCGTCACGCCGTACGACGTGCTCCACCGACCCGCGTGCCTCCTCGGGGAGTTCGCTGGTCACTCCGGCGGGCGCCAGCAGTTCGGGGAGCAGGGCGGTCAGGCCCTCGGGGCCCAGGCGGGTGGAGACGTACGCGGCCGATCCGCCGCCCGTCGTGCGGCGGGTGACGGCCGGGCGGGAGGCGTAGCAGCCGGTGCGGTAGCGGGCCAGGACCTCGACTTCGGGGCCGTCGACGCTGATCCGGTCGGTCCACAGGCTGCCGGTCGTCCCGCTCAGCGGGCCGTCGAGGCCGACGGTGTCGCCGTCGAGCAGCGGCCCGAACTCCTCGACGCGGATGCCGAGCAGATCGCGCAGGGCGCCCGGGTAGCCGCCGAGGTGGACGTGGTCGTTCTCGTCGACGATCGCGGAGAAGTACGTGGTCACGAGGTGGCCGCCGTTCTCGGCGTACCGGGTGAGTTCCTTGGCCAGCGGCTGCGGGACGACATGCAGCACGGATGCGACGACGACGTCGTAGCCGGACAGGTCGGTGCCGTGCGCGGGCACGATGTCGGCGCGGACGCCGAGGCCGAGCAGCGCCGTGTACCAGTCCAGGGCCTCGCGGTGGTAGTCGAGGCGCGAGGTGGGGTGGGAGTCGAGCTCGCCGGCCCACCACGAGTCCCAGTCGAACAGGACGGCCACGCGGGCGGGTTCCCGCTCGCTGCCCGCGAGCGGCGCGAGTCGTTCCAGGGTGTGGCCGAGGGCGACGACGGACCGGAAGAGCTCACTGTCCTCGCCCGCGTGGGGCACCATCGCCGAGTGGTACTTCTCGGCGCCCGCGCGGGACTGGCGCCACTGGAAGAAGCAGACGGCGTCGGCGCCGTGCGCGACGTGCAGCAGCGAGTCCCGGGCCAGCTCACCGGGCAGCTTGGGCAGATTGACGGGCTGCCAGTTGACGGCGCTGGTGGAGTGCTCCATCAGGAACCACGGGCGGTGGCCCGAGATGCCGCTCGTCAGGTTGGCCGAGAAGGACAGTTCGTCGCGGTCCCGGGGGCCGGGAATGACGTAGTGGTCGTTGGCGACGAAGTCCACCTCGCCCGCCCAGTCCGCGTAGTCCATGCCCTTGGTGCCGCCCATGACCATGAAGTTCGTGGTGACGGGGATGTCGGGGGTGAGCTCGCGCAGCACCTCGCGCTCGGCGAGCAGATGGTCCTTCAGCGCGTCGGAGGAGAACCGCTTGAAGTCCAGCTGCTGGGTGGGGTTGGGGTGCGAGGCGGCGAGGCGTGGGGGCAGGATCTGCTCCCAGTCGCTGTAGCGCTGGGACCAGAAGGCCGTGCCCCAGGCGTCGTTGAGGGCGTCCAGGGTGGTGTAGCGGCGGCGCAGCCAGGCGCGGAAGGCGCGGGCGGCGTCGTCGGAGTGGTCGTACACGTTGTGGCAGCCCAGCTCGTTGTTGACGTGCCAGGCGACGAGCGCCGGGTGGCCCGCGTACCGGGTGGCGATCTCCCGCACCAGGCGCAGCGCGTGCTCCCGGAAGACGGGTGAGGTGGGCCGCCAGTGCTGGCGGGCGCCCGGCCACAGGGTCTCGCCGGTCGCGGTGACCGGCAGGATCTCCGGGTGGGCGGTGGTCAGCCACGGCGGCGGCGACGCGGTGGCCGTGGCCAGGTCGACGCCGACGCCGTGCGCGTGCAGCAGGTCCATGATCTCGTCCAGCCAGCCGAAGTCCCAGGTGTCGGCGGTGGGCTGGAGCCTGGCCCAGGAGAAGATCGCCAGGGAGACGATGTTCACCCCGGCCTCGCGCATCAGCCGGACGTCCTCGTCCCACACCTCCCGCGGCCACTGCTCGGGGTTGTAGTCGGCGCCGTAGCCGAGGCGACGGGTGCCGTCGGAGCCCTTCGCGTACGGGAAACGGGAGGGAGTGGGGACGGTCATGAGGTCCTTCCGGATGATGCGGCGGTGAACTGGTGCGTGCGGAGGGCTACTTGACGGTGAAGCCCTGGTCCTTGCCGTACTTGACCGAGGCGTCCTGCCACGACTTCAGGCCGGTGGTCAGCGGGGTGCCGGAGACGTAGGCCTTGCCGACGGTGTCGTTGAAGATCGAGTTGGCGTAGACCTGGTAGGGCAGGTACGACCAGCCGGCGGGCACGTTCTTCGCGGACTCGGCGAAGATCTTGTTGGCCTGCTGGCCGCCGAAGTAGTCGAACTTCGCGTCCTGGAACTCCTTCGAGTCCAGGTCCTTCACGGTCGCGGGGAAGGCGCCCTCGTCGATGCGGGTCTGCACCCCGGCCTCGGCGGCGGTGTACTTCGTGAAGGCGTAGGCGAGCGCCTTGTTGTCGTGCTTGCCGAGGTCGGGCACGGCCAGCGAGCTGCCGCCGTTCTCGGCGCTGGAGTGCTCGCCCTCGGACCACTGCGGCAGCGCGGCCACCCGCCAGTCGCCGGAGGCCTGCTTCACACCGGTGACGAAGTTGTTGGGCATCCAGGCGCCGATGGGCAGGGTGGCGATGGTGCCGTCGCCGAGGCCCTTGTACCAGTCGTCGGTCCAGCCGGTGACCGGTGCGACGAGCTTCTCGTCGATGAGCTTCTGCCAGACGCCGGTGTACTTGGCGGCGCCCGCGTCGGTGAAGTCGACTCCGACGTTCGTGCCGTCGACCTTGTACGGGTGCGAACCGGCCTGCCACAGCAGGCTGGTGGTCATTCCGGCGTCGCCGACGTCGCTGGTGATGTACGACTTCGGGTCGGCCTTGTGCAGCTTGCGGGCGGCCTCCAGGTACGCGTCCCAGGTCGTCGGGACGGAGATCTTGTACTTGTCGAAGACCTTCTTGTTGTAGAAGAGCGCCATGGGGCCCGAGTCCATCGGCAGACCCCAGACGCTGTCGCCGTCCGCCACCGAGTTCCACGGGCCCGTGGAGTAGTCGGCCTTGAGCTTGCCCGCGCCGTACGCGCCGAGGTCGGTGAGCCCCTTGGTCAGGGAGTACTGGCCGATCGCGTAGTACTCGACCTGGGCGACGTCGGGGACGCCCTTCTTCGCGGAGATCGCGTTCGACAGGGCCTTGTACTGGTCGTTGCCCGTGCCCGCGTTGACCACCTCGACATGGACCTTCGGGTACTTCTTCTCGAACTCGGCGGCGACGGACTTCACCGTGGAGTCCCAGGCCCAGACGGTGAGGGTGCCGCCCTTCTCGAGGGCCGCCCGAAGGTCGGAGGCACCGACCTTCTTGTCGCCGGAGTCGTCGTCGGAGCCGCCGCAGGCGGTCGCCCCGAGGGCGAGGGCGCAGACGATACCTATGCCGCGCAGCAGGCGGCGGGGGTGCTTGGGCATGACGGATGCTTCCACTTCGTCGTGGTTCTACAGAGGGTTGTCGCACAGCGGATGGAGAGGGACGCCCGCTCCGGGACGCCTACTCCTTGACGCCTCCGGCGGAGAGACCGGACTGCCAGTACTTCTGGAGCAGCAGGAAGGCGGCGATCAGCGGGACGATGGTGAGCAGGGAGCCGGTGAGGACGAGGTTCGTGACGGTCTCGCCGCCGGAGGTCTGCGCCTGCTTGTTCCAGGAGTCGAGACCGAGGGTGAGCGGGTACCAGTCGGAGTCCTTCAGCATGATCAGCGGCAGGAAGTAGTTGTTCCAGGTCGCGACCGTGGTGAAGAGCAGCACGGTGACGGTGCCGGGCGCCAGCAGCGGCAGGGCCACCCGGAAGAAGGTGCGCACCTCGCCCGCGCCGTCGATCCGGGCGGCCTCCATCAGCTCGGTGGGGATCGCCTCACTGGCGAAGACCCACATCAGGTACAGGCCGAACGGCGAGATCAGCGAGGGCACGATGACCGCCCACGGGGTGTCGGTCAGGCCGATCTTGCTGAACAGCAGGAAGGTGGGGACGGCGAGCGCCGTGGCCGGGACCGCGACCGCGCCGATGACGACGGCGAAGACGGCCTTCTTGCCGGGGAAGTCGAACTTGGCGAGCGCGTAACCGCCGAGCACCGCGAGGAACGTGGCACCGCCGGCGCCCACCACCACGTAGAGCAGGGTGTTGAGGAGCCAGCGGACGAAGACGCCGTCCTGGTACGTGAAGGTGTCCGCGATGTTGGACCACAGGTCGAAGTCGCCGTCGAACCACAGGCCGAACGAACGGGCCAGTCCCTCCTGCGACTTGGTGGCGCTGATCAGCAGCCAGACCAGGGGCAGCAGGCTGTAGACGAGGACGATTCCGGTGAGCACGGTCAGCAGGACGCTGCGCCGGGGGCGGCCGGGCATGTGGCGGCGGGGCGTACGCAGGCGCGGGGCCGCGGACCGGGCCGGTACCGGCTGCCGCACGGGGGTGCTGGTGGTCATCGCGCTCACGCTCCCTTGCGCATGCCGCGCAGCTGGACGACGTAGGCCACGATCATGGTGATGACGCCCATGACGATGGCGACCGTCGCGGAGTAGTTCTGCTGCTGGCCGGAGAAGGACAGCGAGTACGTGTAGTAGTTCGGGGTGAAGTCGGTGGTGATGGCGTTCGGCGCGAGCTTCTGGAGGATCGCGGGCTCGTTGAAGAGCTGGAAGCTGCCGATGACCGAGAAGATCGTGGCGATGACGAGCGCGCCGCGGATCGCCGGGAGCTTGATGGCCGTGATGACGCGCAGCTGTCCGGCTCCGTCGATCTCGGCGGCCTCGTACAGGGAGTGCGGGATCACGCGCAGGGCCGCGTAGAAGATCAGCATGTTGTAGCCGATGAACTCCCAGGTCACGATGTTGCCGATGGAGGCGAGGACCAGGTCGGCGGAGAGCGGGTCGGGCAGCTTCGTGCCGAACGCGTCGCCGAGGTCGCCGACCAGGCCGTAGCGGGTGCCGTACATGAAGCCCCACATGAGGGTGGCGACGACCGCGGGCACCGCGTACGGCAGGAAGACGGTGATGCGGAAGAAGTCCTTGCCGTACAGCCGGCCACTGTCGATCGCGAGGGCGACGAGCAGGGCGAGGCCGAGCATGACCGGCACCTGGATCAGCAGGAACAGCCCGACACGGAACACTCCGTCCCAGAACTGGGCGTCCTGAAGAGCTTGTTGGTAGTTGTCCAGGCCCACGAAGTGGGTGCCGCCGATGAGTTGTGTACGGAACAGACTCAGATAGACGGAGTAGCCGAGGGGCGCCAGGAAGACCAGGGCGAAGACGAGGGCGAACGGGCCGATGAACCCCCAGCCCGTCCATGAGCGGCGCGTGCGGCGCGCCGGGGACCGGGCAGGGCGCCGGGCTGCGGCGGCCGGCGGTTGAAGCGTCGTCATCGTGCGTCCCTCGCTCGTGCGTCCTCGCGGGCGGACCGTCGATGTTTACGCAAACATCGCTGCGAGCACGCACGGTGCGAGCTGTTATGTTTACGTAAACATCCGGTGGCGGAATGTCTACACTGCCCACGGAGGACGGTCAAGAGCCGTCCGGCGAGCGGCCCTTGACCGGATCGACGGGCGACCGGCGGGCGGACACAGCGACGGGTGAGGCACACGGTGACAGGAACAACGGGGGGCGCGTCGGCCCCCGGCCGCGGACCGCGCGCCCGGGGCGTCCGCGGCGCCTCGATGGCGGACGTCGCACGGGTCGCGGGGGTCTCCTCGCAGACGGTCTCCCGGGTGTCGAACGGCTTCCCGGGGGTGAACGAGGAGACCCGCGAGCGGGTCCTCGCCGCCATGAAGGAGCTGGACTACCGGCCCAACAGCGCGGCCCGCGCGCTCAAGCGCGGCCAGTTCCACACCATCGGCGTCATCACGTTCACGCTGTCGACGACGGGCAACGTGCGCACGCTGGAGGGCATCGCGACCTCGGCGGCCCAGGAAGGGTACGCGGTCACGCTGATGCCGGTCGCGGTGCCCACGCAGGACGAGGTGCGCGGCGCGTTCTCCCGGCTCGGCGAGCTGGCCGTGGACGCGGTGATCGTCATCATGGAGGTGCACCTCCTGGACTCGGGGCGGCTCACGCTGCCGCCGCACGTGCAGGTGGTCGTCGTGGACTCGGACGCGGGCGACCGCTTCGCCGTGGTGGACACCGACCAGGCGGGCGGCACGCGTGACGCGGTGCGGCATCTGCTCGATCTGGGCCACGAGACCGTCTGGCATCTGGCGGGCCCCTCCGGCTCGTTCGCCGCACAGCGCCGAACGGCCGCGTGGCGCACGGCACTTGAGGAGGCGGGCCGCCCGGTCCCGGAGCCCGCGCGGGGCGACTGGTCGGCGGAGTCGGGGTACCGCGCGGGCCTGGAGCTGGCCGAACACCCGGACTGCACCGCGGTGTTCGCGGCCAACGACCAGATGGCGCTCGGCCTGCTGCGCGCGCTGAACGAGCGCGGCCGCAGGGTCCCCGAGGACGTGTCGGTCATCGGGTTCGACGACATCCCGGAGTCCGGCTCGTTCCTGCCCCCGCTCACCACGGTCCACCAGGACTTCGGCGAGGTCGGCAGGCGCTGCGTGGAGAGCGCGCTGCGCCAGGTGCGGCAGGGCGCGGCCGAGCGCGGGACGACCCTGGTGCCCACGCGGCTGGTGGTGCGTCAGAGCACGGGTCCGGCCCCGGCAGGCTGAGAGCGAGCCGGGGCCTGGACGCGTGCGTTCAGCGAGTGGCGCGTCGGGCCCGGCGGCTCCTCAGCCTCGGCGGGACGGCGAGCAGCAACAGGCTGTAGTACATCAGCGTGGGTACGGCGAGCGCGATGGCGAACGCCACGACCAGGGCGACGGCGGTGAGGTAGCCGTCGGTGTACATGTCCTCGATCCGCCGCTGGGCCCGCTGTCGGTCGTCCCCCTCGAGCAGTTCCGGGGCGGACTTCAGGATCCACAGCATCCCCAGCCGGCACACCACTCCGGCCAGCAGGGTCGTGTAGTAGAAGGCCCCCACGAAGACGTCCTGGCCGCCGAAGGAGCCGATCATCTCCGTCGGGAGGGGCAGCACGACGACGGAGAGCAGCCACCCCATGTTCCACACCATCAGGGGGCGGGTGAGCTTGGCGACCGGCGAGAAGGCCCGGTGGTGCTCCAGCCAGATGTTCGCGATGACCACGAAGCTGAGCAGGAAGCTCCAGATCTGGTCGAGGTGATCGGTGATCACCTTGCTGGGGCCCTCGTGGGCGGACGCGGCTTCGGGTACGAGGTCGACCAGCGGCAGGATCAGCAGGGTGATGGAGATCGCGGCCACCGCGTCGGTGAAGAGCAGCAGCCGCTCCGCCGAGGCACCCCCCTCGATGCCGCGCGCCGAGAGATCGGACGGCCCTGCCGCGCCGGTCCCTCCCGAGCCGTTCTCGTCGACAACGCCACTGGCACCCATACGTTCGCACCTTTCCTCGCCCGGTCCGCGGGGACGTGCCGCCGCTGCCGGAGCCCACTGGTCACGGATCGCCCGACGACCCCCGCGGACTGTACCCGTGGCCCATACAAGCAGAGGCGACGGGGGGTACGCCCATCGCCGTCCGGAATCCTCTACTCGCCTTCTCCACAAGGGAGTTGAACGAGAACGAAACCCTCACCGATCCTGCGTCGAACCGGCGCGGAGCAGACGGTGAATCGCAGGATCACGGCCATCGCAGGAGATGCCACGTCCCCCATGTCTCCACATCCGCGGTGGCACGGATCAGCCGACGCCGAGCCCCTCCAGGACGACCGCACCCGGCAGCTCCGCGAGCGCCTTGCCCGGCACGATCAGCTTGCCGCGGCGGGTGCCGCTGCCGATCAGGACGTGCGGGAGGTCGACGACGGCGGCGTCGACGAGGACCGTCCAGCCTGCGGGCAGGCCGATCGGGGTGATGCCGCCGTACTCCA
This sequence comes from Streptomyces sp. NPDC046716, assembly GCF_040645755.1. Classification (NCBI taxonomy): domain Bacteria; kingdom Bacillati; phylum Actinomycetota; class Actinomycetes; order Kitasatosporales; family Streptomycetaceae; genus Streptomyces; species Streptomyces sp. NPDC046716. Next base: position 13,552 of record NZ_JBEYYU010000066.1, read on the forward strand.
TGCCGGTCTCGCCGACGGCGGTGTCCATGGCGGCGAACGAGGCCTTGCGGGCGCCGAGTTGGCGGCGCACCGCGCCGTTCACGTCGACCTTCGTGGTGGAGAGCACGACGCACGCCGCGAGGGTGCTCTCGCCGCCGCGCTTGCCCGCGACGACGACGCAGTTCGCGGACCGGGCGAGCAGTTCGGAGCCGTAGTGCTCGACGAACGTGGCGGTGTCGGCCCACTCCGGCTCGGTGTCGACGTGGACCAGGTCCTGCGCGGGCACCGTGCCGCGCCAGTGCCGGACGGCGTCGGCGACGGGGCGGGTGAGCAGGTCGAGGGCCTCGGGGGCCGGCCGGACGTGGTCGAAGTCTCCGATGGGTGCGCGCATGGCGGCACGCTAACAGCCGCCGCACGTGCGGGAATCGGGCGTCTCAGCGTACGAACGGCACCGACACGGCCATGATCATCCGGGCCGGCACGGTGCCGTCGTTGCGGTACTCGTGCGGTGCGTTCGCCTCGAAGGTGACGCTCGCCCCTTCGGGGACCTGGTGCGGGACACCGTCCACGACCAGGGTCAGCTCCCCCTCGGTCACATGGACGAGTTCGATGGTGCCGTCCGGGTGCGGGTCGGAGGCGCTGCCCTCGCCCGGCTGCAGCAGCCAGTCCCACATCTCCAGGGGGCCGGGCGCCTCGGTCCCCGCGAGCAGCCGGTGATAGCTCCCGGCCTCCGTGGACCACACGCGCACCGCCTGCTCCGCGGGCACGATCCGCACCTTGGGCCCCTGCTCGTAGTCGAGCAGCGTGGTGATGCTGATGCCGAGCGCGTCGCCGATCTTGACGACGGTGCCGATGCTCGGGTTGGTGCGGGCCTGCTCGATCTGGATGAGCATGCCGCGGCTGACGCCGGCCCGGGCGGCGAGGGCGTCCAGGGTGAAGCCGCGCTCGGAGCGCCAGTGCTTGACGTTGCGGGCGAGCGACTGGGTCAGCAGGTCGAGATCCGACACATTCCGTCCATGGGTGAGCGACCGGCGGGCGAAGTTCAATATTCTGAATGACAGAGTTCAACTCATTGAACTACGGTGTGATGCACTTCAGCGTTCATCGAACTGTACTGCGAGGCACACCGTGACTGCATTCTTCGCCCTCGCCACCAGCCTCCTCATCGGCCTGGCCGACTTCGGCGGCGGGCTGCTGTCGCGACGTGTCCCGGCGCTCACGGTCGTGGTCGTCTCGCAGTCGATCGCGGCGGTGGTGCTCGGCGGCGTCGTCGTGGTGACCGGCGCCTGGCGCGACGCCGAGCCGCGGCTGTGGCTCGCCGTCGTCGCCGGACTGCTCGGGCCGCTCGCCATGCTCGCCTTCTACAAGGCGCTGGCCCTCGGGCCGATGGGCATCGTCTCGCCCCTGAGCACGATCGGTGTCGCGGTGCCGGTGGGGGTGGGGCTCGCACTCGGTGAGCGGCCGGGACCGGTGCAGGCCGGGGGCATCCTGATCGCCGTCGTGGGGGTGCTGCTCGCCGGCGGGCCACGGGTCGGCGGGGCGGCGGTGCGGGGGCGGACGGTGCTCCTTACGCTCGGCGCCGCGTTCGGGTTCGGTGCCGTGATGGCTCTGATCGCGGAGGCGTCGAGTACGGTGCCGGGGCTTTTTCTGGCGCTGTTCGTGCAGCGGGCGACGAATGTGGTGGCGGGTGGGGCCGCGCTGGCCGTCTCCGCCGGGCGCGGGGGGCGGGTGCTGCCCGCCGGTGGCCTGCGGCCTCTGCTGGCGTCGTTGCCCGCGCTCGCCTTCGTGGGGCTGGCCGATGTGGCCGCCAACGGTACGTACTCGCTGGCGGTGCAGCGCGGGCCGGTGACGGTTGCCGCCGTGCTGGCGTATCTGTACCCGGTGATCACGGCTGTGGCTGCTCGGGGGGTGTTGCGGGAGCGTTTGCGCGGGGTGCAGGCTGCCGGGGCCGGGCTCGCTCTGGTGGGCACGCTGCTGCTGGCGACGGGGTGACTCCGTCGGGGCCGGCCGTTTCGTGCGCGGGCCCGATGGGGCTGCCCGGGTGGTCGTTCGGCTGACGGCCGGTGGGGCTTCTCGCGCAGTTCCCCGCGCCCCTGAGATGCGCACTGCGTGCGCCATCTCATCAGAGAGACGCGCTCTCCGTCCGACACCTCATCGGAGAGGCGCGCCCCGCCCGGCACCTCATCGGGGAAGCGCGCCGGAGCCGCAGTCTCAAGGGGAGGCTGCGCGGAGCGCATGCCTCGGGGGCGCGGGGAACTGCGCGACCGGCCACGACGAAAGCCGCACCCGACAGCAAGGATGAAGCCGCGCGCAGCGCAAGGCTTCAGGGGCGCGGGGAACTGCGCGAGAAGCGGCCACCGGCCCGCGGACGAACGACAACCCACACGAAGCGCGGGGCACCGCCCGACCAGCCCCCTCCGGCCGGCACCCTCAGATCCGGTACCGCCGAAGCGCCGGCACCGCGGCCGCCAGCCCCAGCATCGCCACCACCACCAGCACCCCACCCCCGGCAACAGCCTCCCGCGCCCCGAACACCGACCCGGCCGACCCGTGCAGAACATCGGCAAGTCGCGGCCCGCCCGCGACCACCACGGTGAACACCCCCTGCATCCGCCCCCGCATCTCATCCGTGGCCGCGGACAGCAGAATCGCCCCGCGGAACACCATCGAGACCATGTCGGCGACCCCGGCCACGGCCAGGAACATCACGGCGAGCCACAGACTCCCGCTCAGCCCGAACCCGGCGATGGCCGCCCCCCAGGCCACCACCGCCCCGATCACCATCCACCCGTGCCGCCGGGCCCGGGAGAAGGTCCCGGAGAAGAGCCCCCCGGCCACCGCCCCGATCGGAATCGCGGCGAACAGCAGCCCGAGCGCCAGCCCCTCCCCGTACGAGCCGTACGTCTCGGCGGCGAGCTGCGGGAACAGGGCGCGCGGCATGCCGAAGACCATCGCGATGATGTCGGCGAGGAAGGACAGCAGCAGCACCTTGTGCGCGGAGATGTAGCGGAACCCCTCGACGATCTCGCGCACCCCGGCGCGGCGCTTGATCTCGGACAGCGGCGGCAGCGCGGGCAGCTTGTAGACGGCCCAGACGGTGACGCACAGCGCGACGGCGTCGATCAGATACAGCTCGGGCAGCCCGATCACGGGTATCAGGACACCGGCGAGCAGGGGCCCCACGACCTGGCCGGTCTGCATGACGGTCGAGCCCAGCGCGTTGGCCGCGGGGAGCTGCCCCTCGGGCACGAGCCGGGCGATGGAGGCGGTGCGCGCCGGTGAGTTGAGGCCCCAGAAGGCCTGCTGGAGGGCGAGGAGCACCATCAGTACGGCGACGGACTCGAGCCCGCTGACGGCCTGGAGCCAGAACAGCAGCGAGGTGACGGCGATGCCCGAGTTGGTGACGAGCAGCAGCTTGCGGCGGTCCACGCTGTCGGCGACGGCACCGCCCCACAGGGCGAAGACGATCAGCGGGACGAGCCCGGCGAGGCTCGCCGCGCCGACCCAGGCCGAGGAGCCGGTGATGTCGAAGATCTGCTTCGGCACGGCGACGGCCGTGAGCTGACTGCCCACGGCCGTGACGATGGTCGAGGTCCACAGCCGGCGGTAGGCGGGGATGCGCAGAGGCCGGGTGTCCATGGCGAAGCGGCGCCAGCCGCTGCGCGGCTCGCTCGCCGCCGGGGGTTCGTTCGGCTCCTTCGGCCCGGAGGCGGATTCCGTGCCGGTACTGCTGTCGCTCGTGTCCACGTACTTCCTGCTTGCTCGGTACATCTATCGGCTGCAGGACTCACTATCGCAGCACCGGCCGGAGCCGGGAACAGCGTCTCAGCCTCCGGCGATCAGCAGGATCCCCATCGTGATCATGGTGGCGGCGACCAGGCCGTCCAGGACCCGCCAGGCGGCGGGCTTCGCCAGGAAGCGGCCGAGCAGCCGGGACCCGAAGCCGAGCGCGGTGAACCAGCAGAGGCTGGCCAGGGCCGCGCCGATTCCGAAGGTCCAGCGCAGCGCGCCCTGGCCGGCCGCCACCGACCCGAGCAGGAACACGGTGTCGAGGTAGACGTGCGGGTTGAGCCAGGTCATGGCGAGACAGGTCAGCACGGCCCGCCGCCGTGACCCGCTCGTCGAGCCCTCCGCGCGCAGCGCCTCGCCGCCCGGCGCGATCACCCGGCGGGCGGCCAGCGCCCCGTAGCAGAGCAGGAACGCGCCCCCGATCCACCCGACCGCGGTCACCGCCTGCGGGTAGGCGACGACGACGGCCCCCACTCCCCCGACGCCCAGGGCGATGAGCAGCGCGTCGGACACCGCGCAGATGCCGACGACGGCGAGCACGGCGTCGCGCCGCACGCCCTGGCGCAGCACGAAGGCGTTCTGCGCCCCGATGGCGACGATGAGGGAGAGACCGGTGCCGAAACCCGCGAGCGCGGCGGCGAGTGAAGCGTTCATGGCATCGACGCTACGGGCGCGATCACCGCGCGTACAGCTAAAGATTCTTACGTAACATTAGCGCTCGTGATGATTCCGGAGCTGCCGCTCGACCAGGTCAGGACCCTGCTCGCGGTGATCGACGAGGGCACGTTCGACGCGGCGGCGGCCGCGCTGCACGTCACGCCGTCGGCGGTCAGCCAGCGCGTCAAGGCGCTGGAGCAGCGCACGGGCCGGGTGCTGCTCGTCCGCACGAAACCGGTGCGGGCCACCGAGTCGGGCGCGGTCGTCGTCCGGTACGCCCGTCAGCTCGCCCGTCTGGAACGCGACGCTTACGCGGAGCTGGGCATGACCGCCGAGAGCGAGGAGGTGACCCGGGTCTCGGTGGCGGTGAACGCGGACTCCCTCGCCACCTGGTTCCTCGGCGCGCTCGAACGGGTCGACCGCACCCCGTACGTCTGCTTCGAGCTGCACCGGGAGGACGAGACGAACACCGCGGAACTGCTGCGCGAGGGACGGGTGATGGCGGCGGTGACCTCGTCGCCCGAGCCGGTGGCGGGCTGTTCGGTGCGGGCCCTGGGGCGGATGCGCTATCTGGCGGCGGCGAGCCCCGGCTTCGCCCGCCGCCACCTCGAAGGACCGCTCGCGGACGCGCTCACCAGGGCCCCCGTGATGACCTTCGACCGCAGCGACGACCTTCAGGACGCGTTCGTACGGGGGCTGCGCCGGGGCCGCGGCGCGGCGAGCCCGGTCCGGCACGCGGTGCCCACGTCGGAGGGGTTCGTCGAGGCCGTCGTCCTGGGCCTGGGCTGGGGTGTGCTGCCCGAGTGGCAGGCCGAGCCGCTGTTCAGGTCCGGCCGCCTGGTACGGCTCGCCCCGGACCACCCGGTCGACGTCCCGCTCCACTGGCAGCAGTGGAAACTGGACTCCCCCGCGCTCGCCACGGTGGCGGAGGCGGTGGCGGCGGCCGCCGCCGGGGCCCTGCGCGATCCTCGCTAGTCCAGCTGCGTGCAGGTCGCCTTCCGGAGATAGTCGCCGCGCACCCAGCCCTTGGCGTCGATGGACAGACCGGACTGGGGGTCGTTCATCGGGGTCACCTTCTTCCACTGTCCCTTCTTGCCGAGCACGGCCACCTGGTCGTCCTTGCGCAGCAGTCCGTACGAGGCGTAGCCGGTCCCCGGGCCGGACCGCAGGTGGACCGTGTCCGTCACGTAGTAGCCGCAGCCGGCGGACGCCGGGGCCGCGCCGGCGAGCAGCGCCGAACCGGCCAGGACGGCACCCGCGACAGCGGAACTGATCATCTTTCGCATGCCCGGCACAACCCGCCGCCCGCACCGCCGGGTACGTCGCCGGCCCGGGGATCACCCGGACGGATCAGGTGCGCCCGGCCGGGTCCGTGCCGGTGTCCTCGAGGTCGGCGAGGGCCAGCAGTTGCTCGGGGGTCACGTCCGCCGGGATCGGCCGGGGCGCCGGTGTGCGCAGCGGGGGCTGCCAGCCCGCCTCCTTGTCCCAGGTGCGCACGATCCGGGCGGGCGCCCCCGCGATCACCGCGTGGTCGGGGATCTCGCCGCGCACGACGGCGCCGGCCGCGACGACGACGTTCCGTCCGATGCGGGCACCGGGGAGGATCACGGCGTTGGTCCCGATCCAGCAGCCGGGGCCGATCTCCACCGGCTCCATCCGCGGCCACTGCCTGCCGATGGGCTGCTCGGGATCGTCGTAGGAGTGATTGGTGGAGGTGATGTAGACGTACGGGCCCATGTAGACGTCCGAGCCGATGGCCACCGTGGTGTCCGCGATGACGTGGCTGCCGCGTCCGATGACGACGCCGTCGCCGATGGTCAGGATCGGGTCGGGGCCGAGGTCGAGGTCGGGCATCATCCCGGCCGTCAGCGTGACCTGTTCGCCGATGATGCAGTGGGCGCCGAGCCGGATCCACGGCTCCCCGAAGAGGGTGCCCTGCGGGAACGCCAGCCGGGTGCCGTGGCCGATCGCGCGGAACGGGTGCCCGCCGCGCTGCTCCGCCGTGACCGCGCCCCTGCGCTGCATCCAGCGCCAGCCCGCCTGCACGGCCCGATGGGCGAGGCCGCCGCGACCGCTCCGGTCGCCCCGGCCGCCCCGGCCGCCCCGACCGTCCGGGGACGAGAACACGTTCCATTTCATCGGCACGGCGCTACGTTACTCACCCGTACCGTCCGCCCCCACCTCACCGGCCTGTGATCTTCACCCCACAGGTACGGTTCGCTCAGGCGCGACACCATGACCGGAAATCATCGGGAAACAGAGGAGCAGGCATGGCCCACGAGGCACTCGTCACCGGGTTCGGCGACCACGAACCGGCGCTGGACCAGGAGTCGTTCGCGGCGCCCCTGTCCACGCTGATCGGCGACGTCACCCTGCGCGCGGGCGCGAGCGTCTGGTACGGCGCGGTGCTGCGCGCGGAGTTCGAGCCGATCGTGCTCGGCGCCGACAGCAACATCCAGGACAACTGCACGGTCCATGTCGACCCGGGCTTCCCGGTGACGGTCGGCGAGCGCGTCTCGGTCGGGCACAACGCGGTGCTGCACGGCTGCACCATCGAGGACGACTGCCTGATCGGCATGGGCGCGACGGTGCTCAACGGCGCGGTGATCGGCGCGGGTTCGCTGGTGGCGGCGCAGGCGCTGGTCCCGCAGGGCATGGTGGTCCCGCCCGGCTCCCTGGTGGCCGGTGTGCCCGCGAAGGTGAAGCGCGAACTGACGGACGAGGAGCGCGAGCTCGTCACGCTGAACGGCACCCACTACGTGGAGCTGGCGAAGATGCACCGCGCGCTCTGACCGCGCCCGCCGGGGGCAGGGGGCCGTCAGTCGGCGACGACGGCGGCCTCCGCGTCGGCGGCGTCGTGCGCGGCGGCGGCCTTGGTGGCCCGCCGCTTCACGATGAGCATCGACGCGAGCCCGATGAGCACGGCCGCGCCCAGACCCAGGTACGAGAACCGCTTCAGCCAGTCCTCGGCGACCACGCCCACGTAGTAGATGACGGCGGTCGTGCCGCCCGCCCAGACCACGCCGCCCAGGAAGTTCGCGATCAGGAACTTCCAGTACGGCATGTGCAGCACGCCCGCGAGGGGGCCCGCGAAGATCCGCAGCAGGGCGATGAACCGGCCGAAGAAGACGGCCCACATGCCCCACTTCTCGAACGACCGCTCGGCGGTGGCGACATGGGCGGGCCCGAAGTGCCGGGGGAACTTGGCGCCCAGCTTGGCGAGGAGCGGCCGGCCGCCCTTGCGTCCGATCGCGTAACCGATGGAGTCGCCGATGACGGCGCCCGCGCTGGCGCAGACGCCGAGCACGACCGGGTTGACGTCGCCGTGCTGCGAGGACAGCAGCGCGGCGGAGATGAGGACGATCTCGCCGGGCAGCGGGATGCCGAGACTCTCCAGGCCGATGACGCCCGCCACCAGGGCGTAGATGGCGACCGCCGGAATCGTGTCGAGCCACTCCTGGATGTGCAAAGCAGCCGCCTCCCGTAAGACCCGCAAGTTCGGTGTACCCGGCGCGCCCTCCCCTGGGGCACCCACGCCGGGAAGCCTACCTGCTCGCCCCGACACTTCCGGGCCTCCCGAAGCCCGGTCGGCGGCGGGCGGGACGCTGGTTGAGGCTTCACACTTTCGTCACAACTTCATCACCTTGCCCCCATGGTTGCTACAACCACCCTTATCGTCGTGCGTCACCGCACGTCCCATGGGGGGATCTCATGTCGTACAACCAGCCGCCGCCCGGAAACTGGCCGCCCGCCGCGCCGCAGCCGACCCGGGCCCCCTTGTGGGGACGCAAGCGGTTCATGCTGCCCGCGATCGGCATCGCCTTCGTCATCGGTATCGGCGCGGGCGGAGCCAGCCAGGACGACGCCACCGCCAACGCCGCGGCGAGCAAGCCCCGGCCGACCCCCACCGCGACGGCGACCGTCACCGCGACGGCCACGGCCACGGAGACGGCCGACCCGGAGCCGGCACCCACCGTCACCGCCACGAAGACCGTGAAGGTGAAGGTCACCGTCACGGCGAAGGCACCCGCCGGCGGCAGCGGCAGCGGAACATCCGGCGGAAGCGGCAGCGGCGGAACGACCGGCGGCTCGGGCGGATCCTCGTCCAACGCCAACGGGGCCACCGCACTCTGCAACGACGGCACCTACTCCTACGCCGCCCACCACCAGGGCGCCTGCTCCCACCACGGCGGGGTCGCCACCTTCTACCGGTAGCCGCGCGGCGGGGTCCCGCTTCTCTTCGGGTCAGCCGTTGGGACGCAGGGTCCAGACGACCCGCATCTCGCCGGTGACGGCGCCGTCCTCGCGGCGGATCTCGATGGTGACCGGGAACTCGGGGCGCTCGCCCGCGTCCAGCTCCGCGACGACGTCCGCGGCCGGGCGGCCGAGCGTCGCGGTGGCGGTGACCGGGCCCATGGCCAGCTTCTTGTAAGAGATCTCGGCGCTGACGGCCAGCGGCACGGCGCGCGCGAGCTGGTCGCCGAAGGCGGCGAGCACGATGGCGCCGCTCGCGGACTCGCCGAGCGTGAACATCGCTCCGGCGTGCGGGCCGCCCACGTGATTGTGGTAGTCGGCCTGGTCGGGCAGGGAGACCACGGCCCGCTCCGGGCTGGTCTCGTGGAAGTCGAGGTTCAGGGTGCGGGCCATCGGCACCGTGGCGGCGAGCATCTCGCCGATGGACATCTGGTCTGCGCTCATGGGCCGAATGTTACCCACGAGTAGCCAACCTGGCCATCCCCACTCGGGCCCCCGGCCTGCCGGATGGTTTGGCAAATGGGCGCGCGGCGGCGATAGTCCCCCAGTGACCTCCTCATCCGCCGCCGCACCGACCTCCCCGAAGCGCCCGCGCCGGCCCGCCTGGGCCGGGCGGAACTACACGCTGCTCGCCGGGTCGGCGTTCATCACGGCGCTCGGCGCGAACGGAGCGCTGATCGCCTCGGCGTTCGCCGTCCTCGAGGCGGGCGGTTCCGGTGGTGACGTGGGGCTCGTGGCGGCGGCCCGCACGCTGTTCCTGGTGGTCTTCCTGCTGGTCGGCGGCGCCGTCGCCGACCGGCTGCCGCGCCATCACGTCATGGTCGCGGCGAACGCGCTGAGTTTTCTCTCCCAGGGCGCCTTCGCGCTGCTCGTACTCACGGGCGAGCCGCAGCTGTGGCAGATGATGGCGCTCAGCGCGCTGGGCGGCATGGGGCAGGCGTTCTTCAGTCCGGCGGCCGAGGGCATGCTGATGTCGTCGGTCACCGCGGAGCAGGCGAGCCGGGCGTTCGCCCTGTTCCGGATGGCGATGTCGAGCGCCGCGGTGGGCGGTGCCGCGCTCGGCGGCGCCCTGGTCGCCGCGTTCGGGCCCGGCTGGGTGCTCGCGGTGGACGCGGCGGCGTTCGCGGTGGCCGGCGCGCTGCGCTGTTTCCTCGACGTAAGCCACATCGCGCCGCGCGCACCGGGCGGCGGGCTGCTCGCCGACATGCGCGAAGGCTGGCGGGAGGTCGTCTCGCGGCCCTGGCTGTGGGGCATCATCGCCCAGTTCTCGGTGGTGATCGCCGTGGTGGGCGCCGCCGAGGCGGTGTTCGGACCGCTGGTGGCCCGTGACGAACTGGGCGGGGCCGGGCCGTGGGGCTTCGCGCTCGGCGCGTTCGGGGCCGGCACGATCCTCGGCGGTCTGCTGATGATGCGCTGGAAGCCGCAGCGGCTGCTGTTCGCGGCGACGCTGTCGGTGTTCTCGCTCGCCCTGCCGTCGGCGGCGCTCGCGGTGCCGGTCCCGCTGCCGGCCCTGGTGGCCGTGATGTTCGTCAGCGGCATCATGATGGAGGTGTTCGGCGTCTCCTGGATCACCGCGCTGCACCAGGAGATTCCGGAGGAGAAGCTGTCGCGGGTCTCCGCCTACGACTGGTTCGGCTCGGTGGCGATGGTCCCGCTGGCCACGGCGCTGGCCGGGCCCGCCGAGTCGGCGTTCGGCCTGACGCCGTCGCTGTGGGGGTGCGCGATCCTGGTGGTCGTCGCGACGACGGCGGTGCTCTTCGTCCCCGACGTACGGAATCTGCGGCGCAGGGACTCCACCACGATCGCGGGCACCGTCGCGGCGACCGGCCCGGACGACGCGGCCGCGGTGGGTGTGACGGGCGCGGCCACGGCGGCGGTGACCGCGACCGAGCCGTTGGCGGCCCCCGCGCGCGACACCCCGTAGCCCTATCCCACGCTGAAGGCGCCGCCGGGCGGCTCGGGCGACGGCACCGCGTCGGAGTCGGCGACCGGCCGTGCGTCACCGACGAAGCGGCGCAGCGCGGTCCCGTGCTCCACCCGTGCGGGGAACGCGTCGCGCGCGGTGCGGCGGGCCAGCTCCGGTACGTCGAGCTCGGCCCGGGAGGCGACGAGCACGGCGTTGCCGAAGCGGCGCCCGCGCAGTACCGCGGGCTCGGCGATCAGCGCGACCTGGGGGAAGACCGCCGAGAACGTCGCCAGTTGGGAGCGCAGGAAGGCGAACGGCGCGCCGTCGGCGAGGTTCGCCGCGTAGGTGCCGCCGGGTCGCAGCACCCGGTCCGCCTCGTGCGCGTACTCCAGGGTGGTCAGATGGGCCGGCACCCGGGAGCCGCCGAACACGTCGGCGACGAGCACGTCCGCGCTGTCCGTCGGCGCCGCCTCCAGCCAGGCCCGCGCGTCCCCGCCGTGCACGGCGATGCCCGCTCCCCCGTCCGGCAGCGGCACCTGCTCGGCGACCAGTTCCCGCAGCCCGCTGTCGGCCTCGACGACGTGCTGCCGGGAGCCGGGCCGGGTGGCCGCGACGTAGCGCGGCAGTGTCAGGGCGCCGCCGCCGAGGTGCAGCGCGTCGAGCGGCGCCCCCTCGTCCCCGGCGCAGTCCAGGACGTGGCCGAGGCGCCGGGCGTACTCGAACTCCAGGTACGCCGGGTCGTCGAGATCGACGTACGACTGGGGCGCTCCGTCGACGGTGAGCAGCCAGGCCCGGCGCCGGTCCACGTCGGGCAGGAGTCTGGCCGTGCCGTGGTCGACGGCGCGGACGACGGGTATCGGCTCGGGGTCGGGTGCGTTCACCCGCCCATTGTGCCGGGCCAGGGAGCCCCGACGAGGGGGTCGGGGCTCCCTGGCCCGGTGGGCCCTCAGACGCCGGGCTCCACGGTCGTCACCGTGCCCGCGCCGACGGTCCGCCCGCCCTCGCGGATCGCGAAGCCGAGGCCGGGCTCCAGCGGGACGGCCCGGCCCAGCTCGACCGTCATGGTGACGGTGTCGCCGGGCCGCGCCACGGCCGTGTCGCCGAGGTCGATGTCGCCGACGACGTCCGCGGTGCGCAGGTAGAACTGCGGCCGGTAGCCGGTGGCGACGGGCGTGCTGCGGCCGCCCTCCGCCGTCGACAGGACGTACACCTGCGCGGTGAACCGCCGCGCGGGCCGCACGCTGCCGGGCTCGGCCACGACGTGCCCGCGCCGGACCGCGTCGCGGGCCACCCCGCGCAGCAGCAGCGCGACGTTGTCCCCGGCCTGCGCCTCGTCCATCGGCTTGCCGAAGGTCTCGACGCCGGTGACGACGGTCTCGATGTTCGACGCGGACTTCGCGGACTGCGCGGAGTCGTCCGCCCCGTACACGCGCACCCGGTCCCCGACCCGCACGCGCCCGCGCTCGACCGCTCCGGTGACGACGGTGCCGCGGCCGCTGATGGTCATCACGTTCTCGACCGACAGCAGGAACGGCGCGTCCACGTACCGCTCCGGCATCGGGACGTACGTGTCCACGGCGTCGAGCAGCGCCTCGATCGACGCCGTCCAGCGCGGGTCGCCTTCGAGCGCCTTGAGCCCGGACACCCGCACCACGGGCACGGAGTCGCCGCCGTAGCCGTGCGCGGAGAGCAGTTCGCGCACCTCCAGCTCGACCAGGTCGGTCAGCTCCTCGTCGCCCGCGTCCGCCTTGTTGATCGCGACGACGATGTGGTCGACGCCCACCTGCCGGGCAAGCAGCACGTGCTCGGCGGTCTGCGGCATGATCCCGTCGAGCGCGGAGACGACGAGGATCGCCCCGTCGAGCTGGGCGGCGCCGGTGACCATGTTCTTGACGTAGTCGGCGTGGCCCGGCATGTCCACGTGCGCGTAGTGCCGGGTGTCGGTCTCGTACTCGACGTGCGCGATGTTGATGGTGATGCCGCGCAGCGCCTCCTCGGGCGCCTTGTCGATGCGGTCGAACGGGACGAACGTGCCCCCGCCGCGCTCGGCGAGGACCTTGGTGATGGCGGCGGTCAGGGTGGTCTTGCCGTGGTCGACGTGGCCCATGGTGCCGATGTTCAGGTGCGGCTTGGTGCGCACGTATGCCGTCTTGGGCATGGCTGAGTGGTCCCTTCCGGAACTTCAGAAAAAGTGAGGGCCTCCTGTGGGAGGCGGGGACCCCTGAACCGGACCGACCCTCCCCCTGCGGGGTCCGCCGGAATGTCCGGAGAGGGTCAGCGTCGCGCGCCGTCAGCGGCTGCTGCTGCGAGCGTTGCCGCGAGGACGAGGGCAGCCTGAGCAGCGTCCGCGACTGCGGACGGAGCTGCGAGGAAGGCGTGCCGGAACATGAGGCAGATCATGGCCGACGGATCGCCGCACGTCGAACGATTTTCCGCGCCGGGCACGGGCGTTGCTCAGCCGGTCACGGTCCTACGTTCTTCAGGGCTTCCCGCACCGACAGCGGCGCGAGCACGTCCCGGTGGGCGGCGACGAAGGACCATACGGCGCCGGGGTCGGTCTTCGCGTACTCGCGCAGCGCCCAGCCGATCGCCTTGCGGATGAAGAAGTCGCCGTGCCCGGCCTGGCGCAGGCAGTACGCGAACAGCCGGCCGGTGTCCGTCGCGTCCTTGTACCGGAGCTGGTGGAGGAGGGCGGTCCTGGCCACCCACAGGTCGTCGTCCTCGATCCACGCGTCCATGGCGGCCGTCAGCCGCGGGTCGGCGGCGACGAGCGCGCCCACCACGTGGGCGGCGAGGTGGTCGACGGTGTCCCACCAGGGGACGGTGGTGATCAGCTGCCGGGCGACCGGGAAGGAGTCCGACGACAGCACGCGGACGTGGCGGCGCAGACAGTCGACGGCGAAGTACGCGTACTCACGCTCGGGCAGCGCCCAGCAGCGCAGCGCGAGGGCCGTGAGGCCGGACTCGTCGGGGCGCGGGGTGCCCTGGAGGACCGTGCGGGAAAGCTCCCGCCGTTCAGGTGAGGGCAGCCCGAGGAAAGGGGCGACGTCCTTCATGTAGGCGCGCATCCGCTCGGCCCGCTCGGGATCGGCGGCGGCCGGGTAGACCGTGGTCAGCCGGTCGAGGACGGTGTCGGCCCAGGCGCTGGGCGGCGGAACGACGGACATGTGCTTGCTCCCCGGGGACGCTCCATTGTGGGAGAAGTGAGACACAACCTACGGCGATCTTATGTGTGTGTCGGTTAGTCTCCCCGGATGCTCGACACCGTCCCCGCCCGTCCCACCGGGCTCGCAGCACGCTGCTCCAGGGTGCTGTTCTCCCCCTGGTCACGGCTGTCACTCCTGATGGTGCTGCTGGCCGCGGCCGCCGCGTGCGTCCTGCTCTTCGAGCCGCAGAGACTCCTCCAGGACGGCTGGCCACGCCAGTTGACCGGAGCGTTCGCGGTCGTGGCGTTCGCCGTGGCGTACGGCCTGTGCACGGTGGCGTTCGTGCCGAGACCGCTGCTCAATCTGGCCGCGGGGGCGCTGTTCGGCTCCCAGCTCGGCCTGCTCGGGGCGATCGGCGGGACGGTCGTCGGCGCCGGTGTCTCCTTCGGCCTGGGCCGGGTCCTCGGCCAGGACGCGCTGCGTCCGCTGCTGCGGGGCCGCTGGCTGAAGGCCGCGGACGGCCAGCTCAGCAGGCACGGCTTCCGCTCGATGCTGGCGGCCCGGCTCTTCCCCGGGGTGCCGTTCTGGGCGGCGAACTACTGTGCGTCGGTGTCCCGGATGGGCTGGGCCCCGTTCCTGCTGGCCACCGCGCTCGGCTCGATCCCGAACACGGCGGCCTACGTGGTGGCGGGCGCCCGGGCGTCCGCGCCCACCTCCCCGGCGTTCCTGATCGCGATGGGCTTCATCGCGGTGACGGGGCTCGCGGGCGCGCTGGTCGCCTGGTTCAAGCGGCACAAGTGGAGTCCCCCGCGCGAGCGGTAGCCCGGGGGCGCAGCCCGGGCCCGAGGGCCAGCGTCACCGCCACCGACAGCACCGCGAGCACCACCATCGCGGCGGCCGGGGAGACGAACTGCGCCAGGGTGCCCGCCAGCAGGGCCCCCACCCCCTGCATCGTCAGCATCCCCGCCGTGTGCAAGCCCAGGGCGTGGCCGCCGAGTTCGTCCGGGGTGAGCGCCACGAGGCGTTCCTGGAGGAGCAGGCTCGCCGAGAAGCCGAGGGAGGCGACGGCCACCGCGGCCAGGGCCACGGGCAGCGAAGGGCGTACCCCGAACAGCAGGTAGGGCACGGCGAGCAGCAGCCGGAGCGGGGCGCCGAGGCGGGCCCGCAGGCGCGCGGGCAGGAAGCGGCCCGTGAGGATGTCGCCGCCGAGCATGCCGAGCGCGGCGCTCGCGAGCAGCATGCCCGCGTGCGCGGTGTCGTACGGGACGAAGAGGGCCTCGCAGCCGACGATCAGGCCGTTGGGCACCCAGAGCGCCAGATAGACGCAGCGGCGCGGGGCCGAGGACCACAGCAGGGCGTTGCCCCGCATCGTCTCGCCGAGGGAGGGGCGGCCCGCGGCGCGGGCGGGGCGTGCGGTCAGCCCGCAGCGGGCCACCGCCGCCGACAGGACGTGCAGCCCGGCGGCGATCAGCAGGGTGCCGCGCGGGGACAGCGCCGTGACCAGGAGGCCGCCGAGCGCGTAGCCGGTGATCTGGCAGACGCCGGCGCTGATGTTGAGGACCGAACGGCCCAGCAGATAGCCGCCCTTGCCGTTGCCGCCCGTGCTGTCGGTGATGTCGGTGAGCAGGCCGTAGCGGACGCCTCCGCCGAGCGCCGAGGGGACGCCCTGGAGGAGGACGAGCGTGAGCGCGGCGGCGGTGGGCAGGCCCGGCACGGTCTGGAGCAGGGTGGCCAGGCCGAGGAGGATGGAGAGCCCGGCGAGGACCGCTCGCGGCGGCAGCCGGTCCGCCGCCGACAGCAGGGTGAGCGCGCCGACGACCTGGGCGAGCGCGGGTCCGAACATGGCGAGCGCGGACAGCAGCGGTGAGCCCGTCGAGGCGTAGACGAGCGAGCCGAGGGCGAGGCCGCCGACCGTCTGGGCGGCGGCCTGGAGCGAGACGGCGGAGAAGAACGGGGTGAACTCGGGGGCGGCGAACAGGTCTCGGTAGGTACGCATGGACGGAGGCTGCGGGGGTTCGGCGGCCGGACGTTAATGTTTCGCGCTACGGCGAAACGAGTGGGGCGGGGACATGGGGATCTGGCGGGTCGACGCCGACACGCTCGCGGGCAGCCGGTTCGTGGTGTCGTCGCTCGCGGAGACGACGGCGAGCCTGAAGAAGCTCGCCGCCCCGAGGGCCGCCCACCCCGGTGAGCGGCGCTGGCTCGACGCCCATCTGCCCGCCTACCGCGCCCGGCTGGCCGCGGACCCGGTGACGGCGGCGCTCCTGGACGCCGCGTTCGGGACGGTCTGGAACGCGGACTTCCTCACCCCGACCCCGTACGGGTGCTGCGATCTGGACCTCGACGAGGGCCTCGCCCGGATCGCGGCCACACCGTCGGAGACCGTGCGCGCGGATCTGGCGCTGTCGTGGCCGGGGCCGCTGCCGGCGCCGCTCGTGGGCGCCGACGACCTGGCGGAGCGTGCCGCGCGGCTCCTCGACTGGGTGTGGCGGGAGACGGTGCTGCCCGAGTGGCCGCGACGGCGCCGGATCATCGAGGCCGATGTCGTGGCGCGGACCAGGGAGCTGTCGGTCGGCGGCTGGGCCGCGGCCTTCGGCGCGCTGCGGCCGACGATGCGCTGGCTGGGCGAGGGGCGGCTGCGGATCAACGCCCACGACTATCCGCCGCGGGACATCTCGGGGGCGCGGCTGCTGTTCGTGCCGGTGACCCCGCACCAGGGCTGGGTGTCCTGGCCGGAGCCACCGCCCGGCGCGGCCGCGCCGCCGGACCGGTACGCGGTGGTGTACCCCTGCGCGGGCGCGCTCGCCGACGCGGGCCGGGTGGCGCCGCCGGACGGGCTCGCCGCGCTGCTCGGCACGGCGCGCGCCCGGGTCCTGGTGCTGCTCGATCAGCCGCTGACGACGACCCAGTTGACGGCGCTGACCGGTCAGGGGCTCGGCTCGGTGGGCCGTCATCTGAAGGTGCTGGCCGACGCCCGGCTCGTGGGCCGCCGGCGGGCCGGGCGCTCGGTGCTGTACTTCCGCACCCCGGCCGGGGACACCTTGCTGTCGGCCCAGCGTGACTCGGATGTCTAGCGTGCTTTGCCTGCCCGTCACTTTCGGCGGCTAGCGTGCCCCACGCGTGTGCCCGTGCCCCTGTGGTGACGGGGGCACGGGCACCTCCCCGTCCTGTCCGGCGCGCGCCCGCGGCCGGTCCCGCCCCCGGCCCCTGGATCGCGTACTTCTCCATGTCTTGGTTCGAATCATTCATTCTCGGCCTCGTCCAGGGGCTCACGGAGTTCCTGCCGGTCTCGTCCAGCGCCCATCTGCGGCTGACGGCGGCCTTCGCCGGCTGGAGCGACCCGGGCGCCGCCTTCACGGCGATCACCCAGCTCGGTACGGAGACGGCCGTGGTGCTGTACTTCCGCAAGGACATAGCCCGGATCATCTCGGCGTGGTTCAGGTCACTGACGGACAAGGCGATGCGCGCCGACCACGATGCCCAGATGGGCTGGCTGGTGATCGTCGGCTCGATCCCGATCGGCGTCCTCGGCGTCACGCTCAAGGACCAGATCGAGGGCCCGTTCCGCGATCTGCGGCTGACGGCGGCGACGCTGATCGTGATGGGTGTGGTGCTCGGTGTCGCGGACCGGCGCGCCGCCCGTGACGAGCTCGGCGGGCGGCACCGCGCCGTCCGCACGCGCAAGGAGCTCAAGGACCTGTCGGTGAAGGACGGCCTGATCTACGGCCTGTGCCAGGCGCTGGCCCTGATCCCCGGCGTCTCCCGCTCCGGCGCGACGATCAGCGGCGGTCTCTTCCTCGGGTACACCCGTGAGTCGGCGGCCCGTTACTCGTTCCTCCTCGCCATCCCGGCCGTGCTGGCCTCCGGTGTCTTCGAGTTGAAGGACGCGACGGAGGGCGGGCACGTGTCGTGGGGGCCGACGGTGTTCGCGACGCTGATCGCATTCGCCGTCGGCTACGCGATCATCGCGTGGCTCATGAAGTACATCTCCACGAAGAGCTTCATGCCGTTCGTGTACTACCGGATCGCGCTGGGCGTCGCGCTGATCGTGCTGGTGACCGCCGGTGTGCTGAGCCCGCACGCCGCCGAGTCGGCCGGTTAGCACGGGCCGCGTCCTCCGGATGCGGCCCGCACGACCCGCCCGTAACGTCGCAGACGACCCCGAACCACCTCATCAAGGAGTCGTCATGGGCGACAACGCCATGGACAAGGCCAAGGGCAAGGCCAAGGAGATGCTGGGCAAGGCCACCGGCAACGAGCGGATGAAGACCGAGGGCAAGGTCGACCAGGCCAAGGCCGACACGGACAACCTGCGCGAGAAGGCCGAGGACAAGGTCAAGGGCGTACGCGACTCGCTGAGCAACGACGACGGCTGAGGTTCCGCCGTCCCCGGCGGGCCCCGGGCGCGCTCAGGTGATGATCCCGGCGGCGGTCGCGGCCCGGAGCCAGTGCGGGAACTCTCCCGTCAGCCGGTCGTACAGCACCGCGTCCGGGATCAGCTTCGGGTCCTTGCCCGCCGGGAAGAACCCGGCGTTGTCGACGACGCGCCGGGCCGGGACCGCCAGTTCGTCCAGCTTGCGCAGGAAGTCGAACTTGTCCTTACCGTACCCGATGAACTGCCAGAACAGCGGCAGCTTCGCGGCCCTGCACAGGGTCTGCTCGGCGGCGCGCCGGGAGTCCGGGGAGCCGTCGGTCTGGAACACGACGAGCGCCGGGTCCCGTGCGCCGCTGTCGAGGTAGTGGTCGATGACCGCGTCCATGGCGGCGGCGTAGTCGGTGGTGCCCATGTGCCCGTACGCGCGGTGGAGTTCGGCGATCCGGCCCTGGTAGTCGTCGAGGCCGATGTCGACGGCGGGGTGGGCGTCGCTGTCGAAGAAGACGGTGGGGACGACACCGTCGTCGTCCAGGTTCACCGACAGGGCGAGGACCTGCTCGGCGAGGTGCTGCATGCTGCCGTTCTTGTAGTACCGGCGCATGCTCCCGGACCGGTCGAGCACGAGATAGACGGCGGCCCGCGTCCCCGTCAGGCCCTGCTTCTCCAGGGACACGGCGGCGGTCTTGGCGAGGCTGACGAGCCCGGCGGGGACCTTTTCGAAACTGAGGGGCATACGGCCATCCTCGCAGGCGGGCCGGGCGCGGCACGTCACCGGGGAAGCGGGGGAAGGTCCTTCAGGAACAGGCGGGCGTCGCAGTCGCCGAGTTGGGCCGGGTCGAACGGGGCGTAGCCGAACCACGGCGAGACGCGGGGCGCCGGTGCCGGGTCGCCGAGCCGGGCGGCGAGCGCGGACGGGTCGACGGCGCAGCGCTCGTGCGGCAGTGCGTACAGGAGACCTTCGAGCGTGTCCGGGGGCGGGGTGTCCACGCCCCGGTGGCGGATCGTGCCGAGGGCCGTGGCCACGAACGCGTACCGCTCCCCCAGCCGGGCCGCCGCGAGCGCGCCCGCGCTCCACCAGTTCAGCGGCGGATGGCCGTCCATGCGCAGGGTGCTCCGGGGGCGCTGCAGATGGGAGTTGTGCGCGAAGGCGAGGGTCGGGCCGCGCTCGGCGAGGGCGAGGAGGGTGTCGGCCATCATGACGTCCCGTACGGCGAGCAGCCTGGTCATCCGGCTCGGCGAGGGATCCGCCATGCCGTCGTGGTAGCGCAGCAGGCCGACGGCGGTCCGCCCGTACAGGCGGGCCCGGTCCCAGGCCTCCCGCGAGGACGCGGCGATCAGGTGCGGGGCCTGCGCGTCGAGGAGAGCCAGCAGATCGTCGGCGAGCAGCCGCAGCCGGAACGCGTCGGGCGACCGGCCCACCGAACGGGCCGGGTCCCGCATCGCGGCGGGCTCGGTCCACCGGTCGTCGGCGCCGAGCAGCTCGTCGAGGGTGCGGGCCGTGCACGGGAGCAGGTCGGCACCCGACTGGTCTCCGTGCTCCGCGTGCTCCGCGAGGAAGGTGTGGAGCGCGGTGAGGGCCCGGCGCGGGCTCTCGGCCCCGGTGATCTCCAGCGGGCCGTCGAAACCGGCGAAGCGCACCTGGTCGGCGGCGGGCCTGCCGTCGTTGAACTCCCGTATCCAGCAAACGAGTTCACGGTTGGCGGCGGACGCGCCGAAGCCGTGACTGAAGCCGTCCCGCATCACGTCGTCGAGCGCGTCCCGGCCCGTGACGACGCCGCTGACGTGGTCGTCGACGGCGAGGCCGCGCAGGCAGTCGCTCTCGAGGGCGATGGTCCGGTAGCCCGCTTCCTCGACGAGCTGCCGGAAGAGCGTGTTGCGCAGGTCGAGGAGCGCGTCCTCGCCGTGGGTCGGCTCGCCCAGGGCGAGGAGCCGGGGGCGGTCGGCGGGGAGCAGCCGCAGGACGGCGGCCGCGTCGACGGGACGGACGGTTGACGCGATGGCGGAGTTCCCGGTCTTCATACCGTCAACGCTATCTTTGAACCTTCGGTGGAGACTTTCGGTGAGCGATCGATGGAGAGCAGGAGATACGTGGAGTCAAAGCCTCAAAGGAGGGTGCGACTGAGACCCGTCGACCTGGCGCGCGAGCACGGACTGTCGACGCAGGCGGTCCGCAACTACGAGGAGGAGGGCATCCTCCCGACGGCCGAGCGGACGCCGCACGGCTACCGCACCTACACGCCGTCGCACGCGCTGGCGCTGACCGCGTTCCGCGCCCTGGTTCCCGGGCACGGCCACGCGACGGCGACGGCGGTCATGCGGGCGGTGAACGAGGGCGCGGCCGACGAGGCGTTGCGGCTCATCGACGAGAGCCACGCCCAACTCCTGGAGGACCGGCGGACGTTGCACGCGGTGGAGCATGCCCTGCGCGGCCTGGACCCCGCTCCCGCGGCCGCTCCCGGGCGGGCCGTCCGGCACATCGGGCCCCTCGCGAAGGAGCTGGGCGTCCGGCCCGCGACCCTGCGCAAGTGGGAGGGCGCCGGACTCGTGCGCCCGCGCCGCGACCCGGCCACCGGCTACCGCGTGTACGACGCGGCCGATGTGCGCGACGCGCGGCTCGCCCATCAACTGCGGCGCGGAGGCTATCTGCTGGAGCAGATCGCCCCGCTGATCGGCCAGGTGCGCGCGGCGGGCGGCACCGAGCCGCTGGAGGCCACCCTGCGCGACTGGCACGACCGGCTGTCCGCCCGCGCCCGCGCGATGCTGGCCGGCGCGGGCGAGCTGGAGAGATACCTGCGCGGGCGCGAGGACTCCCCCGTCGACGGGGCCGCGGACCGGACCGGCTAGCCGAGGAAGCCGCGTACCAACGAGACGAATTCCTCCGGGCGTTCGGCCCGCATGACGTGCCCCGAGTCGAGTTCCGCGTAGGAACTGCCGGGGATCCCGGCGTGGATCTCGCGCGCGTGGCGCACGGGGACCAGCGCGTCCGCGGCGCAGCCGATCACCAGGGTCGGCGCCTGGATCAGGGGCAGCAGGGGGCGCAGGTCGGCGCGGAGGACGAGGTCGAGCTGTCGGACGCGGCCCGCCGCGGGCGGGAAGGCGCCGGCCAGTTCCTCGACCGCGTCGGGGGCGAGGCGGTTCAGGTACGGGCCGCTGAAGGCGACGAGCATCGCGAAGCGGGAGAAGGTCTCCTTGTCGTCGACGAGGTCCCGCCAGATCCGCATCACCGTCCGCACGTACGCGTCCTGGGCGGCGTGGGCGAAACCCGCGACGGGGATCAGGCGGCGCACCAGATCCGGGCGGGTGGCGGCGAGGGAGAGCGCGACGACGGCGCCGAGGGAGTGCCCGACGATGTCGGCGGGACCCGCGCCCCGGTCCTCGATGACCGCGGCCAGTTCGCCGGTGAGTCCTTCCAGGGTGAGGTCAGTGCCGGGGTCCGGGGCGGGGTCGCTGCCGGACAGGTCGGGGAGGATCACGGTGTGCCGGTCGGTGAAGCGGTCCACCAGGGCGTTCCAGGTGACCGCGCCGGGGCCCGCGCCGTGGACGAGGACAAGTGCCGGGCCGTTGCCTTCGGTTCGGTAGGTCGTCATGTCGTCGAGGCTGGCACCGGGCCCGCCTCGTGAGGAGCGGACCGCTTTCCCTAGGACCGCCGGTCCTGGCCTGGTGCCCCACGGGGCAGGATGGGGGCATGAGCATGGACCGGGCCGGACTCGCCGATTTCCTGCGCCGCTCCCGGGAGCGGCTGCGCCCCGAGGAGGTGGGGCTGCCTGCCGGTCCGCGCCGCCGCACCCCGGGCCTGCGCCGCGAGGAACTGTCCCAGTTGGCCGGGATGTCGGCCGACTATCTGATGCGCCTCGAACAGGCCCGCAGTCCGCAGCCCTCGCCGCAGATCCTGGCGTCGCTCGCGCAGGCGCTGCGACTGAGCCGGGACGAGCGCGACCATGTGTTCCTGCTGGCCGGACAGCGGCCGCCGGCCGGGCCCCGGGCGGGCGGGCACGTACGGCCGGGCCTGCTGCACCTGATGGACCAACTGGTCGGCACACCGGTGCAGTTGCTCAGCGACCTGGGCGATCTCCTGGTGCAGAACGCGCTCGCGGAATCGTTGTTCGGCTGCACCTGCACGGTGGCCGAGCCGGACCGCAACGTGGTCTGGCGCTGGTTCACCGACCCGTTCGCGCGGGAGGCCTATCCCGCGCGGGAGCACGAGCGGCACGGCCGGGAGCACGTCGCCGATCTGCGGGCCGCGGTCGCCCGCCGGGGCGCGGACGCGGCGGCCATGGCGCTGGTGGACCGGCTGCGCGGCACCGGGGCGGAGTTCACCGCGCTGTGGGAGCTGCACGAGGTGGCGGTGCGGCGCAGCGGCCGCAAGCGGGTGCTGCATCCCGCGACCGGGCCGATGGAGTTCGACGTGGAGGCGCTGCTGACGCCGGCGGAGGACCAGCGGCTGCTGGTGTTCACACCGCCGCCGGGCTCGAAGACCTTCGAGGCCCTGGAACTGCTGCGCGAGGTGGGGCCGGAGACGGCGCACCGCAGCCACCGCTGAGCTCTGCCGCCGCCTGTGTCACCAGGGGACGGGGCCCTTCGCGTCGAAGAAGCCGCCCGTCGGCCCGTCCGGGCCGAGCAGCGCCGTCCGGACGATGATCTCGGCGCCCTCCTCGACCGTCTGGACGCCCGAGTTGCCGTTCAGGTCGGTCTTGGTGAAGCCCGGCTCGACGGAGTTGACCCGGATGTTCGGGAACGCCTTCGCGTACTGGACCGTGAGCATGTTGACGGCCGTCTTGGATGCCGGATAGGCGATGCCCGGGTAGAAGCCGGCGGGTGCCTCCGGGTCGGTGATCAGGGCCATCGAGCCGAGACCGCTGGCCACGTTCACGATGACGGGCGCGGCGGAGCGGTTCAGCAGCGGCAGGAAGGCGTGGGTGACCCGGAGCGTGCCGAAGACGTTCGTCTCGAAGAGCGGGCGGAGGGTGTCGACGGTCTCGTCGGCGGGGGCGACGATGCCGTTGTCGGCGGTACGGCCCTCGATGCCGGCGTTGTTGACCAGCACGTCGAGGACACCGTCGTGGGCCGCCCCGATCGTGGCCGCGGCGGCGGCGACGGAGTCCTCGTCGGTGACGTCGATGACGACGTGCCGGGCGCCCAGCTCCTCGGCGGTCCTGCGGCCCTTGTCGGCGTCGCGGCTGCCGACGTAGACGGTGTGGCCGGCTTCGATCAGACGGCGGGCGGTTTCGCGGCCGAGGCCCTTGTTCGCCCCGGTGATGAGTGTCGTGGTCATGGGTCAAGCCTCCGGCGAAGCCCCGCGCCCTGCCAGCCGTCCCGTCTTCCTGGGACTGCCGGTACCAGGAAGATCCGGGCCCGAGGGGGCAGAGTGGGGGCATGAGCAACGAGTTCGGGGACACCGTCCGGCGCTGGCGGGACCGGGTCCGGCCCGAGTCGGCCGGGCTCACTCCGGTGGGGCAGCGGCGGGCCGCCGGGCTGCGCCGCGAGGAGCTGGCGCTGCTGGCCGGGATCTCCGCGGACTACGTCACCCGTCTCGAGCAGGGCCGGGCCACTCACCCCTCGGACCAGGTCGTCGCGGCGCTGGCCCGCGCGCTGCGGCTGTCCGGCGCCGAGCGCGAGCACCTGTTCCGGCTCGCGGGGCTCGTGCCGCCCGGCCGCGACCGGGTCCCCGGCACGCTCACGCCGAGTGTGCACCGGCTCCTGGAGCGGCTCGCCGGGACGCCGGTCGCGGTCTTCGACGCCGCGTGGACGCTGCTGCTCGCGAACCCGCTGTACACGGCACTGCTCGGGGAGCGCCCGCAGTGGCGCGACCACCGGAGCAACGGTGTCTGGTGGACGTTCCTCGGCCCGCCCGGCCGGGTGCGGCTGAGCGACGGGGAGCGGCGGGCGATGGAGTCCGCCCTCGTCGCGGACCTGCGGGCGACCGCGAGCCGCTATCCGGCCGACCCGGAGCTGTCCGCGCTGATCTCCGAGGTGCGCGCCGGCAGCCCGCGGTTCGCCGCGCTGTGGGACGCGGGGTCGGTGGGCCGGCACGAGGCGGCCCGCAAGACGGTCGATCACCCGCAGGTCGGCCCGCTCGCCCTGGACTGCGACATCCTGACGGTCGCGGGCGACGACCTGCGCGTCATGGTCTACACGGCCGAGCCGGGCACACCGGACGCGGACGCCCTGACCCTGCTGTCGACGCGGGTGGTGCCGTCGCTGCTCGTATCCTCACCTGCATGACACGCCACATCGCCTTCGCCCGTCTGCACAACTTCCGTGACCTGGGCGGCTATCGCACCCTCGACGGCCGTACCGTCGGCTGGGGGCGGCTGTACCGCTCCGACGCGCTGTCGAAGCTGAGCCCGGACCCCGGAAACGAAGCCGTGCGGGCCGACTGGGAGAGATACACGGGCCTCGGCATACGCACCGTGATCGATCTGCGCTATCCGCGGGAGATCGCCGCGAACGGCCGGGTGCCCGAGATCCCCGGCCAGAGCTGGGTCAATCTCAGCGTGGAGCACCGCCCGTACGACCAGGCGGTGATCGACCCGGACGTCGACCCGTGGCGCCATCTCGCCGACCGCTACCTGGAGGTCGCCCACGACGGCGCCGACGAGCTGCGGCAGGCCCTCGACCTGATCGCGTCCGCCGACGAACCGCTGGTCTTCCACTGCGCGTCCGGCAAGGACCGCACGGGCCTGCTCGCCGCGCTGGTCCTCGTCCTGCTCGGTGTCCACGAGGACGATGTGGCGGCCGATTTCGCTCTCACCGAACGCGCCAGGGACCGCCTCCTCGCCGACTGGAAGGCGGTGCACGAGGGCCGCGAGCCGACCTGGCCCGGCTTCGGCCGCGCGCCGGAGACGATCATGCGGCTGTTCCTCGCGGACCTGTCCGCGCAGTTCGGGAGCGTGCAGGGATATGTGACCGAACATCTGGGCATGGACGAGGAGTTGACCGCCCGGCTCCGCAAGAGACTGCTCGACTGATCGCCAACTCATCACCACGAACGATCACTTGACGCGGTCGACCGCTCGCTCAGGGTTCACATTCGGTCGTCGCGCGCTTAGCCTTGGCACATGCCATCCGCCGTACCCCAGCCCACGCGGTCTGCCGAGGAAGTGAACGAGCAGATCCGCGGCCTGTGGCTGCGCGCGGGCGGACGGCTCACGGCCGAGCAGCGCACGCAGTACGAGCTGCTGGTGACGGAGTGGGCCCAGGCCACGCGGACCGAGGTCGTCGAGGCGGCCTGACCCGGGCCCGTCCGGTCAGCGTCCGCCGGCGACGCGCAGCACGGTACCCGTCGTGTACGCGGCGTCCGAGGAGAGCAGCCAGCCGATCGCCGCGGCGATCTCGTCGGCCCTGCCCGCCCGGCGCAGCGGCACACCGCCCGCCATCCGCTCGGCGCGGTCCGGGTCGCCGCCCGTGGCGTGGATCTCGGTGTCGATGATGCCGGGGGCGACGGCGTTGACGCGGATACCGGCCGGGCCGAGCTCCTTGGACAGGCCGACGGTGAGCGTGTCGACGGCGGCCTTGGACGCGGCGTAGTGGACGTAGTCGCCGGGGCTGCCCAGGGTCGCCGCGGCGGAGGACACGTTCACGACGGCGCCGCCGCCGGACGCCGTCATGTCGCGGGCGGCGCGGCGGCAGCACAGCAGGACACCGAGGACGTTGACGTCGACGATCCGGCGCAGGTCCTCGGTGCGTGCCTCGGCGAGCGGGCCGAACGGTCCGGTGACACCGGCGTTGTTCACCAGGCCGGTGAGCGGGCCCAGTTCGGCCTGCGCCTCGTCGAACAGCCGCTCCACGTCGGCCTCCTGCGAGGTGTCGCCGCTCAGCACGACGCAGCGGGCGCCGGCCGCGCGCACGGCGTCCGCGGTGCGCAGGGCGGCGTCCTTGTCACGGACGTAGGACAGGGCGACGTCGTGGCCGTCCTGGGCGAGTCGCACCGATGTGGCGGCGCCGATGCCTCGGCTGCCGCCGGTGACGAGCGTGATGGGGCGGGTCAATCGAGCCTCCTGGCAGTGATCATGTCGCGCGAGGCGCACCGTACCAGCGCCACTTGCCGACCCTCTCCCTGCCCGGCAGGTCACCGCGTCCGGTCGCCCACAGCAGCGTCGGCCAGGGCTCGGTGTCCGAGGGGGTGTCGGGGAAGAGCCGGTGCAGGGAGCGGGCGCACAGCCCGGCGGGCGGCTCGAAGGGGACGCCGAGGCCGAGAGCCATGTCGTGGGCGTGCAGCAGCGTCTCGACGATGCCCATCGCGGCGAAGCCCTCGGGGTCGGCGGTGCCGAACACGTGGTGGCCGCGGGCGTCGGCCGGGGTCGCCCGCACCACGGCGACGAGCAGCCCGCCGCACGCCTCCAGGACCCCGAGCAGTCCGGCCGGGCCCGCCTCCAGGTCGGCGGTGACGGTGTTGGCGGGGCCCTCCGGGCGGCGCCGGGAGAAGCCGAAGGTCACGTACGCGTCGGCCGACGGGCGGGTCGAGCCGATCTGGGCCGCGTACGCGAAGAGGTCGTCGGCGAGGTGCTCGGCGGTCTCCCAGCACGTCCACTCCAGCGGCCCGGCCGGGACGTGCCAGTCGGCCCCGGTCGCGGGGGTCAGTGCGTCGACGGTGATCCGGACGGCGTGCGCGACGTCGTCGGCGGTGACGGGTCCGGGTGGGGCGGTGTTCGGCTCTGGTGACATGGGGGGACGGTAACAGCGAGCTGACGCACGCCTCTTGGCTGTTCGCGCCGGGGGCTCGAAACTGTCCCGATGACGCAGCGTGTGGAACTCGCGACCGTCCTCGACCGGCTCGCTGTCGACGAGTTGGTGACCGACTACGCCGTGACCGTGGACGACGGGGACTGGGCGGCGTACCGCGCCCTGTTCGCGCCGGACGGCCGCGCCGACTACCGGGCGGCGGGCGGTGAG
This sequence comes from Streptomyces sp. NPDC046716, assembly GCF_040645755.1. NCBI lineage: Bacteria > Bacillati > Actinomycetota > Actinomycetes > Kitasatosporales > Streptomycetaceae > Streptomyces > Streptomyces sp. NPDC046716. Next base: position 40,550 of record NZ_JBEYYU010000066.1, read on the forward strand.
GAGGGCGGCGCCGAGGAGATCGCCCAGTGGCTGACCCGCACCATGGAGCTGTTCCCGATGCGCCAGCACCTGATCGTCAACCGCCGCGTGCGCTTCGGCCACCTGGACCGGGACGTCGGCGACACGGCCCTGGTCCGCGCCGACTACATCAACCCCATGCGGTTCACGGGCACGGACGACGGTGGGGCCCCGGACTTCGTGTGCGGCGGCCGGTACGCGTTCGGGCTCGTCCGTACGTCCCTGGGCTGGCGGATGCACCGGGTGACCGTGCAGGAGAAGTGGCGGCGTGCTCCGCGGCGGTCGGCCACCGGCGTGTGAGACGGGCGCGGTGCCCACTGTCGTTGATCGCCGCCGACGCGCACACTGAAGGCACGTGACCGATGACGGCGGCAGTCGTACGAGGTGGGAGGCGCGGCGGATGCGGGGACGGTGGCGGCGGCTCGGGACATCGCCCTGGTGGCGGGGGGCCGCGGCGGCCGGGGCGGGCGCGCTGCCCGCGCTCGCGTTCCCCGCGCCCGCGCTGTGGTGGTTCGCGTACGCGGCCCTCGTCCCCTGGATGCTGCTGGCGCGCTCGGCGCCGACGCCGCGCCGCGCGGCTCTGGACGGCTGGCTGGGCGGCCTCGGTTTCATGCTGGCGGTGCACCACTGGCTGCTGCCCAGCCTGCATGTCTTCACGGTCGTCCTCGCGGCGCTGCTGGGCGCGTTGTGGGCGCCCTGGGGATGGCTGCTGCACCGGCTGCTGCACGGCCGGCCGTCACCGCGGCAGGCGGTGGCCGCGCTGGTCGCGGTGCCCTCTGCGTGGCTGATGGTCGAACTGGTCAGGTCCTGGCAGGGGTTGGGCGGCCCCTGGGGGATGCTGGGCGCCAGTCAGTGGCAGGTGGGGCCGGCGCTGCGGCTCGCCTCGGTGGGCGGGGTGTGGCTGCTGAGTCTGCTGGTGGTCGTCGTGAACACCGCGGTGACGCTGCTCGTGATCGCGCGCGGCGCCCGCACCCCGGCGGTGGCCGGGCTGGTCGCGACCGTCGCGGTGACCACCGCCGCGTCGGCCTGGGCGCCGCGCCCGCAGACCGACGGCACCGCGCGTGTGGCCGTCGTGCAGCCCGGGGTGATCGTCGGCGCCGAGCGCCGCTTCGACCGGGAGGAGGCCCTCACCCGCCGGCTCGCCGGGCGCGATGTCGACCTGGTCGTCTGGGGCGAGAGCAGTGTCGGCTTCGATCTGGCCGCACGCCCGGACCTGGCCCGGCGGCTCGCCGCGCTGTCCCGGCACGTCGGCGCGGACATCCTGGTCAACGTGGACGCGCGCCGCCCCGCGTCCGACGGCGACGGCGACGCCGGGCGCGGCATCTACAAGAGTTCGGTCCTGATCGGGCCCGACGGACCGACGGGCCCGCGCTACGACAAGATGCGCCTGGTCCCGTTCGGCGAGTACGTACCCGCGCGGTCGCTGCTCGGCTGGGCGACGTCGGTGGGCAAGGCGGCCGGCGAGGACCGCAGGCGCGGGACGCACCAGGTCGTCATGGACGCGGGGGCGCTGCGGTTCGGGCCGCTGGTCTGCTTCGAGTCGGCGTTCCCCGACATGACCCGCAATCTGACCCGCGACGGGGCGCGGCTGCTGCTCGCGCAGTCGTCGACCTCGACGTTCCAGCACAGCTGGGCGCCCGAGCAGCATGCGTCGCTGGCGGCGTTGCGGGCCGCCGAGAGCGGGCGGCCCATGGTGCACGCCACGCTGACCGGGGTCTCCGCGGTGTACGGGCCCGACGGGGCGCGGGTCGGTGCGTGGCTCGGTACGTCGTCGAGCACGGTCCGGGTGTACGCGGCCCCGACGGCCCACGGCACGACCCTGTACGTCCGCTTCGGCGACTGGCCGGTGCATGGGGCGGGCGCCGTGCTCCTGGTCCTCGGCACCGCGGAGGCCCTGCGGCGCTTCAGGCACCGCGACGTCGTCTCGTCCCAGGTGCCGGCCGGTGGGGGCTGGTCGCGCAGTTCCCCGCGCCCCTGAAGGCATGCGCTGCGCGCTCCACGAGCATCGGTCTGCTCGGCGCCATCCCCTTCCTCGTCGGCGCC
>NZ_JBEYYU010000067.1:0-42003 GCF_040645755.1 Streptomyces sp. NPDC046716
GACCAGCATCTTCGCCATGAGGGACGGCTGGCTGCTGGAGGCTCAGGGGCGCGGGGAACTGCGCGACCGGCCACGACGAGAGCCGCACCCGAACGACACCCCGGACGACTCCGGCCCGAGCGGAGCGATGGCGCGCCGGAGAATTGCCGGTTAACCCGATATGCCCGTAATAAGTCGTACCGTCACCCCATGCCCACGCCCTACGGAAACCGCGGCGGCATGGCGTTCGGCGCAGAAGAGCTGCGTGTGCTCCGACGCGCCCTCGCCCTCGCCCTCCACCCCAGCCCCGCCTCGGACACGGACGTCCGGGAATGCCTCCGCCTCGCGGAGTCGGTCGACGAGGCCACCCGCGAGAGCGCCCGCATGCGGGCGTTCCTGCTCGCCGACCTCGACCGCTACCGGGCCGCCCTGCCCGGCACGGTCACCGGCTATCTGAGCCTGCTCCAGGACGCCCTGGCGGCGGGCCACCAGCCCGGCGCCGACGACCTCGCGGCGCTGCGCGCCCTGCGCGGCAACGCCACGGCGGCGGCCCTGCTCGACCGGTGCCGCGCGCTGGCCGAACAGGGAGTGCGCGCCCGCCTCGAGGCACGGCACCGCCCCCGCGTCCCGGCCTCCCGTGCCCGGCTCCTGGCCCTGCCCGGCGGCCTCTCCGCCGCCGACCGGCCCGCCGGACCCGGCCCCGCGAACCCGGAGCGGCCCGTGCCGACCCCGGCCGAGGTCTTCCCGCCCAAGCGCCGTCCCGCCCAGCCCCCGGCCCCGCCGCAGCGGCTGGTCGCGGGCTAGCTACTCTGGGAGGCATGGAATACGTTTCCGCGCTCGTGCCCCCGGTAGTGATGGCCGCGTTCTTCATCGGCCTGATCGTGACGATCGTGAAGTCGCAGGGCGGCGACAAGAAGGCCAAGGAGGACGCGGCCGTCGACGCCGCCCTCGCGCGCGCCGAGGCCGCCCGGCAGCCCGAGGCCGGCTGACCGCGGGCTCCGGCCCTGGACAGGGGCGCCCAGGTGGGCGCCCCTTTTGGCATTGATTGACGCTGATCGAGATCTCTCGCCACGTCCGCCGGTGAATTGCCGACTTCTCCCACTATTGTGCTGTTCGTGCCGCGCCCCTTGGGAGAACTCGAAGACACAGTCATGACACGGGTGTGGAACTGGAACCGCCCGGTGACGGTGAGAGAAGTGCTGGAGGACCTCCAGCAGGAACGGTCCATCGCCTACACGACGGTCATGACCGTTTTGGACAATCTCCATCAGAAGGGCTGGGTCCGCCGGGAAGCGGAGGGCCGGGCTTATCGATATGAGGCGGTCTCCACCCGGGCCGCCTACTCGGCCGCGCTGATGAACGACGCTTGGGCGCAGAGCGACAACCCCGCCGCCGCCCTCGTCGCCTTCTTCGGCATGATGTCGCCGCGCCAGCGCGAAGCGCTCAGGGACGCCATGCGCATCGTGCAGCCCGAAGCCGGGCCGGAAGCCGAGCCGCAAGCCGTACCCGAAGCCACGGTCGAAGTCGTACCGACCGAAGTCGCGCCACCCGGAGAAGCGGCTCGGGAGCGCGGGCGATAGCGTCCGGACATGCCAGCAGAGCGCCCCGAAGTCGTCCCGGTCCCCGAATCCTCCGCCCCGAAAGCCGTCACCGTACGCCGGGCCCGCACCGCGGATGTACCGGAGGTCCGCCGACTCCTCGACGCCTACAGCCGTCAGGGGATCCTGCTCGACAAAGCCACGGTGACGCTTTACGAGGACATCCAGGAGTTCTGGGTCGCCGAACGCGACGACAACGCCGAGGTCGTCGGCTGCGGAGCCCTGCACATCATGTGGGAAGACCTGGCCGAGGTCCGCACTCTCGCGGTGAATCCACTGGTCAAGGGATCGGGCGTGGGCCATCAGGTGCTGGAGAAGCTGCTGCAGACCGCGCGCTGGATCGGTGTTCGCAGGGTTTTCTGCCTCACCTTCGAAGTCGAGTTCTTCGCCAACCACGGCTTCGTGGAGATCGGTGAGACACCCGTCGATACGGTTGACACCGATGTCTACAGCGAGCTGCTGCGTTCCTATGACGAGGGCGTCGCGGAGTTCCTCGGTCTCGAACGAGTGAAACCGAACACCTTGGGTAACAGCCGGATGCTTCTGCATCTGTGATCGCCGCGGACCGATATTCCGGCAAGCGGCAACGGACCGGGTCCTATGTCCGAAACGCGCATGTTTTCGGTCGCGCTGGGCAGCTTCAACTCCCGGATCTCTCCCGGATCTCAGCCAGGGGTTTGTGTTTTTCCGGCAAAAGCGGTTTGCTTTCCGACGTACTGCAGTACTGCATATAACAAGGGGACGGCGAATCAGCGGCCGCGGTCGCAGGGTCGGCCCTTCAGATATCGATGAAAGGAAATCCGGTGGCACAGAAGGTTCAGGTCCTTCTTGTCGATGACCTCGACGGCGGCGAGGCGGACGAGACCGTGACGTTCGCGCTCGACGGCAAGACGTACGAGATCGACCTCACCACCGCGAACGCGGACAAGCTCCGTGGTCTCCTCGACCCGTACGTCAAGGGTGGCCGTCGCACCGGTGGCCGCGCCGCCGGTGGCCGGGGCAAGGCGCGCGCCGCGTCCGGTGGCAACCAGGACACCGCGCAGATCCGCGCGTGGGCGAAGGACAACGGCTACGAGGTCAACGACCGCGGCCGCGTCCCCGCCTCCATCCGTGAGGCCTACGAGAAGGCCAACGGCTGACGGGTCGGTACGTGCAGTGCGCGGCGCAGCCGGGCCCGCTGACAGTGGGTCGCAGCTGTGTCCACGAGTCGTACGAGATCGGGGGCGCCCCCACCGCCCCCAGCGACCGACCAGGTCGAGACGGCCGACAGGCTCGTCAGGGCCGGCAGCACCGGCTCCACCTGGCGTCCGGGCTCCGGGGGCCGCACCCACGCCGCGGCCTCCTGCGAGCCGGTTCGGCCCGGCGGCGTCGGCGCGTCGATGAATCCGCCCGACCCGACGGCGACGAGGTCCAGGGGCAGATCCCCCCACTCCAGCCAGTCGAGCAGCCCCGGCACCTCGTCCGCGCTGCCGGCGGCCACCAGGAGCTGCATCGTTTCCCCGTTCAACGCCACCGGTGACCGGGGATCGCACCTGTGCAGCATCCGGAACCCGGCGTCGGCCGGAATCTCCAGTACGTCGAAGCGCAGGCCCGTGCGCAGCCGCACCCCGTCGGGGCCGGACGCCGTGGCCCAGCCCAGCTCGTCCTCGTACCACTGCTGGACCGTGGACACGGCGTCGAGCGGCCGGCGCGGGGCGGGGAAGGGGGCGACCATGCCAGGAGCAACCGCCGGGAGCACCCGCAAGTTACGCAGGGTCGTTGGTTGAATGCACTCCGTGTCCGAAATGGGGGCGTAAAGGGGTGTTCGGCGGGGCAAGGATGTTCGCCCGTAGCGGAGGGAACCGGCGTGCGCCGCATGGAGTGTCAGTCCCTGCGGGTAAGACATCCCTAGTGGGAGGGTCGACACGCTCGGCCGCGAGAGCCCGCGTTCGCCATCGGCGTAGTGGCGGTGTGGCTATCCGCTTGGCCTGCGGGAACATCGTCTCGCACCATCGGGTTGGAGAGGATGTCGGCGTTCGGGGCAGGAGATCCCCCGGTAAGAAGGCCGGGTGTCGGCAGTTGGAATGAGCGGTCCCCGCTTGCGGGACTAAGCTGCGGAAGGACAGGGAGGGGACCGACCCCTTACTGCCTGACCGCTCTGAGGAGCGATTAACGATGTTCGAGAGGTTCACCGACCGCGCGCGGCGGGTTGTCGTCCTGGCTCAGGAAGAAGCCCGGATGCTCAACCACAACTACATCGGCACCGAGCACATCCTCCTGGGCTTGATCCACGAGGGCGAGGGTGTCGCCGCTAAGGCCCTGGAGAGCCTCGGGATTTCGCTCGAGGCGGTCCGCCAGCAGGTGGAGGAGATCATCGGTCAGGGCCAGCAGGCCCCGTCCGGGCACATCCCCTTCACCCCCCGTGCCAAGAAGGTCCTGGAGCTGTCGCTCCGCGAGGCCCTTCAGCTGGGCCACAACTACATCGGCACGGAGCACATCCTGCTCGGCCTGATCCGTGAGGGCGAGGGCGTCGCCGCCCAGGTCCTGGTCAAGCTGGGCGCAGACCTCAACCGGGTGCGGCAGCAGGTCATCCAGCTGCTCTCCGGCTACCAGGGCAAGGAGACCGCCACCGCCGGCGGGCCTGCCGAGGGCACGCCCTCGACGTCCCTGGTCCTCGACCAGTTCGGCCGCAACCTGACGCAGGCCGCTCGTGAGTCCAAGCTCGACCCGGTCATCGGGCGCGAGAAGGAGATCGAGCGCGTGATGCAGGTCCTGTCGCGCCGTACCAAGAACAACCCGGTCCTGATCGGTGAGCCCGGCGTCGGCAAGACCGCCGTCGTCGAGGGCCTCGCCCAGGCCATCGTCAAGGGCGAGGTGCCCGAGACGCTCAAGGACAAGCACCTCTACACGCTTGACCTGGGCGCGCTGGTCGCCGGTTCCCGCTACCGCGGTGACTTCGAGGAGCGCCTGAAGAAGGTCCTCAAGGAGATCCGCACCCGCGGCGACATCATCCTGTTCATCGACGAGCTGCACACGCTCGTGGGTGCGGGTGCCGCCGAGGGCGCCATCGACGCGGCTTCGATCCTGAAGCCGATGCTGGCCCGCGGTGAGCTCCAGACCATCGGTGCCACCACGCTCGACGAGTACCGCAAGCACCTGGAGAAGGACGCGGCCCTCGAGCGCCGCTTCCAGCCGATCCAGGTCGCCGAGCCGTCGCTGCCGCACACGATCGAGATCCTCAAGGGTCTCCGTGACCGGTACGAGGCCCACCACCGCGTCTCGATCACGGACGAGGCCCTCGTCCAGGCCGCGACGCTGGCCGACCGGTACATCTCGGACCGCTTCCTGCCGGACAAGGCGATCGACCTGATCGACGAGGCCGGTTCCCGGATGCGCATCCGCCGGATGACCGCGCCGCCGGACCTCCGCGAGTTCGACGAGAAGATCGCGGGCGTGCGCCGCGACAAGGAGTCGGCCATCGACTCCCAGGACTTCGAGAAGGCGGCGTCTCTCCGCGACAAGGAGAAGCAGCTGCTGGCGGCGAAGGCCAAGCGCGAGAAGGAGTGGAAGGCCGGCGACATGGACGTCGTCGCCGAGGTCGACGGCGAGCTGATCGCCGAGGTCCTCGCGACCGCGACCGGCATTCCCGTCTTCAAGCTCACCGAGGAGGAGTCCTCGCGTCTGCTGCGCATGGAGGACGAGCTCCACAAGCGGGTCATCGGCCAGAAGGACGCCGTCAAGGCGCTCTCGAAGGCGATCCGTCGTACGCGTGCGGGTCTGAAGGACCCGAAGCGCCCGGGTGGTTCGTTCATCTTCGCCGGTCCGTCCGGTGTCGGTAAGACGGAGCTCTCGAAGGCCCTGGCCGAGTTCCTCTTCGGTGACGAGGACGCGCTGATCTCCCTCGACATGTCGGAGTTCAGCGAGAAGCACACGGTCTCGCGTCTCTTCGGTTCGCCCCCCGGCTACGTGGGCTACGAAGAGGGCGGCCAGCTCACCGAGAAGGTGCGCCGCAAGCCGTTCTCCGTCGTCCTCTTCGACGAGGTGGAGAAGGCCCACCCGGACATCTTCAACTCGCTGCTGCAGATCCTGGAGGACGGTCGCCTGACCGACTCCCAGGGCCGCGTCGTGGACTTCAAGAACACGGTCATCATCATGACGACCAACCTTGGAACCCGTGACATCTCGAAGGGCTTCAACCTGGGCTTCGCGGCCACGGGTGACACGAAGACCAACTACGAGCGCATGAAGAACAAGGTGTCGGACGAGCTCAAGCAGCACTTCCGTCCCGAGTTCCTCAACCGTGTGGACGACGTCGTCGTCTTCCCGCAGCTGACGCAGGACGACATCCTCCAGATCGTCGACCTGATGGTCGGCAAGGTGGACGAGCGCCTCAAGGACCGGGACATGGGCATCGAGCTCTCCCAGTCCGCGAAGGAGCTGCTGTCGAAGAAGGGTTACGACCCGGTTCTCGGCGCGCGGCCGCTGCGTCGCACGATCCAGCGCGAGGTCGAGGACACGCTCTCGGAGAAGATCCTCTTCGGCGAGCTGCGCCCCGGCCACATCGTGGTCGTGGACACGGAGGGCGAGGGCGAGAACAAGACCTTCACCTTCCGCGGCGAGGAGAAGTCGGCCCTGCCCGACGTCCCGCCGATCGAGGACGCGGCCGCGGGTGGCGGTCCGAACTTGAGCAAGGAGGCGTAGCCCCTCCGGGGTGAGCCAGTGAGAAGGGGGCCGGTGCTGAGAAGCACCGGCCCCCTTCTCGTGTGTCCGGGGGTGGGTCAGCGCGGGAAGACCCGTACCTCTGCGCCGGGGAAGGCCGGCGTGTACCGGCGCGGGGTGAGCTGCGCGCCCGCGGCGGCCAGCAGGTGCAGCTCCCGCACCTGAGGCAGGCGCCCGGACAGTACGCGGATGTCCTCGTCGCCGTGCACATCGCTCAGGACGACGGTCGTGACCCTGGGCAGTTCGGGCAGCGTCCGCAGCGACGCCTGATGGTCGCGGAAGAAGACACTGTTCAGGTAGAGGCTGGTCAGAGCCGGAAGCGCGGCGACCCTCTCCCAGTCCTCCGGTGTGGGCGCCGTGGTGACCGGCCCCAGGCTGAGCCGGGTCAGCGTGGGCCAGTGGTGCAGGCCGCGCAGCCCCGTTCCGTCCGTCGAGTGCCGTCCCAGGAAGAGGAACTCCAGGGGCGCGTCCGGCGACAGGCTGTCGGCGAGCGACGTGCCCGGCAGCGGGAAGTCGAGCACGGACAGTCCGGTGAGGGTGTCCAGGCGCTCCAGCCCTTCGAGGTCGCGGCAGCGCGCCAGCCCGAGCCGGTCAAGTCGCAGCCCGGCCAGCCGGCCGAGACCCACCGCTTGCGGGCACTCCTCGACCCACAGGCTCTTCAGCGACGGGAACGCCGTGAGGACGCCCAGGTCGTGCAGGTACGGGTTGCTGCGGACGGAGAGGTAGGTCACGGCCGCAGGGGCGGGAATCGCGGAGATCAGGGTGTCCGGCCGGTGTGCTCCCCGCAGCGCCAGCTCGGCGCAGGGCGGCAGCGTGCGCAGGGCGGCGATCTCCCCGGGTGTCTCGGCCCGGAGCACCAGCTCCTCGGTGTCCACATGGGCCAGCACCTCGTCGGCGAACTCCTGGGCGTCGAACCGGGACCAGGTGCCGACGAGCTGCCGCCGCACATCGAGCGAGCTGTGTCCACGGAACCGCCGCAGCACCCCCAGCGCCCCCACCGGCTCCCGTGAGCCCAGGATCGAAGCAGCGATAGTCACCCCGTGGGCCTCCTCGTCGCTCAGCCCCTCCGGGCCGGGCAGCAGCTCCAGTACCAAGGGGCCCGCCTCGGCCAACTGCTTCGCGGCGTCGGTCGTGCGCGGCGGGATCAGGGCGGCGGCCGCCCGTTCCACCTCCGCCCGCACCTCGGGGGCGAGCGTCGTCGCGTGTTCGAGGCAGGCGAGGGCGAGGAGGGTCAGGCGTGGGGTGCCGGTGGAGAGCAACTCGTGGAGCAGCGCGGGGCGTTCGCCGGGGCGGGCGTGGGCCACCGCCATCCGGATCGCGTCCTCGCCCTGCGTGTCGTCGGCGAGGCGCTGGACGAACGGCAGCGCGTGGCCCTCCTCGACGGCGTGCCGGGCGCCCAGGTAGTCCTGGAACGTACGGTGCACGAAGTCGACGACCCCGTCGGCCGGTTGGCGCAGCAGACCGCTGCGCAGCAGCAGGGCGGAGAGGACCGCCGGCGCGTCGCCGAGGGGTGACGCGGACGCGACCGACGGCAGGCGGCGCTCCAGGGCCGCCTCGGCGGCGGCCCGGCTCATCTCCGTGCGGCCGCTGAGGATCAGCGCGTAGGCGAGGTGCTGGAGGAGTTCGAGCTGGGCCTCCTCGCCCAGGTCGACGCCGGTCATGCCGCGTTCCCGGTCGCGCCGGGTGAGCAGCATCGACAGGGCCGCGTCGTACAACTCCTTGCGGCCGGTGGGCAGATAGCCGCGCCGCTCGCGGTGCAGCGCGCAGATCAGGCCGCACATGAGCGGGTTGGTGGCGAGCCGGGCCAGGTCGCGTTTGGTGCGCAGCGCGTCCAGGAGCGCGCCCTCGTACGCGCCCGCGTCGGCGGCTGTGTGCCAGCGGTGCACGAAGGTGGCGACGTCGGTGCCGCGCATCGGCGGCAGCAGCACCTCGCGGAAGCCGGCGTCGGCGAGCCAGTCGGCGCGGACCGCGGTGGGGCGTGAGGTGAGCAGCCAGCGGTTGCCGTCGTACGCGTCGATCAGCGAGGTCAGCCAGGAGCGGACGCGGTGCCGGTCGGCGGCCGGGATCTCGTCGAGCCCGTCCACCAGGACCAGCGCGCGGCCGGTGGCGAGGACCCGCTCGGCCCAGCCGTCGGGCGCGGTCAGCGGGCAGCCGACCGAGGAGAGGAAGGCGGCGGGGGCGGGCAGTGCCGCGGCGCGGACGAGGGTGCGCAGCGGGAGGACGAAGGGGACGTGGTCGGTCGCGGTGACCGCCAGCCACTGGAGCAGCGTCGTCTTGCCGGAGCCCGCCTCGCCGCGCAGCAGCACCCGGTCGTGATCGTCGTCGAACGCGTCCTCGGCGCGGATCCGCGTCGAGGACTCCTCCTGGTGACCGATGTAGGGCGCCTCCCGGTACGGGATCCCGGTCGTCGCCTCCAGACTCAGATAGGCCACCTCCAGCGGCCAGCGCTCGGGCGCGTCCCGCAGATCGATGCCGTAGATGGTGAGGTGCCGGTGGTGGTCGGCCACGTAGGAGAGGTAGCGCCGCTCGAAGGCGGTGTCCGGGGCGTCGGCGGGCGGGGTGCGGCGGATCAGCTCGTCCGTCCTGGCGAGGAGCTCGCGCTGGCCGCGGCTCTGCTCGACGAGGGTGCGCGCGACGAACGTCGACCGCTGGGTGAAGAACTGCAGGATGTGCTCGCACGCCCACCCGGTGACCGTGTCGAGGAAGTGGTCCGCGTCGGCCGACAGGCCGGGGTCGGGGGCGGCGCGGCGCAGGGCCCGGGCCAGCGCGGAGTGGCCCAGGTGCACGGCCTGTACGTCGTCCATGGCGAGGTCGCCGAGTGCGTGCAGGGTGTCGGCCAGCGCGTGCGCGACCGCCTCGGTCTCGGCGGCGGGGAACGGCGGTTCGCCCGGGCCGTCGAGCGCCGCCGTCACCGTCCGGCGGGCGAGGCGGAGCAGGTCGTCGCCGGTGAGGGCGCGCTTCTCGCCGCGGAACGAGACCAGCCCCGAGAGGCGGACGGGCCGGTCGGTGAGGCCGGCTCCCGGGCCCTCCTGGACGATCAGCTTCCGGAGCGCGGGGACGAGCGCGCTCGATGCCAGCCGGGTGCCGAGCACAGCGGGATCCATGGCTCGGGAGCGTAGCCCCGATCACACTCGCGCGAGGTTCGATCTTGCCCTTCGGTGACATGACGCACAGGGTCACAAGGGCGTACTAGGGACGGTAGGAGATCGGCGGGGGTGTGGGGTGGTTGTTACACCGTCGACGGGTTCGGGTGAATTGTCCGTTTCATTGGAACGGCGGGGTGGAGGTGGCCGTGGGGCCTGGGGGTGCGCTCGTGAAGAGGCCTTAAACATGAGATCGGGGGATAAGTCGGACGAATTTCGGGCGAAGATCGACCACTGTCAAGGGATCAACGTTTTGTGGCAGTTGTACGAGTGTGGGTAGTAGATGAGGCTTTTGGGCGGGGTCGGGGGAGCGGGTTACACAGGGATGGCCGACCCGGTGGCACCAAGCGGTGCGCCGGGTCTCCCCACGTCCCCGAAGCAAGGTCTCCCTCCATGTCGAAGCGCACCCAGTCCCTCCGTTCCGGTACGTCGAAGCTCCGCAGCCGTGCCGCCGTCGTGGCCGCAGGCCTCGGAATGACGGCGGCGCTGGGCGCCGGGGCCGCGGTCGCCGCCGACGGGCAGGCCGCCGCCCTGCCGAGCGGGGCCGCCGCCTCCGTCAAGGCCCAGGCCGCCGCGCAGGCCAAGGCCGCCACCTCCGTGAAGCAGGCCGCCGCCAAGAAGGCCGCCTCCTGGGTCGACCCGGTCGCCCACTACACCCTCTCCGCGGGCTACGCGCAGGGCGGCAGCATGTGGGCCACCGGCCACCACTCCGGCCAGGACTTCGCCGTCCCGACCGGTACCTCGGTCGTGGCCGCGCACGGCGGCACCGTCGTCAAGACCGGCGGCAACGGCGCCGGTGACGGCCCCGCGTACGGCAACGCCATCGTGATCAAGCACGGCAACGGCACGTACTCCCAGTACGCGCACCTGTCCCGGGTCGACGTGCACGTCGGTCAGTCGGTCTCGACGGGCCAGCACATCGCGCTGTCCGGCAGCACCGGCAACTCCAGCGGCCCGCACCTGCACTTCGAGATCCGCACGACGCCGAACTACGGCTCCGCGGTCAACCCCGTCGCCTTCCTCAAGGCGCAGGGCGTGACCGTCTGACGCGACGGGCCCTCAGCCCTTGTGGGCCTGGGTGACCAGGTCCGTGGCGACCTCGAGGATGGCGAGACGCTTCTCCTCGGGGTCGCCTTCGACGTCCTTGAGGACGAACATCCCGGCGTGCATGGAGAACAGCGCGCTGAAGCAGCGCACCCGGTCGGTCAGCGAGACCTCCTCGGGGAGCAGCTGGGCGAGCAGGTCGTGCATCCGGTCCTTGAAGTTCTCGCCGATGCTCAGCTCGCGCACCTGCGCCTGGTTCTCCTGCATGAAGCGGAAGAGCGGCGCCGCCTTGTGCAGCTCCCGGCCGTAGCGGGTGAGGATCTCCCGCTTGGTCTCCAGGGGGACGGGGTGCGGCTGCTCCTTGGCCCAGGCGATCAGCTCGTCGATCGGCGTCACCAGATCGCTGAAGAGGCTGACGAGAATGTCTTCCTTGGTCTTGAAGTGGTAGTACAGCGCCGCCTTCGTGACGCCCAGACGCTCGGCGATCTCTCTCAGCGACGTCTTCTCGTAGCCCTGCTCGGCGATCAGTTCGAGGGTCACGTCCTGGATGCGCTGGCGGGTGTCCCCGCGGCGCTGCTGCGGCTTGCTGCTGCCCGTGACCATCTGTGCCCCTTGCTCGCCCGCTCTTGGCTCTCGGCTCTTGGGAGAAAACTTACTTGACGACCGGCTAGTTGTCGTCCTACCTTCCCCATTGTAGGGAACTAGCCGGTCGGCAAGTAAGTGGGAGCGTGGGGGACATGGCACAGACAGCGAAAGCGGCGGGCAGCGGGGAGCAGGTGAAACAGCCGCAGCCGCGCAGTGTGCGCGTCGTGCTGATGGCGCTGATGATCGCCATGCTGCTCGCCATGCTCGACAACATGATCGTGGGCACCGCGATGCCGACGATCGTCGGTGACCTCGGCGGCATCGAGCATCTGTCGTGGGTCGTCACGGCGTACACGCTCGCCACCGCCGCCTCCACGCCCATCTGGGGCAAGGTCGGGGACATGTACGGCAGGAAGGGCGCCTTCCTGACCTCCATCGTCATCTTCCTGATCGGCTCCGCGCTCAGCGGCATGGCCCAGGGCATGACCGAGCTGATCGCCTTCCGGGCGGTCCAGGGTCTCGGCGCCGGCGGTCTGATGGTCGGCGTGATGGCCATCATCGGCGACCTCATACCGCCCCGGGAGCGGGGCAAGTACCAGGGCATGATGGCCGGCGTCATGGCGCTCGCCATGATCGGCGGGCCGCTCGTCGGCGGCACCATCACCGACCACCTCGGCTGGCGCTGGACCTTCTACATCAACCTGCCGATCGGCGCCGTCGCGCTGGTCATGATCACCGCCGTGCTGCATCTGCCGAAGAAGCGGTCGGGCGGCTCCATCGACTATCTCGGCGCCGCGCTGCTGACCGTCGGCATCACCTCGATCGTGCTGGTGACGACCTGGGGCGGCAGCGAGTACGCGTGGGGCTCCGCCGTGATCATGGAGCTCATCGGGCTCGGGGTCGCCGCGCTCGTCGGGTTCGTGTTCTCGCAGACCAGGGCCGCCGAACCGATCCTGCCGCTGCACATCTTCCGCAGCCTCAACTTCACCCTGATGTCGGTGATCGGCTTCATCACCGGTTTCGTGATGTTCGGCGCGGTGCTCTTCCTGCCGCTCTACCAGCAGTCCGTGCAGGGCGCGTCCGCGACCAACTCCGGGCTGCTGCTCCTGCCGATGCTGCTGTCGATGATGGTCGTCTCGCTCGTCGCGGGGCGGGTCACCACCAACACCGGCAAGTACAAGGTGTTCCCGGTCGTCGGCAGCGTGCTGATGATCGGCGGGCTGTTCCTGCTCGCGCAGATGGACACCGACACCTCGCGGTTCATGTCCGGCGTCTACATGGCGGTGCTCGGTGCCGGTATGGGCTGCCTGATGCAGATCACCATGCTCGTCGCGCAGAACAGCGTCGAGATGAAGGACATGGGCGTCGCGTCCTCGTCCACGACCCTGTTCCGGACGCTGGGTTCGTCGTTCGGTGTCGCCATCATGGGCGCGCTGTTCAACAGCAAGGTGCAGGACGTCATGGCCGAGCGGGCCGGGTCGCTGGGCGGCAAGGTGACCGAGCAGTCGGCGCAGCTGGACGCCGCCAGTCTCGCCAAGCTGCCGGCGCCGGTGCGGGAGGCCTACGAGTTCGCGGTGTCGTCCGGGACGCATGTGGCGTTCCTGCTCGGGTCCGTGGTGGCTGTCGTGGCGCTGATCGCGGCCGTGTTCGTCAAGGAGGTCGCGCTGCGCGGGGCCGGTCCTGCCGACAAGGAGCAGGGCGCCGCCGTCGCGGGGGACGCCGTGGTGGAGGCGGTTTGAGTTCCGACGGGGGCGGGGCTGTTTGAGCCCCGCCCCCGTCGGACCGCTTCCCCTTCAGAGCGCTTCCGCTTCAGACCGCTTCCGCGACCCGGCGTCCATGGCCGGGGGTCTCCGCCCACACCGATGCCGCCAGCAGCGCGGCCGGGAGCGCCAACGTCGCCGCCACCGGCAGACGCGGCGCCAGAGGAAGCAGGCACAAGGTCGCCGTCGCCGTGGCCAGACGGATCAGGACCACTGATTCCCGTACGCCGGTGAAGGCCGCCCGCACCGAGGCCGTCGCCGTGAGGAACAGGGCCGTGCCGCCCAGGACGCACGCCGCCAGCGGGGCGTTCAGATGCCCGGCGGTGGTCGCCACCGCCGCGCCGACCGCGCCGCCGGTGACCGCGAGGCCCAACTGCACGGGCAGATGCCCGAAGACGAAGCCGTGCATCTGCCGTCCTCCCGCGGCGAGTTGCTCGTGGGCGCCGGGACGGGTGCCCGACGCGCTGAAGTACGACCACCAGAGGCCGGCCGTGAGCGCGAACGCCGCCGCCCCGCGGAGTGTGGCCGCGGGCGCCGTGTGGGCCGCGACCAGGCCGTTGGTGTAGCCGAGCACCGACTCGCCCAGGACGATGATGGTGAACAGGCCGAACCGTTCCCGCAGATGCTCCGCGTGGCTCGGGCTGTCGGCCAGGCGCCGCCCGGCGAGCAGCGGCAGCAGCAGTTCGCCCGCCATGGCGACGCCCCACATGACGTACCGGGCCGTCCCGTCGAGCGCGAGCGTGGCCGTCAGCCAGACCGTCGCGGTGACGGCCGAGCCGGTCGTGTACGTCATCACGATGCGGCGCAGCCGGGGTTCGTGGCGCAGGTCCCAGGCGTACAGCGCGGCGACGCCGGCGCGTGCGCACAGGTAGGAGACGACGAATCCGGTGTCGGCGCCGTCGGCGTGGCCGACCGCGCCGAGGTGGACGGCCATGCCGCTCACCGCGGCGAGACCGGCCGTGGTGATCAGGCGCTGGGCGGTACGGTCGCGGTCCGCGCGGTTGGCGTGGACCGCGTAGAGCACCCAGGTCCACCACAGCGGTACGAACAGGGCCGCCGCCGCGGCGATCGACGCCGCGTCCGGATGTCCGGCGATCCGGTGGGTGGCCTGGCCGACCGCGGCGACGAAGACCAGATCCCCGAAGAGCTCGAACCAGGTGACTCGGCGCGGCAACTCGCCGGTGGCGGGCGGCAGTTCGGATATGGCAGGCGGCTGCTCGGCCGGATGCGGTGCTGTCATGGCCGCGAGATTAGCCCGGAAGAGCCGGGCTCAGCGGCCCGTCGGCAGGTTCGCCCCACCGGTGCAGTCGAGCACCACACCCGTGATGAAGCCGTTCGTGGCAAGGGAGTTGATGGCCTGCGCCACCTCCTCGGGCCGGCCGACGCGGTTCACCGGGGTCGTCGCCGCGAGTCCCGCGAACAGCTCCTTGCGCTGCTCCTCGGGGACCCGGCTCCACCAGGGGGTGTCGATGACGCCGGGGGAGACGGCGTTGACGCGGCGCGGGGCGAGCTCGACGGCGAGCGGCGGGATCATCGCCTCCAGCGCGCCGTTGATCGCGGCCAGGCCCGAGGTGCCGGGGAAGGCGGCGCGGGCCGAGGCGGCGGTGATCAGGGTGACCGACGCGCGCTCCGTCAGGTGCGGCAGCGCCGCCTTCAGGATGCGCAGGTGCGGCCAGAACTTGGCGTCGAAGCCGTGCGCCAGGTCGTCGAGGTCGAGCTCGGCGAAGGGGCCGCTGCCCGCCGCCCCGCTGACCGCGACGACCAGGTGGTCGATCGGTGCGGTCAGCGAGAGCGGGGTGAAGAAGGCGTCGATGTCGCCCTGGTCGGTGGCGTCCATGCGGTGCGTCGTCGTCTTGCCGCCGATGCGGGCGGCCGCCTCGTCGAGCTTGGCCCGGTCGCGGCCGGTGATGGTCACCGCGGCGCCGTCGGCGGCGAACAGGGCGGCCGTGGCCTCGCCGATGCCGGAGCTGCCGCCCATGACGACGACGTGCGGGGTGGGAGTGGTGGAGGGTGCTGAAGAAGCCATGGTGACCCTGTCCTCGTTTTCCCTGGGACTCAATCCTTGACGAGACCGGCGGTCTCGATAAAGTGAGTATTGTCGAGACTGATAGTCTCGTCAAGCTGTTTCGGGAGCCTGCCGAAGCTGAGCCGAGAGGAGCGAACGGATGACCGGGGAACAGCGGGCCCACACCGGACGACGGCGCAACGAGGAAGCACGCCGTGCCGTCCTCGACGCCGCTCTGCGGCTGCTCGCGGACGCGGACGGCGCCGCGGTGAGCGTGGACGCCATCGCGAAGGAGGCCGGGGTCGGCAAGCAGACGCTGTACCGGTGGTGGCCCTCGAAGGGCGCGGTACTGCTCGACGCGCTCACGGACCGCGCCGAACAGGCCGCGCCGGTGCCCGACTCGGGCACGCTGCGAGCGGACCTCCGGGCCGTGGTCGCCGCGACGTTCGAGGGGGCGCAGCGCGCACCGGTCGCCCCGGCCCTGCGCAGTCTCGTACGGGAGGCCGCGCACGACCCCAGGCTGGCCGAGCTGATGAGGGAGTTCACCGGCGCGCGGCGGACCGCGCTGCGCGAGGTGCTGGAGCGGGGACAGCGGCGCGGCGAGCTGCCGGCCGACCGCGACCTCGATCTGATGGTGGATCAGGTCTACGGGGTCTTCTGGTACCGGTTCCTGCTCGGGCACGCCCCCCTGGGCGAGGCGGAGGCGGTACGGCTCGCCGACTCCCTCATCGCGCAGGGGAGCTGACCCGCCTCACGAACTGTCGGGCAGGCGGAACATCGGGAAGCTGCCGGTGCTGGTCGGGGCGTGTTCGGGCAGCCAGAGAACCGCCACCGCGCCCTCGGCCGGGGTACCGGGATCGGCGCCCGGCGGGCGTACGTTGCGGAACGTGAGACGGGCACCCAGGACCTGGGCCTGGCCCGCCGCGATGGTCAGCCCGAGTCCGTGCCCGTGCCCGGCACGGTCGGCCGCGCCGGTGCGGAACCGGCTCGGCCCCTCCTCCAGCAGGTCCTCGGGGAACCCGGGCCCGTGGTCGCGGACCCGGATCACCCGGCCCTCCACGCTGACCTCTATCGGCGGCCGCGCGTGCTTGGCGGCGTTCGCCAGCAGGTTGAACAGGATGCGCTCGAGACGGCGTGGATCCGTCGTCACCTCGGACTCGTGTATGACGCTGACCGTGATGCCGTCGAAGGCACGGGCCGCGACCCGGCGGCTCACGAACTCGCCCAGCATGATGTCCTGCAGCTCGGCCCGCTCCGCCGAACTGTCCAGCCGGGCCACCTCCAGCACGTCCTCGACGAGCGTGCGCATCGCCTGCGCCCGGTCCTTGACCAGCTCGCTCGGCCGCCCGGGCGGCAGCAGCTCGGCGGCGGTGAGCAGCCCGGTGACCGGGGTGCGCAGCTCGTGCGCGATGTCCGCGGTGACCCGGCGCTCGGCCTCCAGACGCTGCTTGAGCGCGTCGGCCATGGCGTCCACGGCCTGCGCGAGGTCATCGGTCTCGTCCCGCACGACCCCGCCGATGGCATCCCGTACGCGGACGTGCGTCTGCCCCTGGGCGACGTCCCGGGCCGCGCTGGCCGCCTTGCGCAGCCGCCGCGAGAGCTGGCCGCCGATCAGGACGCCGAGCGCGCTGCCGCCGAAGACGACCGCGATGGAGCCGATGATCAGCGCCTGGTCGAGGTCCTTCATCACGGTCGCGCTGCGATCGGTGAAACGGGTGTGCACCGAGAGGATGTCGCCGTTGGCGAGCGGCACCGCGGCCCAGATGTCCGGCACCCCGTCGGACGGCTCGGACACATAGGTGGCGCGGCGGCCGTCGAGCACCTTGGCGCGCAGCTCGGCGGGGAGCGCCGGATCGCCGACCCTGAAGCCGACCGGCAGATTGCCGCCGCGCGCCTGGTACTGGCGCTGCACGAACTGGATCCGCTCGTCCTGCACGTCCCGGGCGTTGTCCAGCATCGAGACCCGTGCCGCGTTGTGCACGACCAGGCTGAGCGCGATCGCCACCAGCGCACCGACCAGCGCGATCGCCACGCTGATCTTCCAGCGCACGCCACTGCGCAGGCTGCGCCGCAGCCGCCGCGGCAGAAGATGCCGCAACCGCGCCGTCCCGGGCCTGCCCGCCGGCCCCCTCATATCTGCTGTCCCATCCCGTTCCACCAGGTCGTGCCCGGCCCGTGCCGTCGAGTCGGCTCAAGCCTTCAGTTTGTAGCCGAAGCCGCGGACCGTCTCGATCCGGTCCTGGCCGATCTTGGTGCGCAGTCGCTGCACATGGACGTCGACGACGCGGGTGTCACCGCCCCAGCCGTAGTCCCACACGCGCTCGAGCAGCTTGTCGCGGGAGAGGACCGTGCCGGGCGCCGAGGAGAACTCCAGGAGCAGCCGCATCTCGGTCGGTGTCAACGCCACCGGAGTACCGCCCCTCGTCACCTCCATGCCCTCCGTGTCGATTTCCAGATCGCCGAAGTGCAGCACGGCACCGGACTCGGCGTCCGCCGCCTCCGCACCGCCGGAGCCGCCCGCCGCCGGACCGCCCGCGTGCCCGAAGCGGCGCAGCACGGCCCGGATCCGGGCCACGAGCACCGCCCCGTCGAACGGCTTCGTCACGTAGTCGTCGGCCCCCGCCTCCAGCCCCAGGACGACGTCGATGGAGTCCGCGCGCGCGGAGAGCATGATCACCGGAACGGTCGACTCGTCCCGGATCCGGCGGCACAGCGAGACCCCGTCGAGCCCCGGCACCATGACGTCGAGCAGCGCGATGTCGGGCCGGTCCGCGCGGAACGCCTCCAGGCCCGCGAGCCCGTCCGGCATCGCGGTGACCACGAAACCGTCCCGCTCCAGGGCGAGCTGGGTGGCCTCGCGGATGACGTCGTCGTCCTCGACGAACAGGACGTGGGTCTGCTCGCCCCTGCGCTCAGCCATCTGGTGCTGTCCCTTCCGTTCCCGTACCGGTCAAGGCCGTCCGCCGGCCCGTCAGCCGTCCTGCGCGGGCGCCGGCGACTCCCCGTCCACCGCGTGGCTGTAGTCGTTGTGCGTGCGCTCCACCTCGGTGAAGCGGCCGCCGCTCCAGCGGTACGTGAGTATCTCCTCGCCCGACGGTGAGGCCACGGAGTCGCCCTTCTCGTACACCTGCTTGGTGACCACGAGATCACCTCGGTCGATCTCCGCGTACACCGGGGGTTCCTCGGCCTGGAAGACATTCTTGTACGAGCCGTCGTCGTCGCGATACACGTACGTGCCGATGCCGACGGCATCGCCGCAGGTCATCACGTTGACCACGATGTCGTTGGCCGTACCGCCGGTCAGGTTGCCGTAGCTCACGTCGACCGGGTACTCCTTGGCCACGCACGGCTTGAGGTCGCGCTTGATGTCGGCGCTGACCTTCGGATCGCTCTTCACCAGCCGCACCGCGTTCACCGACGCGGGGGTCGGCGACGGGGACGGGGAAGCGGCGGCGGAGTCCGGCTCGGGACTCACCGTGCCGGCCGGCGCGGTCGACCCCGCCGGCTCGGTGCGGGCGGGCCCCTCGTCGCGGGCGCCGGTGCCACCCGCCGAGCAGGCCACGAGCGCCCCGGCGAAAAGCCCGAGGGCGGCGAGCCCGGCCAGTACCGGTCTCCCCGCCTTCACCGCCCGAAGGGCCTGTCGCAAGATCTTCCCCAAGGCTCCACGGAGCCCCACCCCGGACCCGGTTAGGCCGCGCAACGCTCCCGCTCCTCACGCCGGTCGAGCGCGCCCGCCACCAGTTCCTCCCGGTCCCGGTTCTCCAGCTCTTCGCGGAGCCGGGCGAGGGCCCGGTGCAGCGTGCTCTTCACGGTTCCGGCCGACATTCCGAGGGCGGCGGCCGTCTCCTCTGTGGACATCTGCTCCCAGTGTCGCAGCACCACGACACTGCGCTGCTTCGGAGCCAGCACCTTCATGACGTCCATCAGGAGGGCGCGGTCCGCGTGCTGCTCGGTGGAGTCGTCGATCGTCGACTCCGGAAGCTGCTCGGTCGGGACCTCCTCCAGCTTCCGGGCCCGCCACCACTCGGTCCGCGTATTGATCATGACGCGGCGCAGATAGGCGTCGGCAAGACGCTTGTCCGCTATCCCGTCCCACCGCCCGTACGTCCGCACGAGCGCCGTCTGCAGCAGGTCCTGGGCGTCCACGGGGTCCGGCACCAGGCGCCGGGCGCTGCGCAGCAGAGCGTCCTGCCGCGTCCGGACGTACTCCTCGAACTCGAGCACCTCACCGCCGTGCGCCATGATGAACCGCCTCCCGTTTCCCGCTTGCTCCCCGTGGTCCGCACTGGTCGCGTGCGGTGATGAGAAGAAGCTACGGAGGCGTTGTCACGGCACTGTCCGTTCCAGCCTTCGACGAACGCACGGCTGTCCGTCGGTTCTGTAACGGAGCTGAGAATCGTCTGAGACCCTCCGGCCGGCCGGGCCGCCCTCAGCCCGCCGGAAGCCGGTACAGACCGCCCGCGAGCGGCTCCACCAGACCGTCGCTGACCAGGCCGTCCAGCGCCCGGGCCCGCTGCACCGGCTCGTCCCAGACCCGGTCGAGCGCCGCCTGCGGAACCGGAGCGACCGCGTCCCGCAACACGGCGAGCAGCTTGCCCCGGACCTGACGGTCCGTGCCGGCGTACGTCTGTCCGCGCCGCGGCGGCCCCTCGTGCGCGGGCTTCCCGGCGAGCCGCCACGCGCACAGCGCGGCGATCGGGCAGCGGTGGCACTCCTCGTTCTTCGCCGTGCACACGAGCGCGCCCAGCTCCATCGAGGCGGCGGCCCACCTGGCGGCGGTGTCGTCCTGCTCCGGCAGCAGCGTGCGGGCCAGCTTCCGCTCGGCGGCGGTCGTCGCGTTCGGCGGGTACTGCACGCCCGCGACGGCACGGGCGAAGACCCGCCGCACGTTCGTGTCGAGCACCGCGTGGCGCTGCCCGTACGCGAACGAGGCGACCGCGGCGGCCGTGTACTCCCCGATGCCCGGCAGGGCGAGCAGCTGGGCGTGGCCGGTCGGTACGTCGCCGCCGTGCCGTTCCGTTATGGCGACGGCCGCGCCGTGCAGCCGCAGGGCGCGGCGCGGATAGCCGAGCCGGCCCCAGGCACGGACGGCTTCGCCGGGGGCCTCCTCGGCCAGGTCGGCGGGGCGCGGCCAGCGCGCGAGCCACTGCTCGTAGACCGGCAGGACCCGGCTCACCGGGGTCTGCTGCAGCATGAACTCGCTGACCATCACGCCCCACGGGCCGGCTTCTGGGCGACGCCAGGGCAGGTCGCGGGCGTGCTCGGAGAACCAGTCGATGACGGGTTCGTGAAGATCGGTCCGCTCGGCGGGTGCGTTCTCGGGAGTCTTCGTGGGCGCAGTCATGGCACCGCCGATCCTGCCACGACCGGAGGCGGGCCCGGGGCGGGCGCCGCCCGGGCCGTCACCCGGCGGCCGTGGATTGTTACCGGGCCGCCGGGCCCGGACCCGCGCCGGGGCGAGGACCTGACGATCGGCAGGGGCGGCCGCGGCGGCCGCGCTTGTACCGTCGACCGAGTGAACCCCCGACGCCGTGTCGCCGTCCTCCAGGACCTCGCGCTCTGGGCGGCGCTGTGCCTGCCGGTGTTCGCCGTGGAGCGGCTGCGCCTGAGCGAACCCGGCAGCGGCTGGTGGCAGCTCGCCGGGATCGCGGTGCTCGGCGCCGCGACCGCCCTGCACCGCAGACTGCCCGCGACCGCCTTCCTGCTCTCGGCCCTGCCGGGGCTCGTCGTCGCCTCGTCCCTGTTCACCCTCTCGTACGGGATCGCGCTCGCCGTCTTCGCGTACCTCATGGGCTTGCGCCCGCCCGGCTCCTCGCGCCGCTGGGCCCCGGCCGTCTTCGCGGTGCTCGCCGTCGCCGGGACCGCGAAGATCGCCGTCCGGCAGGTCGACCCGGCCGCGGAGTGGCTGGTGCTCATGGGGACGCTGCTGTTCGGCGCGGTGTTCCCCTGGCTCGTGGGCCGGTACTGGCGTCAGCGCCGCGAGCTGACCGCCGCCGGCTGGGCCAGGGCCGGGCAGCTGGAGCGCGAGCAGCGGATCGTCGCCGACCGGGCCCGGCTGCGCGAACGGGCCCGGATCGCCCAGGACATGCACGACTCCCTGGGCCATGAACTCAGCCTGATCGCCCTGCGCGCGGGCGCCCTCCAGGTCGCCCCCGGCCTCGCCGACGAGCACCGCACGGCCGCCGCCGAACTCCGCTCGGCCGCCTCCGACGCCACCGACCGGCTGCACGGCATCATCGGCCTGCTGCGCGAGGAGGACGACGAGCCCGCTCCGCTCTCCCCGGCCGGCGAGAGCGTGGCGGACCTGATCGGGCGGGCCGCGGACTCTGGCCTCCCGGTCAGGCTCCTGGGGGCCGTCGCCCCCACCGACCGCACCGCCTACCGCGTCGTCCAGGAAGCCCTCACCAACGCCGCCAAGTACGCGCCGGGCGCCCCCGTCACCGTGGAAGCCCGCCCCGACGGCACGGCCACCGTCGTCACCGTCACCAACACCCGACCGCCCCGCACCCCGCCCGCGCGCGGCAACGGCACCGGGCTGCTCGGTCTGCGGGCCCGGATCACCGCGCTCGGCGGCGCGTTCGACGCGGGCCCTCACGAGGGCGGTTTCCGGGTCACGGCCCGCGTGCCCGCGCCCGGCTCCAAGGCCCCCGCCGCCCCCGGCACGGCCGCCCCCGAAGGATTCGCGCAGGCCCGCCGCACCGCGCGCCGCCGCGTGGGACTCGCGTTCGGCGCGGCCGCGGCCGCGGGAACCGTCCTGATCGGCGGGGCGTTCACCTGGTACGCGTACACCAAGACGCACTCCGTGCTCACCCCGCGGGCGTACGCGCAGCTGCGCCTCGGCACGCCCCTGGCCGACGCGCGGTCCCGGCTGCCCGCGCGCGAGATCACCGACCCGCCCGTCGACCGCGCCCCCACCCCGCCGCCCGCCGGCGCGGACTGCCGCTACTACCGGGCGAGCGGTGAACTCTTCGTGCCCGTCGAGCACTTCAGGCTCTGCTTCGCCACGGGCGGCACCCGCCGTGAACTCATCGACAAGACGGCCATCCCCAGGGCGGGCACCGCCGACCAGATACAGGAAGAGGAGCGCGAATGGGCACGGTGAACACCCCCGGCAGGCCCGACGGCGGACCGATCCGGGTGCTGCTCGCCGACGACGAGGCGATGATCCGGGCCGGTGTCGCCGCGATCCTCGCGGCGGGCGGCGGCTTCGAGGTCGTCGCGGAGGCCGCCGACGGCCGCGAGGCGGTCGCCCTCGCCCAGGCGCACCGCCCCGACGTGGCACTGCTCGACATCCGCATGCCGCGCCTGGACGGCCTGGCGGCGGCGCAGGAGATCACGGCGACGGTGCCGGGCACGGCGGTGGCGATGCTGACGACGTTCTCCGAGGACGCGTACGTGGCGCGGGCGCTCGGCGGCGGCGCCACCGGCTTCCTGCTCAAGTCCGGCGACCCGCACGAACTGATGGCGGGGGTACGGGCGGTGGCGGACGGCGCCGCGTTCCTGTCGCCGAGAGTGGCCCGGCACGTCATCGACGGTCTCGGCGGCGGCCGGCTGGCCCGCGAGGCCGCCGCCCGGCAGCGCGTCGACGCGCTGACCCCGCGCGAGCGCGAGGTCCTCGGCCTGGTCGGCGCCGGTCTGTCCAACCCGGAGATCGCCGCGCGTCTGCACCTGGTCGAGGGCACGGTGAAGGCCTATGTCAGCGCCGTCCTGGACCGCCTGGAGGTCAGGAACCGCGTCCAGGCGGCGATCGTGGCGTACGAAGCGGGCCTGCTGACGTGAGATGACGTCACGTCAGCAGGCCCGCTCGGCACACGATGTCCGGGATCAGCGGCGATGCGCCCCGCGGCGCGGCGGCGTGCCGGCCCCCGCGGCGCGGTTGGCGGGACCCGGTCCCGCGAACCACAGCACCAGACCGTTCCGCGACCCGCGCATCGTTTCGACGAGCCGCGCCCCCGACGACGCGCACAGCCGCGAGAAGAGGATCGCGACGAAGGTGCCGAGCAGCAGGCCCACCGCCACGTCGTGCGGGTAGTGCACCCCCACGAAGACCCGGGAGAACGCCATCATGATCGCCATCGGCACCGTCAGCCAGCCGATCTTCGGCCAGGCCAGCGCGAGCCCCACGGCCGCCGCCGCGGCGATGGTGGAGTGATTGGAAGGGAACGACCAGTCTCCGTAGGCGGGGCAGTCGATCAGCGGTGCCAGCGCCCCGCTCACCGCCCGGCAGGGCCGGTCCTCGTCGATCCCCGACTTGGCCACCTCGCTGATCACGTACGCCACGGCGGTGCCCAGCGGAGCGAGCACCGCGACGGCGAGGGCCCGCGGATCACCGCGCCGCGCCCGCCACCAGGCGACGACGAAGAGCACGGCGAACAGCAGCAGCCCCAGTTCGGTCCACACCTCCATCAGGTGCTGGAACCACGACGGAGTGTCGTGGGCGAACTGCAGGATGTCGCGATAGAGATCGGAGTCAATGGTTCCCATGGTGCCGGACAGTATGCAATACAAGGTGAGTGCCACATCTGGCGGCCGTCGCGGCCCCCACCTGACGAAAGACAGGGGTCGCCGTGTGTCCGCGCCGGACGGGGGCATGATGATGATCCTGAAAACTTGCCGTCCGGTGCGGCGGGTGGACACCGGACAACCGCCCGATCTCTCGTAAGGTTTGAGCCGTGGGATCTCTGCGCAATCCGATCGGGCCGCTTCCCTCCTCCATCTACTGGCGCCGGAGGGCAGTTCTGGCGTCCCTTGTGGCGCTGCTCGCGCTGCTGGTCCTCTGGATCGTCAACCTGGGCGGCGGAGGCGGGAACAACGGAGCGGGGGGTGCGAACGGCAAGCACCCGACGGAGTCCATCACGCCCGGCCCCTCCGGCTCCGGCCCCGCGATCAGCCAACACCCCGGCGGGCGCGACACATCGGGCGGCTCCGGCGGCAGCGGATCGGGCAGTGGTTCCGGCGACGGCTCGGGCGACTCGGCGGGCGGCGACGGCGCGGGCAGCGGCGGCGGTACGGCCTCGGGCGACCAGGTCCCGGCCGGTTCCAAACTGCCCGACTGCACGGCGGGCGGCGTGACCCTGTCGGTGCGCAGCCTCCACAACTCGTACGCGCCCGGGGAGAAGCCGCGGATCGAGCTGGCCGCGAAGAACTCCACGGACACGTCCTGCAAGGTCGATCTCGGCCCGCGCACGGCGGTCGTGACGATCACCAAGGCGGACGGCGACAAGGAGTTCTGGTCGTCGAAGGACTGCCCGTCCGGCAACGCCGGGGGCCTGCTGCTCCGCGTCCCGGCCGGCGGCAAGGTCACCCACACCCTCACCTGGGACCGCCGCCCGAGCGCCCCGCAGTGCGCGACCCCGGCGGCGGGCACGGCGACGGCGGGCACCTACCTGGTGGAGGTGAAGGCCCCTCAACTGACGGGCACCCAGACGTCGTTCGTCCTGAAGGACGACTAGGGGCGCGGGGAACCGCGCGAGAAGCGGCCACCGGCCGTCAGCCGTGAAAAGGCCCCCTGAACCAGGCCCCCGCCCAGCCGGCGGAGCTACACGTACCGCTCCAGGATCGAAGACTCCGCGAGCCGCGAAAGCCCCTCGCGCACGCTGCGGGCCCGCGCCTCCCCGACCCCGTCCACGGTCTGGAGGTCGTCGACACTGGCGGCGAGCAGCTTCTGCAGCCCGCCGAAGTGGTCCACGAGACGGTCGATGATGGCCCCGGGCAGCCGCGGCACCTTGGCCAGGAGCCGGAACCCGCGCGGCGAGACCGCCGAGTCCAGCGCCTCCGGAGACCCCGTGTACCCCAGCGCTCGCGCCACGATGGGCAGTTCGAGCAGCTCGCCGTGGTGCAGCGAGTCCAGCTCCGAGAGCGCCTCGTCGACCGTGCGGGAGCGCTTGGCGGTCGGCTCGGGCACATAGTCCCGTACGACGAGCTCCCGCTCGGGCTCCACGCCCGCGATCAACTCGTCGAGCTGGAGCGCCAGCAGGCGGCCGTCGGTGCCCAGCTCCACCACGTACTCGGCGATCTCCGTGGCGATGCGGCGCACCATCTCCAGGCGCTGCGCGACCGCGGTGACGTCCCGGACCGTGACCAGGTCCTCGATCTCCAGGGCGGAGAGCGTGCCCGCCACCTCGTCGAGCCGGAGCTTGTAGCGCTCCAGGGTCGCCAGGGCCTGGTTCGCCCGGGACAGGATCGCCGCCGAGTCCTCCAGGACCCGCCGCTGCCCGTCCACGTACAGCGCGATCAGCCGCATCGACTGGGACACGGAGACCACCGGGAAGCCGACCTGCTTGCTGACGCGGTCGGCGGTGCGGTGCCGGGTGCCGGTCTCCTCGGTGGGGATCGTCGGATCCGGCACCAGCTGCACACCGGCCCGCAGGATCTTGCTGAGGTCGGAGGAGACCACGATGCCGCCGTCCAGCTTGCACAGCTCGCGCAGGCGCGTGGCGCTGAACTCCACGTCCAGGACGAAACCGCCGGTGCACATCGACTCGACCGTCCGGTCGGAGCCGAGGACGATGAGACCTCCGGTGTTCCCCCGGAGGATGCGCTCCAGGCCGTCGCGCAGGGCCGTACCGGGCGCCACCGCGCTCAGCGAGGCGCGCATCAGAGTGTCCGCACCGGAACTCCCGCCGGACTTGCCGGGAGCTGTCGCCCGGTCGTTGGCTGCCACTGCACTCCTCCGGATCGCAGGCTTTTGGGGTGCCCTGGGGTTCTTCGCCTTCGTCCGTCGCGTTCGTACGCACGGGCGAGACCTGGGCAAAGTCTACCGGCGGTCCTCCGTCTCCCGTGGGGCCTCTCGCCGACGGCTCTTCGGCAGCACCCGCAGGGCGTCCCCTATATCGGCGACTTCCAGGACCTTCATACCGGCCGGGACCTTGCCCGGATCGCCCGGTACGAGGGCGTGGGTGAAGCCGAGACGGTGCGCCTCGGCGAGCCGCCGCTGCACGCCCGTGACCCGTCTGACCTCGCCCGCCAGGCCTACTTCTCCGATCGCCACCAGGTTCTTGGGCAGCGGGGTGTCGCTCGCCGCGGAGGCCAGCGCCAGCGCGATCGCGAGGTCCGCGGCGGGCTCGGTGAGCTTCACACCGCCGACCGTCGCGGAGTAGATGTCCCTTTTGCCCAAGGCGCTGATTTTGCCCCGCTGTTCGAGCACCGCCAGCATCATCGAGACGCGGGAGGTCTCCAGGCCCGATGTGGTGCGCCGGGGAGAGGGGATCTGCGAGTCGACGGTGAGCGCCTGCACCTCGGCGACCAGCGGGCGGCGGCCCTCCAGGGTGACCGTGAGACAGGTGCCCGGCACCGGCTCGTCGCGCCGGGTCAGGAACAGGCCGCTCGGGTCGGCCAGGCCCGTGATGCCCTCGTCGTGCAGCTCGAAGCAGCCGACCTCGTCCGTCGTCCCGTACCGGTTCTTGACGCCGCGGACCAGGCGCAGGCGCGCGTGCCGGTCGCCCTCGAAGTTCAGCACCACGTCGACCAGGTGCTCCAGGAGGCGCGGGCCCGCGATCGTGCCCTCCTTCGTGACATGGCCCACGAGGAGTGTGGACATGCCGCGGTCCTTGGAGGCGCGGATCAGCGCTCCGGCCACCTCGCGGACCTGGGCCATGCCGCCCGGCGCCCCGTCGATCTCCGGCGAGGCCACCGTCTGTACGGAGTCCATGATCAGCAGCGACGGCTTCACCGCGTCCAGATGGCCGAGGACGGCGGACAGGTCCGTCTCGGCCGCCAGGTACAGATGGTCGTCGATGGCGTGGATGCGGTCCGCGCGCATCCGCACCTGGGACGCCGACTCCTCGCCCGTCACATAGAGCGTCTTGTGCTGCTCGCTCGCCGACTTCGCGGCGACGTCGAGCAGCAGCGTGGACTTGCCGACGCCGGGCTCGCCCGCGAGCAGCACCACCGCGCCGGGCACCAGGCCGCCGCCGAGCACCCGGTCCAGCTCGGGCACGCCGGTGGTGCGGGCCGTGGCCTGCCGGCCGTCCACCTCGCCGATGGGCAGCGCGGAGGTGGTGACGCGGCCGGGCGCCGTCGTGCGCACCGCCGGGGCGCCGTACTCCTCGATCGTCCCCCAGGCCTGGCACTCGGCGCAGCGGCCCAGCCACTTGGCCGTCTGCCAGCCGCACTCGGTGCAGCGGTACGACGGTCGTTGCTTGCCGCTGTTCGCGGATTTGGTACGGGCAGCCATGGGCGAAACCGTAGCGGGCGCCACTGACAGTCGGCCGCCAGGGCGTCAGCGTGGAATCCGGTGTTCCTGTCCTCTTTTGAGGGATCGTTTCACCCGTAAGGATTAAAAGTGCTCAAGGGGGCGGAAGGGGCACTGGCCGCCGCCTACGGTCGCACAGGTGACAAGCAGCAGGCCGGAAACCCCGACACACACCACCGGCGCACACCGGGCGCATCGCGCCGGGGCCAGGCGGCCGGTGCCGCGCGCTGCCGAGCAGCGCCCGCCCGCGCGCTACGAGCCGTGTCTGGACGGCCTGTTCACCTACTGCCTCTCCGTCCTGTGCGACCACGACGAGGCGATCGCCGCCCTCGGGGACGCCCTCGCCCTCGCCGAGCGGCGCGGCTCCCGCGGCCCCGACGCGGAGAGCGACCGCAGGGCCTGGCTGTACGCGCTGGCCCGCTGGTCCTGC
Source organism: Streptomyces sp. NPDC046716 (assembly GCF_040645755.1). Taxonomy (NCBI): domain Bacteria; kingdom Bacillati; phylum Actinomycetota; class Actinomycetes; order Kitasatosporales; family Streptomycetaceae; genus Streptomyces; species Streptomyces sp. NPDC046716. The sequence continues at coordinate 27,436 of NZ_JBEYYU010000067.1, forward strand.
CTGCACCGCCTGGCGGAGGCCAAGCGCCGCAGGCAGCGGGCGCACGCGGCCGGATCCGCCCCGGACACCCCGAGCGCCCCGGACGCGCCGCAGGACGGCCTCCTCCAGGAGGAGCGCCGCAAGCAGCTGGCGCTGCTGGCCTGGCCGGAGGCCGCGGGTACCACCCCCGAGCAGCGCGAGGCGCTGGAGCTCGCGGTCCGCCACCGGCTGTCCGCCGCCGAGGTCGCCGCCGTGCTCGGCTCCGACCCGGGCGCCACGCGCGAGCTGCTCTCCGTCGCCGCCTGCGAGGTCGAGCGCACCCGCGCCGCCCTCGCCGTCGTCGAGACGGGCACCTGCCCGAGCGTCAACCGCCTCACAGGCGACCACCAGCTGCTGCTGTCCGCCGCGCTCCGCCGCGAGCTGGTGCGCCATGTGGACGACTGCCCGCGCTGCCGCCGCACCGCGGAGCGCGCCGTCCCCGGCGCCTGGCCCGGCACCTCCGTCACCCCCGCCGCGCTGCCGCTCGCCGAGGCCCCGCGCGCCGCCCTGCACCACGCGATGCACGCCGCCCACGGCGCGCACCTGCGGGCTCCGCGCTTCGACCGGCGCGGCTTCCCGATGGACCCCAAGGACCGTGCGGCCCGCCGCGACCGGCTGCGCGCGCGTGCCCTCACCACGACGGTCGTCGCGACCGTCGTCGCCGCCCCCGTCTTCGCCCTGTGGGCCGCCTACCGGGGCGCTCCGCTGACCGGCGAGGGCAGCGACGGCCGTTCCGTGAGCGCCAGCGAGGCCGAGGACGCGGGCGGCCTGGACGGCGAGCGAGCCGGGGAGAACGGCGGATTCGGCTACGAGAACGCGGGCAACGCCAGCACCACCCCCGACCCCCGCTTCACCGCGGGCAGCCGCTCGCCCGACGTCTCCGTGGAGGTGATCTCGCCGCCCACGCGCGCGAGTTCGGGCCCCGGCCGGCTCACCGTGACGGCCCAGCCCAGCGGCGGCGCGACGCTCATCACGCTGACCGCGTCCGGCAGCGCGCCCGTGCACTGGTCGGCGTCGACCGGCGCCTCCTGGCTCTGGCTGAGCCAGACGTCGGGCACGCTGAAGCCCGGCGGTTCGAGCACGATCCGGGTGTACGTCGATCACGACCGGGAGCCGGCCGGGCACTGGAGCGCGCGCATCGCCGTCGATCCGTCCGGGGCGGTCATCTCCCTCGACGGCTACGGGCGGCGTCCGGGCGGCGGCCACCACCACCCCGGCCCCGGCCACGGCTCGGGACATCCGGGCGGCGGCTCGGGATCGCCGTCCGAGCCGGACCCCACGCCGACGCCCAGCGACCCCGGCACGTCCGACCCGGACCCCACCCCGACGCCGAGCGACCCGGCGACGAGCGAGCCCGAGCCCACTCCGTCCGACACGGCGAGCCCGGGCCCGGGGGACTCGACGGCGCCGACGCAGTCCCCCTGAGGCCCCGGGGCGGGTGAGGTCAGGAGGAGGCGGGGTCCGCCGGGTGCGGGGCGAGCAGGGGGAGCCCCTTGGGCAGGGCGGCCAGCCGCTCCTCGCACAGCTCGACCAGCTTCGCGTACCCCTCGGCGCCCATCAGCTCGGTCAGCTCCGGGCCGTAGGAGACGTACACCGGGTCGCCGGCGCCGTGCGCCGAGGTCGCCGACGTGCACCACCAGTGCAGGTCGTGGCCGCCCGGGCCCCAGCCGCGCCGGTCGTACTCGCCGATCGAGACCTGGAGCACGCGCGTGTCGTCCGGCCGGTCGATCCACTCGTACGTCCGCCGGACCGGCAGCTGCCAGCACACGTCCGGCTTCGTCTCCAGCGGCTCGCGCCCCTCCTTGAGGGCGAGGATGTGCAGCGAGCAGCCCGCGCCGCCCTTGAAGCCCGGGCGGTTCTGGAAGATGCACGAGCCGTTGTACGGGCGGGTCTGCCGCTCGCCGTCCTCGTCCTTCGACACCCAGCCGGTCTCCGTGCCGACGTCGTGGTGCTGCCAGATGTCGGGAGTGAGCCGGGCCACGAACCCGGCCACGCGCTTCTCGTCGTCCTCGTCCGAGAAGTGGGCGCCCAGCGTGCAGCAGCCGTCGTCCGCGCGTCCCGCCTGGATGCCCTGGCAGCCACTGCCGAAGATGCACGACCAACGAGAGGTCAGCCATGTCAGATCACAGCGGAAGACCTGCTCGTCGTCGGCCGGATCGGGGAACTCGACCCAGGCACGCGGGAAGTCGATGGCCTTCTCGTCCTGCTTCAAGTCCTGGCCCTGCTTCAGCAGTGCCGACTTGGCCTTCTTCTCACTCTTACCGCTTTTGTCGGCCTTGGCCTTTTTCGTCTTTGGCACCGTTCCAGAGTAAGCGCGCGGAGGAGTTCGGTCGGACCTTCCCTGCCAGGGGACCTCACGGGCGCAGTAGCGTTCCGTACATGAGACTCGGTGTCCTCGACGTGGGTTCGAATACGGTCCATCTGCTGGTGGTGGACGCGCACCCGGGTGCCCGGCCGCTGCCCGCGCACTCGCACAAGGCGGAGCTGCGGCTGGCCCAACTCCTCGACGAGCGCGGCGCGATCGGCCCCGACGGGGTGGAGCGCCTCGTCGGCACGGTCAGAGGCGCCCTGGAGGCCGCCGAGGACAAGGGCGTCGAGGACCTGCTGCCGTTCGCCACGTCGGCGGTGCGCGAGGCGACCAACGCGGATGACGTGCTGTCCCGCGTCAAGGACGAGACCGGCGTCGAACTGCGGGTGCTCAGCGGTGCGGAGGAGGCCCGGCTCACCTTCCTGGCGGCCCGCCGCTGGTTCGGCTGGTCCGCGGGCAAGCTCCTCGTCCTCGACATCGGCGGCGGTTCCCTCGAGATCGCGTACGGGATCGACGAGGAGCCGGACGCGGCGGTGTCGCTGCCGCTCGGCGCCGGGCGGCTGACGGCGGGCTGGCTGCCCGGCGACCCGGCCGACCCCGCGGACGTGAAGGCGCTGCGGCGGCACGTGCGGGCGCAGATCGCGCGCACGGTGGGGGAGTTCAGCCGGTTCGGGGCGCCGGACCACGTCGTCGCCACGTCCAAGACGTTCAAGCAGCTGGCCCGGCTCGCCGGGGCCGCCCGCTCCACCGAAGGGCTCTACGTCCAGCGGGAGTTGAAGCGCAGATCCCTGGAGGACTGGGTGCCGCGGCTCGCCGCGATGACGGAGACCGAACGCTCGGAACTCCCCGGTGTCTCGGAGGGCCGCGCGGGCCAGCTGCTCGCCGGGGCGCTGGTCGCGGAGGGCGCGATGGACCTCTTCGGCGTGGAAACCCTGGAAATCTGCCCCTGGGCCCTCCGAGAGGGCGTCATCCTCCGCCACCTGGACCACATGCCTCCCCACCCCCAACCGAACTGACCACGCGACCCCACCACCGCGACCAACGGCGCCACCCTTTCGCCTCCGCGGGTAACTGGCCGCCCTCCCGCCGCCGCGGACAAGGGTGCCGCCCTCCCGCCGCGGACGACGGTGCCGCCCTCCCGCCACCGCGGCCAACGGCGCCGTCCTCCCGCCACCGCGGGTAACTGGGCCGCTCCATCGCCGCTTCGGGCAACCCGACTGCCCCCCGCCGCCGCTTCGGGCAACCCGGCTGCCCCCCCCCGCCGCCGCCTTGGGCAATCTGCCGCCAAGGGCGGCAGGGTGGGCAAGGCGGCCCCCAGCGCGGGGCAAGCGCTCGCACAACCCGCACCCCGGCCCCGGCCCCGCACCCCGGCAGGCCGCCCACCCCAGCACGCCCCGGACCCCGGCCCCGCACCCCGGCAGCCTCGTACCTCAGTGCGCCCCGCACCCCAGCACGCCCCGCACTCCGGCCCCGGCGCCCCCGGCCCCGCATCCAGCAAGCCGTACCCCAGCAAGCCCCACACCCCGGCCCACCCCACCCCCGGTTCCAGCCAAGCGCCCCCCACCCCCGAAGGACCGCCTCCCCACCCCATCGAGAAGGCCCGTACTCTGTCCCCGTGGCAGAACCAGTGGTGCGCATCCCGGATGCGAAGGTCGCCCTGTCGACGGCCTCGGTCTATCCGGAGTCCACGGCGACGGCCTTCGAGATCGCCGCACGCCTGGGCTACGACGGCGTCGAGGTCATGGTCTGGACCGACCCCGTCAGCCAGGACATCGAGGCCCTGCGCCGCCTCAGCGACTACCACCAGATCCCGATCCTGGCCGTCCACGCCCCGTGTCTGCTGATCACACAGCGCGTCTGGTCCACCGACCCGTGGACGAAGCTGCAGCGAGCGAAGAGCGCGGCCGAACGGCTCGGCGCCTCGACGGTCGTCGTCCACCCACCCTTCCGCTGGCAGCGCCAGTACGCCCGCGACTTCGTCGGCGGCATCTGGCGGATGGCGGACGAGACGGACGTCCGGTTCGCCGTTGAGAACATGTACCCGTGGCGCTACCGGGACCGCGAGATGCTCGCGTACGCCCCCGACTGGGACGTCACGAAGGACGACTACCGTCACTTCACCGTCGATCTCAGCCACACGGCGACCGCCCGCACCGACGCGATGCACATGATCGACCGCATGGGCGACCGCCTCGGCCACGTCCACCTCGCGGACGGCAACGGGTCCAACAAGGACGAGCACCTGGTCCCCGGCCGCGGCACCCAGCCCTGCGCCGAGCTTCTCGAACGCCTCGCGACCGGCGGCTTCGACGGCCACGTCGTGATCGAGGTCAACACCCGGCGGGCCATGTCGAGCGCCGAGCGCGAGGCGGACCTCGCCGAGGCCCTGGCCTTCACGCGCCTGCACCTGGCCTCCGCGGTCCGGGTGCCGCGTCCATGACGCCCCCGGACCCGAGCCCGCATCCGACTCCAAGCCCGACGCCGGACCCGAGCCCGACGCCGGAACCCCCGCGCCGCCGCGGCCGCCCGCCCCGTACGCGCACGGAGACCGGCCCGGCCACGCGCGAGCTGATCCTCGCCGCGGCCCGCGAGGAGTTCGCCGAGCGCGGCTTCGAGAAGACGTCCGTACGCGGCATCGCGAAGGCGGCCGGCGTCGACCCGGCGCTCGTGCACCACTACTTCGGCACCAAGGAACAGGTCTTCGCCGCGTCGATCGAGGTGGCGTTCGCCCCCGCGCTGCAAGCACCCGCCGCGGTGGAGGACGGGCCGCTCGAAGCGGTCGGGGAGCGGCTGACCCGCTTCATCTTCGGGGTCTGGGAGAACCCGGCCACCCGGGCCCCGCTGCTCGCCATCGTCCGCTCCGCCGTCAACAACGAGACCGCGGCCGCCGTCTTCCGGCGCCTGATCGCGGCCCAGCTGCTCTCCCGGCTGGCCCGCCGCCTCGACGTGCCCGAGCGGGAGGCCGAGCTACGGGTCTCGCTGGCCGCCGCGCAGTTGGTGGGGACGGCGATGCTCCGCTACGTGATCAAGGCGGAGCCGCTGGCGTCCGCCGACGCCGAGGACCTCATCGCCCGGCTCGCGCCGGTGGTCCAGCGGCACCTCACGGGACCGTAGAGATCATCCGGACTGATCTCTGAGACGGCCGTCCCGCCATCCGGACACCTGGTCCGGATCCCGGAGGGGCGGCGTAGGCTCGTGAACCAGTCTTTTCTGTCTGAAGGTCTGAAGGTCTGTAGGCCTGCTCCGCAGGCCCGAACTGAAGGAGCGAGCGGCGATGCCCGAGCTGAGGTCCCGCACAGTCACCCACGGCCGCAACATGGCGGGCGCCCGCGCCCTTATGCGCGCCTCCGGTGTACCCGGTGCGGACATCGGCCGGAAGCCGATCATCGCCGTCGCCAACTCGTTCACCGAGTTCGTGCCCGGCCACACGCACCTGGCGCCGGTCGGCCGCATCGTGAGCGACGCCATCACGGCGGCTGGCGGCATCGCCCGTGAGTTCAACACGATCGCGGTCGACGACGGCATCGCGATGGGCCACGGCGGCATGCTCTACAGCCTGCCCTCGCGCGACCTGATCGCCGACTCGGTCGAGTACATGGTCGAGGCCCACTGCGCGGACGCGCTGGTCTGCATCTCGAACTGCGACAAGATCACGCCCGGCATGCTGATGGCGGCGCTCCGCCTCAACATCCCGACGATCTTCGTCTCGGGCGGCCCGATGGAGTCCGGCCGCGCCACCCTGGTCGACGGCACGGTCCGCACGCTCGACCTGGTCGACGCCATGTCGGAGGCGGTCAACGACAAGATCTCCGACGAGGACATCCTCCGTATCGAGGAGAACGCCTGTCCGACCTGCGGCTCGTGTTCCGGCATGTTCACCGCCAACTCGATGAACTGCCTCACCGAGGCCATCGGCCTGAGCCTCCCGGGCAACGGCTCGGTGCTCGCCACGCACACCGCCCGCAAGGCGCTGTACGAGCGCGCGGGCGCGACGGCCGTCGAGCTGACGAAGCGCTACTACGGCGAGGACGACGCCTCGGTCCTGCCGCGCAACATCGCCACGCACGCGGCGTTCGAGAACGCGATGGCGCTCGACATCGCCATGGGCGGCTCCACCAACACGATCCTGCACCTGCTGGCGGCCGCGCAGGAGGCCGAGGTCGACTACAACCTCGACCACATCAACGCCGTCTCGCGCCGCGTCCCCTGCCTGGCCAAGGTCGCGCCGAACGTCGCGGGCTCGAAGACGTACTACATGGAGGACGTGCACCGCGCCGGCGGCATCCCCGCGATCCTCGGCGAGCTGTACCGCGGCGGTCTGCTGAACGAGGACGTCACCACCGTCCACACCCCCTCCATCAAGGAGTGGCTGGACACCTGGGACATCCGCAGCGGCTCGACCTCCGAGGAAGCCCTCGAACTGTGGCACGCGGCCCCCGGCTGCGTCCGCTCCGCCGAGGCCTTCTCGCAGTCCGAGCGCTGGGACACCCTGGACACGGACGCCGCGGGCGGCTGCATCCGCGACGTCGCCCACGCCTACTCCGCGGACGGCGGCCTCGCGGTCCTCAAGGGCAACCTGGCGGAGGACGGCTGCGTCGTGAAGACGGCCGGCGTCGACGAGTCGATCTGGACCTTCGAGGGCCCGGCCGTCGTCTGCGAGTCGCAGGAGGAGGCCGTCCAGAAGATCCTCACCCAGCAGGTCAAGGAGGGCGACGTCGTCGTCATCCGCTACGAGGGCCCCAAGGGCGGCCCGGGCATGCAGGAGATGCTGTACCCGACCTCGTACCTGAAGGGCCGCGGCCTGGGCAAGGCCTGCGCCCTGGTCACCGACGGCCGCTTCTCCGGCGGCACCTCGGGCCTGTCCATCGGCCACGCCTCGCCCGAGGCGGCCTCCGGCGGCACGATCGCGCTCGTCGAGGACGGCGACCGCATCCGCATCGACATCCCGAACCGCACCATCGAACTGCTGGTCGCGGACGAGGAGCTGGCCGGCCGCCGCGCCGCCCTCGACGGGGTGTACGCCCCGAAGAACCGCGAGCGCAAGGTCTCCCAGGCCCTGCGCGCGTACGCCGCGATGGCCACCAGCGCCGACAAGGGCGCGGTCCGCGACGTGTCCAAGCTGGGCTGACCGGCTGACGCACCGCGTCACCAGTCTTCGGGACGGGCCGCGTCCTTCCCGAAGACGGTGCCGTCGGGCGCGCCCGCGAACACCTTCCCGCCGCTCACGACGGGCGTCGGCAGATCCCCGAGCGTCTGGTCGGGGTGCGCCGACGGCCGGGGCCGGGTCTGCCCGAGCGGGGCGCCGGTGCGGGCCGACACGGCGAGCAGCCGCCCGTCGGGCGCCGTGTAGAAGACGACGCCGTCCGCCGCCACGGGGCGGGAGGGCCGGCTGACCCCGGTGTCCCGCTGCCAGCGCACCGCGTCCTTCCCCGGCGTGCCCGGCCGGGGATCGACGGCGACGAGCCGCCCGCCGGCCGCGTAGACGTGGACGGTCCCGCCGCTCTCGGCGGCCTCCGCCAGATCGACGGGCGGGTCCAGCGCGACCCGGTGTGCCTGGTGGGTCCGGGTGTCGACGCTGACCACGCCGTCGGCCAGCTGCCGCAGGTCGAGCGAGAGCAGGTGCAGCGCGCCGTCCCCGGCCGCGAAGGGGTGCAGATCGCCCGCCGCGCGGGTCGACCACGTCACCCGCCCGTCGCTCGCGGACACCGCGCTGACGTCGGTCGCCGAGCCGTCCTGCGAGGTCCGCACCCGGAAGAACGTCCCCGCGCCGTCGGCCAGCCACTCCGTCCCCCCGCCGCCCAGGCTCCGGGTCCACAGCGGCCGCCCGGTCGCACTGTCCAGGGCTCGCACGGTGCCGTCCGCCGCGATGAGCAGCGTGGTGCCCGCCGACGTCTCGACCGCGTCGACGCCGGCGGTGTCACGGGTCCAGCGCGCCGTGCCCGTACGGGGATCGAGCGCCGTCAGCCGGTCGTCCGCGACGACGTGCAGCAGCCCGCCGGACAGCGTCGTGGGTGCCTGCGGCGCCCCGCCCGCCCGGTGCCGCCACAGGATCCGTCCGTCCGCCGGATCGAGCCGGGCGACGACGCCGTCGTCCGTCACGCAGTACAGCGCGCCCGCGCCCGCCGTGCAGACGGGCGGAGTGCCGCCCGACGCGTCGAGCCGGACGCTCCAGGGCGTGAAGGCGTCCGCGGAGGCGGCGGGCCCCTGTGCCGCCGGGCCCTCCTGACCGTCAGGGGCCAGCGCGCCGGTGACCAGCGCCGCGACACCGCCGACGAGCAGCACACCGATCGCGGCGGCCAGAACCACCCGTGGCCGCCGCCCGCGCTTCGCCGCCGCACCGGAACCGGTTCCGGTGCCGGTCTCCGCCGGGCGACGACCCGGCCGCGTCCGCACCCGCGTGCTGCCGGTGTCGGGCCGTGCCCGCTCACCCGGGCCCGGCCCGCGCTGCGCGGGTATCAGCGGCACCGACGCCGGCAGCTCCTCCGGGAGCTGCCGCAGGGAGTCCATGATCTCGGCGGGGGAGGGCCGCTCGGCCGGATCCTTGGCCAGACAGCGCCGGATCAGCGGCACGAGCGGGCCGGGGACACCGGACAGCTCCGGCTCGTCGTGCACCACCTGGTAGGCGACGAGGTACGGGCTGTCGGAGTCGAAGGGCCCGCGCCCGCTCGCCGCGTGGGCGAGCACGGCCCCCATGGCGAACACATCGGCGGCCGGGCCCACTTCGCGCGGCCGCTGGAACTGCTCCGGCGCCATGAAGGGCGGCGAGCCGATCAACTTGCCGGTCTCCGTACGCAGTTCACTGTCCACGGGACGCGAGATGCCGAAGTCGATGACCTTCGGGCCGTCCGCGGCGAGCAGCACGTTGCTCGGCTTCAGATCGCGGTGCACCACACCGACGCGATGGATGTCGTGCAGCGCCTCCGCGAGCCCGGCCCCGAGCCTGCACACCTCGACGACGCCCAGCGCACCGTTCCGCTTCACCCGCTCCGCGAGCGTGTCACCCGGGATGAACAGCGTGGCCATCCACGGCAGCCGGGCGGCCGGGTCGGCGTCCACGACCGGCGCGGTGAAGGCACCGCTGACCCGGCGCGCGGCACTGACCTCCTGCCGGAAACGGGCCCGGAACTCGGGATCCGCCGCGTACTGGGCATGCACGATCTTGACGGCGAGCCGCAGCCCCGAGGGGGACGTGGCCAGATGGACCACGCCCATGCCGCCCGTTCCCAGGCATTCCTCCAGGCGATAGCGACCGGCATACCCCGGACGCTCCGCTTCCGGCCCGGGTCCGGTGCTGCGCAGCGGCGGCATCGTCCACCCCCGTGTACTTGAGTCCGCAAGCGCGACGCACGGAGCCTAGTCGATGATGCGTGCGATGCCGGAGGGGCTTGCTAGCCTGCGCGCGTCGCACGGCGCGACGCGCGTCACGGACGTCAACGGGGGAGATTCACATGGCAGTTGAGAACACCGACATAGCCGACATGGTCGACACGGCGGACACGAGCGGCGCCGGGAGCGCCGTGGAAAGCACCGTGGAGAGCGCCGCCGCCACGGCCGTCCGCTACCCGGTCGCCCCGGGCGTCCGCCTCAAGGTGCGCAGCGGCCCCGGCACCCAGTACCAGCTGGTCCGCACCCTCCCGCTCGGCGCCAGCGTGCCGATCACCTGCCAGAAGCCCGGCGAGTGGATCACCGGCACCTACGGCACCACGAACATCTGGGACAACATCGGCAGCGGCCAGTACGTCTCGGACTCCTACGTGAAGACGGGCAGCGACGGTTACGTGGCACCGCGCTGCTCCTGACGGGCCGCACCGGGCCGGGCGGGCGGTGGCCCTACGCACCCGCGCGCCCGGCCCGGTGATAATCGACCCGTGAGCGACGAAACCGGCACCCCCACTCCGAGCACCCCCGGCCCCCGCCCCGAGGAGATCCGTTTCTTCGGTACGACCTGGGTCGACCGCACCGGGCACTACGGGCTGCGCCGCGCAGGCGTCGGCATCGGCGCCCTCGTGCTGGCCGTCGCCGGCTGCTTCGTACTGCGCTTCGCCTACCAGGGCCTGGCCATGGCCGACGTGGGCTCCTTCGTGAACGTGCTGCTCGTCGCCGCGTTCGCGATCTGCAGCGCCCTCGGCTTCAGCCGCACCTGGGGCGGCTTCTCCGAACGCCCCGACCCCGAGAAGCAGGCGTCGATGCGCGGCTTCCTCGCGATCGGCTTCGTCGGCGTCCTCGCCGCGTACGGCCTGCGCTGCCTGACCGAGGCCCCGGGCGAGAAGCTGCGGCGCCGCGAGTACGAGACCGCGCGCGAGCAGTACGAGCGCCGCACGACCCGGCGCACCGGCAACCCGGCCAGGAAGAAGTCCGGCGGCAAGCAGCGCAAGGGCTGACCGCCTCCTGACAGCGGGCGCCGCGCACGGACACGATGGCGTCATGACAGACGAAACGCCGCTGGACGCCCGCCCGGACTCCGACTTCGCGCTCTCCTTCGACGGGGTCGCCGCCCAGTACGCCACGGCCCGCCCGAGCTACCCGCCCGCGCTCCTCGACACCGTCGAGGACCTGGCCGGCACCTCCCTGCGCGGGAAACGGGTCCTCGATGTCGGCGCGGGCACCGGCATCGCCACGGCCCTGCTGCGCGACCGGGGCGCCGACGTCATCGCCGTGGAGCCCGGACCCGGCATGGGCGCCCAGTTCCGCACGGCCCTCCCCGACGTCCCGCTGGTCCGCGCCTACGGCGACGCCCTCCCGTTCGCCGACGCCACCGCGGACCTCATCACGTACGCCCAGTCCTGGCACTGGACCGACCCGGCCCGCTCGGTCCCCGAGGCCCTGCGCGTCCTGCGCCCCGGCGGCGCGCTCGCCCTGTGGTGGAACGTCCCCGACCCGGACGTCGAGTGGTCCGCGGCCCAGGAACGCCGCCTCCAGGAACGCCTGCCGGGCTACCACCGCCACGGCGTCAGCTCCGACGCCGCCCGCATCATCACCTCCCTCGGCCTGCCCCTGCCGCCCACCACCGCCTTCCGCCGCCTGCACTGGACCCGCCGCATCCCGCTCGACCTGCACCTCGCCCATCTCGCCAGCCGCTCGTACTTCGTCGTGCTGGGCCCGGAGCGGTCGAAACCGGTCCTGGAGGACGAACGCGCCCACCTCCTGCGCCACTTCCCCGACGGCACGGTCGACGACGCCTACGCCGTGGAGCTCACCGTCGTACGCCGCCCATGACCTTGACGGCACGACCCGCGAGCGGGATATTCATCAGGTGATGAATAAACGCACGGGCGGGCGAGCCCCCGGCACCGGGGACACCGGAGCCCGCCCGGCCGTCCACGCCACCGGCCTCTCGGTCGTCCGCGGCACCCGCCGGGTCCTGCGCGACCTCGCCTTCACCGTTCCGCGCGGCCGGATCACCGGCCTCCTCGGCCCGTCCGGCTGCGGCAAGTCGACCCTGCTGCGCGCCCTCGTCGGCACCCAGGCCAAGGTCACCGGCACCCTCACCGTCCTCGACCACCCGGCGGGCCACCCGAGCCTGCGCCCACGGGTCGGGTACGTCACCCAGGCCCCGTCCGTCTATCTCGACCTGACCGTCCACCAGAACCTGGACTACTTCGCCGCGGTCCTCCTCCCCGGCACCGGCCGCACCGCAGCCGCCGGCCGCCGCGCGGAGGTCGACCGTGTGCTGGCCGCCGTGGACCTCACCACCCACACCCACGCCCTGGCCGGCACCCTCTCCGGCGGCCAGCTCAGCCGGGTCTCCCTGGCGGTGGCCCTCCTCGGCACCCCCGACCTCCTGGTCCTGGACGAACCGACGGTCGGCCTCGACCCCGTCCTCCGCCGCGACCTGTGGCGCCTCTTCCACGACCTCACCCGCACCCACGGCACCACCCTCCTCGTCTCCTCCCACGTCATGGACGAGGCCGAGCGCTGCGACCGCCTCCTCCTCATGCGCGACGGCGAACTCCTGGCCGAGGACACCCCCGAGGCCCTGCGCACCACCACCGGCACGGACACGGTCGAGGAGGCCTTCCTGCACCTGGTGGACGCGGCCCGGACCGGCTGAACCGACCGAACGCGACCGACGGAAGAAAGCGGCCGACCGGCATGAACATCCACCGCACCACCGCCACCACGACCCGGGTCCTGCGCCAGCTCCGCCACGACCCCCGCACCATCGCCCTGATGCTCCTGGTCCCGTGCCTGATGCTGCTCCTGCTGCGCTACGTGTTCGACGGCAGCCCCCGCACCTTCGACTCCATCGGCGCCTCGCTGCTCGGCATCTTCCCGCTGATCACGATGTTCCTGGTGACCTCGATCGCGACCCTGCGCGAACGCACCTCGGGCACCCTCGAACGCCTCCTCGCGATGCCCATGGCCAAGGGCGACCTGATCGCGGGCTACGCCCTCGCGTTCGGCACCGTCGCGGTCGTCCAGTCGGCGCTCGCCACGGGCCTCGCCCTCTGGGTCCTCGACCTGAACGTCACCGGCTCGGCCTGGCTGCTCCTCCTGGTGGCCCTCCTCGACGCCCTGCTCGGCACGGCCCTCGGCCTCTTCGTCTCGGCCTTCGCGGCCTCCGAGTTCCAGGCGGTCCAGTTCCTGCCGGCGGTGATCTTCCCCCAGCTCCTCCTGTGCGGCCTGTTCACCGCCAGGGACACCATGCAACCGGTACTGAAGGCGACCTCGAACGTCCTCCCCATGTCCTACGCGGTCGACGGCATGAACGAGGTCCTGCGCCACACCGACCCCACCGCCACCTACCTCCGCGACGTCCTGATCGTCGCCGGCTGCACCGTCCTGGTCCTGGTCGTCGGCGCGGCCACCCTGCGCCGCCGCACCCCCTGACCCGCGTCCGCCCACCGGACACCCGCAGGGCCCCGCCCCGCCCGATGCGAGGATGCCCAGGACCCCATGCACGGAACGGGACGACGCAAGCCACGCACCACGGGAGGTCCACGCCCATGAGCCACAAGGTCGCCGTACTCGGCACAGGCAAGATCGGTGAAGCCCTGCTCAGCGGAATGATCCGCGGCGGCTGGGCCCCGGAGGATCTCCTGGTCACCGCCCGCCGCCCGGAGCGCGCCGAGGAACTGCGCACCCGGCACGGCGTCACCCCCGTCACCAACCAGGAGGCCGCCAAGCAGGCCGACACCCTGATCCTGACGGTGAAGCCCCAGGACATGGGCACCCTCCTCGCCGAACTGGCCCCCCACGTCCCGGCCGACCGCCTGATCATCAGCGGCGCGGCCGGCATCCCCACCACGTACTTCGAGGAACGTCTCCCCGAGGGCACCCCGGTGGTCCGCGTCATGACGAACACCCCGGCCCTCGTCGACGAGGCGATGTCCGTCATCTCCGCCGGCACCCACGCCACCGAGGCCCACCTGGCGCACGCCGAGGACATCTTCGGCTCGGTCGGCAAGACCCTCCGCGTCCCGGAGAACCAGCAGGACGCCTGCACCGCCCTCTCCGGCTCGGGCCCGGCCTACTTCTTCTACCTGGTCGAGGCCATGACGGACGCCGGCATCCTCCTTGGGCTCCCGCGCGACAAGGCCCACGACCTCATCGTCCAGTCCGCGATCGGCGCGGCCACGATGCTCCGCGACAGCGGCGAACACCCGGTCAAGCTCCGCGAGAACGTCACGTCCCCGGCCGGTACGACCATCAACGCGATCCGCGAGCTGGAGAACCACGGCGTACGAGCCGCGCTCATCGCCGCCCTCGAAGCGGCCCGCGACCGCAGCCGCGCCCTGGCCTCCGGCAACAACAGCTGACAGCTGCCACCGGCACAGGCCCGGGGCACGGAGTTGACACGCCCCGGGCCGGTCCGTAGTGTGCTCCGAGTTGTCCGACGTGAGCGCCGACCCCGGTCGGTCCCCGGACAGCCATTCCGCAAGACCCACTCAAACGCACGACGACTGGTTTCTCTCTGTCGTCGTGACACTGTTTGCGCGCGCTTTTGCGAAATGAGGAATCTCCGTTCGAAAGAATGGAGGACCTGGACCCCGATTAGCTCGGGAGCCGGGATTCCGCTAAAGTCTCACTCGTCGGAACGGCCCAACAGGCCGGGAAGACAAGCCCCCTGACTGGGAATCAGGCCCGAAAGGATCTGATAGAGTCGGACTCGCCGGAAAGCCGAAAGGCCGGAAAGCGAAGCAAGATCCCGAGGAAATCGGCCGGTAAAACGGTCTGATAGAGTCGGAAACACGAAATACCGAAGGGAAGCGCCCGGAGGAAAGCCCGAGAGGGTGAGTACA
>NZ_JBEYYU010000068.1:0-32575 GCF_040645755.1 Streptomyces sp. NPDC046716
CGCGCCCCTGAAGGCATGCGCTGCGCGCAGCCTTCCCCTGCCCCTGGGCGAGCGAAGCTCGCTTCCAGGGGCGCGGGGAACTGCGCGAGAAGCGGCCACCGGACCGCGGACGAAGAACGGACCCAGGGGCGCGGGGAACTGCGCGACCAGCCCCCGCCGGGCTCAGGCTTGGCGGAGGCCCTGGTTGCCGATCTCGGTGATGAAGGAGGCGGCCGTGGTGAGCGGGGCCCCCGGGACGGTCACCGCCGAGACCGTCTTGAAGTCGGCCCGGGCCTCGGAGTCGCCCAGCTCCACGGTGACGTACCCGCGCTGGCCGTTGTAGTGCTTCATGTGCGGGTTGCGTTCGAGGTACTTGGCCCAGTTGGACGGCTTCGCGGAGCCGTCCTTGCCGCTGGTGACCGACGTGGTGACGATCTCGGTGCCGAGGACCGCGGAGTCCGGGTCGTCGAAGTCCTGCTTGATGTCGAGGCCGTACGAGACGTGCACGTCGCCGGTGAGGACCATCAGGTTCTCGACGCGGGCGGAGCGGGCCCCCTGGAGGACGCGCTCGCGGGAGGCGGGGTAGCCGTCCCAGGAGTCCATGGAGAGGGTGTCGGTGCCGTCGGGATTGTTGCGGCGGCCGAAGGTGACCTGCTGCGGGACCACGTTCCACAGGGCCTTCGAGCGGCGCCAGCCGTCGATCAGCCAGCGCTCCTGGGTGAAGCCGGGCAGCGTCTGCGAGGCGGCCTCGGACTCGGGCGTCGGGGACTTCCAGCCGTCGCCGTTGGCCTGGTTGGTGCGGTACTGGCGGGTGTCCAGGATGTCGAACTGGGCGAGCCGGCCCCACTGCAGACGCCGGTAGAGCTGGGCGTCGGGGCCGTGCGGCAGCTGGGGGCGGCGCAGCGGCTGGTTCTCCCAGTAGGCGCGGTACGCGGAGGCGCGGCGCAGCAGGAACTCGGCCGGCGGGTCGTCGTTCTCGGAGGTGTCGTCGGCGTAGTTGTTCTCGGTCTCGTGGTCGTCCCAGGTGACGACGAAGGGGTGCGCGGCGTGCGCGGCCACCAGGTCCGGGTCGGACTTGTAGAGGGCGTAGCGCAGCCGGTAGTCGTCGACGGTCGTCGTCTCCCGGTTGAAGACGTCGGGCAGCACCCGGTCGGTGTACTTGCGGGCGCCGCCGACGGAGGTGACCGCGTACTCGTAGAGGTAGTCGCCGAGGTGGAAGACCACGTCGACGTCGTCCTCGGCGAGGTGCTTGTACGCCGTGAAGTAGCCGTCGTGGTACGCCTGGCAGGAGACGGCGGCGAGGGTGAGGGCCGGGACGTGGCGCTGCGAGGCGGCGGGCGCGGTGCGGGTGCGGCCGGTGCCGCTGACCCAGGATCCGGCGCGGAAGCGGTAGAAGTAGACCCGGCCGGCGTCGAGGTGGGGGACCTCGACGTGCACGGAGTGGTTGAACTCCGGGTGGGCGGTGGCTCTGCCGCGTCGGACGATCCGTTTGAAGCGTTCGTCGAGGGCCAGCTCCCAGCTCACCTCGACGCGCCGCGCGGGCAGTCCGCCGCCCACCTCGAAGGGGGCCGGGGCGAGCCGGGTCCACAGCAGCACGGAGTCGGGCAGCGGGTCTCCGGAGCCGACGCCGAGCGTGAACGGGTCGCCGGTGATCTTCGCACCGTCCAGTTCGGCGGCGGCCGCCGAGCCCGCGGTGGGCAGGTTGGTCGCGAAGGCCAGCGCGGCGGCCGCGCCGGTGACGGTGAGGAAGCGACGGCGTCCCAAGTGCTGGGCCGCGGCGCGGAGTTCGGGTGCGTGTGACATGGAGCCCCTCCCCTGACTGCTGCTGTCGTGTGCTGTCAGGGGAATTGCAGTGGCCCGGGACGACGCGCGACTGTCGCGTACACAACAGCCACATGGCGGATCGGTGATCTCCGGATGGCCGGTCCGGCCGTACGCTGCGGCCATGGACGATCAGCACACCGCATCCGCCCCGCCGAGGACCGCCGTGGTCACCGGCGCGGGCTCCGGCATCGGCCGGGCCGTCGCCCTGGAACTGCTGCGCTCCGGCTGGCGGGTGGCTCTCGCGGGCCGGCGCCCGGAGCCGCTGGAGGAGACGGCGGGCCTGGCCCCCGGCACGGAGGCGGTCGCCGTCCCCGCCGATGTGTCGCGCCCCGAGGACGTGACGGCCCTGTTCGCCGCCGTGCGCGAGCGGTTCGGGCGGCTCGACCTGCTCTTCAACAACGCGGGGACGTTCGGGCCCGGCGGTGTGCCGGTCGAGGAGCTGTCCTACGAGGACTGGCGGCGCGTCGTCGACGTCAATCTGGGCGGGGCGTTCCTGTGCGCGCAGGCGGCGTTCCGGCTGATGAAGGAGCAGGATCCGCGGGGCGGGCGCATCATCAACAACGGTTCCATCTCCGCGCACACGCCGCGGCCGCACTCGATCGCGTACACGGCGACCAAGCACGCCATGACGGGCCTGACGAAGTCCCTCTCCCTGGACGGGCGTCCGTACCGGATCGCCTGCGGGCAGATCGACATCGGGAACGCGGCCACCGACATGACCGAGCGCATGCGCAGCGGGATCCTTCAGGCCAACGGGGAGCTGGCCGTGGAGCCGGTCATGGACGTGGCCGACGTCGGCCGGACCGTCCGGCACATGGCCGAGCTGCCGCTGGAGGCCAACGTGCAGTTCGCGACGGTGCTGGCCACGAACATGCCTTTTGTGGGCCGGGGCTGAATCGCCGGTTTCGCTGTCGCCTGCGGCCCGGTGGAGGCTGGTCGCGCAGTTCCCCGCGCCCCTGAAACCACCCGTCACGCGCGCCACTCGTCGTGGCCGAGCGCGCAGTTCCCCGCGCCCCTGAAACCACCCGTCACGCGCGCCACTCGTCGTGGCCGAGCGCGCAGTTCCCCGCGCCCCTGAGGCATGCGCTCCGCGCAGCCTCCCCTCTCTTGATGAGATGGCGCACGAAGTGCGCATCTCAGGGGCGCGGGGAACTGCGCGAGAAGCGGCCACCGGCCCGCAGGCGGACAACCTGCGCGATCAGCCACGCCGAGACGCGCGGCCGGGTGACAATCCCCCCTATGACAAACCCGCTGCGCTACACGGCCTTCGCCACCACCCCCGCCGGAGGAAACCCGGCGGGCATCGTCCTGGACGCCTCCGCGCTGGACGACGACGCCATGCTGAAGATCGCCGCCGACCTGGGCTACAGCGAGTCCGCGTTCGTGACCCCGGCCCGAACCGGCGACGACCGTACCTACGACCTGCGCTACTTCAGCCCGAAGGCCGAGGTCGGCTTCTGCGGCCACGCCACCGTGGCGACGGCCGTGGCCCTGGCGGAGCGCCACGGCACCGGCGACTACCTCTTCCGCACCCAGGCCGGCGAGGTCCCCGTCACCGTCGAGGCCGCCCCGGACAGCCCCCCGCGCGCGACCCTGACCAGCGTCGCCCCGCACATCGAGGACGTACGGGACGAGGACCTCACCGAGGCGCTGGCCGCCCTCGACTGGCCGGCCGCCGACCTCGACCCGGCGTTCCCGCCGAGGATCGCCTACGCGGGCGCCCGGCACCTGGTGCTCGCCGCGGGCACCCGGGAGCGCCTGGCGGACCTGGCGTACGACTTCGAGCGGCTGGCCGCGCTGATGCACCGCCTGGACCTGACCACCGTCCAACTCATCTGGCGCGAGTCCGAGTTCACCTTCCACGTCCGCGACCCGTTCCCGGTGGGCGGAGTGGTCGAGGACCCGGCGACGGGCGCGGCGGCCGCGGCGTTCGGCGCGTACCTGCGGGCGCTCGCCCTCGTCCCGGCGGGGTCCGTCCTCACCCTGCACCAGGGCGCCGACATGGGCCGCCCCGGCGAGCTGACGGTGACGCTGCGGGAGGGCGACGAGCGGGTGCGGGTCAGCGGGACGGCGGTCCCGATCCCGTAGCCCCGGCGGGCCCGGGCCGATTCACGTACACGTCACGTACGCGTCACGTACGCCCGAGAGCGGTCTCGATCTGCGCCAGCTCCCCCGCCGACAGCGGCCCGTGCGCCAGCGCCCCGGCGTTCTCCTCGGCCTGGGCCACCGTGCGGAACCCGGGAATCGGCACGGTGCGCGGACTGCGCGCCCACAGCCAGGCCAGCGCGCCCTGCGCGGGGGTGCGGCCGCCGCTGGTGAGCACGGAGCGCAGGGCGTCGACGCGGGCGGTCCAGTCCGGGTCGGCGCCGTCGGCGCCGAAGCCGGGGAGCCAGGCGGGCGGGGCGCTGCGGATGTCGCCGGGGGCGAGCGCGCGGCCGGGGGTGTGGCCGCCGCCGAGCAGGCCCATGGCGAGCGGGCTGCGGTTGATGCTCGCCAGGCCCGATTCCTCGCACAGGGCGAGGAGTTCGGGGGCGTCCTGGAGGACGTTGCAGCAGTGCTGCACGGCGGCGCAGTGCGCGCCCTCGGCGAAGACGCGGGCGCGCGCGGGGTCGTCGGTGCTCCAGGCGTAGGCGCGTACGAGCCCCTCGCGGACGAACTCCTCGCAGGTGTCACGGAGTTCGGCGGCGCGCTCCGGGTCGGCGTCCGAAATGTGGAGCTGGTAGAGGTCGACGTGGTCGGTGCCGAGCCGGGTGAGGGAGGCGGTCAGGGCGCGGCGGGCGTGTGCGGTCGAGTCGTCGCTGCCCGTCAGGGTCTTCGTCCGCTCGTCGAAGACGTTGCCCCACTTGGTGGCGACGACCACGTCGTCGCGGTGCTTGCCGAGGGCGCGCGCCAGGACGCGCTCGCTGTGCCCGGTGCCGTAGGCGTCGGCGGTGTCGAAGAAGGTGACGCCGAGGTCGAGGGCGCGCCGCACGGCCCGCACCGACTCCTCGTCGTCGACCTTGCCCCAGCCGAGCGGCCGCCCGTCCGGGTCCTGCCACTCACCGCCGATCGCCCAGCATCCGAAGCCCAGGGCGCTGACCTCGATGCCGCTTCCGCCCAGTGTCCTGCTGAAGGTGTCCATGGGCGGGGACGCTAGGAGTTGAAGTGCACGCGAGGTCAACAAGCCCGGTGTGGCGTGGTGTTCAGTCCTGGCCGGTCTCGAAGTGGGCGACCTTGCCGTTCTCCACCTGGAACGTCCAGCGGGTGCGCATCTCGCCCCAGGTGTCGTTGCTGTAGCGGGCGACGAGGCCGCGGCCCTGAGCCGTCTCCTTCTCGACCTCCAGGTGGCCGTGCGAGTCGAAGATCTCGCGGTCCGTCCACTCGTCGAGGTTCCGCTCGCTGCCGTCGTCCGCCATGGTGGCGCCGGGGGCCAGCACGGCCTTGAAGGCGTCCTTGTCGTGGGCGTTCAGCGCCGTCACGAAGGCGCGGACCGCCGGGTCGCTGAGTTTCGCGGTCTGGATGGGCATGCGGTCAGCGTGGCACCGGGCGGAGGGGACCGCCACCCGAACGGGCCCGGCCACCGGGTGCCGCGCGCGCCCCGGGCGGACGGTGGAACCATGACGATCTCCTGCATACGTTCCCGGCGTTCCCAGCCGTCCTGTCTCGACCGCACCGGCCTCGGGCTGCTCGCGCTGCGCGCGGGCACCGGCGGGGTGCTGCTGGCGCACGGCGCGCAGAAACTGCTCGGCTGGTTCGGCGGCGGCGGGGTCTCCGGCACGACCGCCGCGATGGACTCCATGGGGTTCACCCCCGCCAAGGCGAGCGCGCTGGCGGCCGGGGTCGGCGAGGTGGGCGGCGGCGCCCTGCTCGCGCTCGGCCTCGCGACCCCGGTGGGCGGCGCCGCCGCGGCCGGGACCATGGTGGCGGCCTCCGCCGTGCACGCCCCGAACGGCTTCTTCGCGATGAACGGCGGCTACGAGTACGCGGCGTTCCTCGGCTTCGTCGCCGCGGGTCTGGCGGTGACCGGCCCGGGCCGGTACTCCCTGGACCACGCGCTCGGCCACGCCCTCAACCGGCACTGGATGGTGCCCGCGGCGCTCGTCGGGGCGGGGGCGGCGGCGCTGGCCGTGGTCGGTTCGCGCAACAAGCGGGTCAACGAACCGGACGCGTGACGCACGCCCCGCCCCCGCTCCCTAGACTCGGCGTCCATGACGACGAGCGACACCGACCTGTGGGCCACCGTCGACCGGCTGCGCGCCTGGCTCGACGAGAGCAACGGGCAGCCGCCCCGGGAGGCGCTGCTGCTGCGGGTGCTGAAGCTGTCGGAGGAGGTCGGCGAGGTCGCCGAGGCGGTGATCGGGGCCGTCGGCCAGAACCCGCGCAAGGGCCTCAGCCACACCTGGCAGGACGTCGAGTCGGAGCTGTGCGACGTGATCGTCACCGCGATGGTGGCCCTCGGCACGCTCGCTCCGGACGCCCGCGCCGCCCTCGACTCCCATGTGGCGAAGGTGGCGGAGCGCTCGCTCGGTACGGACTGACCTGCGGGTGCGGGCCGTCCCAGGTGAACGACTACCATCGCCGCCATGACAGACAGGCACCGAATCTCCGAACTTCCGCGCTTGGGCGTGGCCATCGTCACCATGGGCAACCGGCCCAAGGACGTGGACGCGCTGCTGGATTCGGTGGCCATGCAGGACGCGCCCCCGGTCCGCGTCGTCATGATCGGCAACGGCACGGTGCTGCCCGCGTACACCGGTTACCCCTTCGAGGTCACGACCGTCGAACTCGACGACAACCTCGGCTGCCCGGGCGGCCGCAACGTCGCGCTCGCCCGGCTGCGGGACTTCGGCGACGTGGACGTGGCGGTCGAACTGGACGACGACGGGCTGCTCGTCGACGCCGATGTCCTCTCCACCATCCAGCGGCTGTACGCGGCCGATCCGCGGCTCGGCGTCGTGGGTTTCCGCATCGCGGACGAGCACGGCGAGACCCAGCGCCGTCATGTGCCGCGGCTGCGCGCCAAGGACCCGATGCGGCGCGGTCTCGTGACCGCGTTCCTGGGCGGCGGGCACGCCTTCTCGATGAAGATGCTGGCCGAGACGGGCGACTGGCCCGCGGACTTCTTCTTCACCCACGAGGAGACCGACCTGGCGTGGCGGGCGCTCGACGCCGGCTGGAAGGTCCTCTACGAGCCGTCGCTGCTGCTCCAGCACCCGAAGACGTCCCCGGCACGCCACGCGGTCTACCACCGGATGACCGCCCGCAACCGTGTCTGGCTGGCCCGCCGCCGCCTTCCGCTCCTCCTGATCCCCGTGTACCTGGGCGTCTGGACGGCGATCACACTCCTGCGGACCCGCTCGCTGGGCGGCCTGCGCGCGTGGGCGGCCGGTTTCGTGGAGGGCCTGCGCACGTCGGCCGGTGAGCGACGGCCGATGAAGTGGCGCACGGTATGGCACATGACACGCCTCGGCCGCCCCCCACTGATCTGACCCCCGAAGAGCGCGCCACCGTCGTGGCTGGCCGCGCAGTTCCCCGCGCCCCTGAGATGCGCACTTCGTGCGGCATCTCATCGACAGAGGCGCGGCGGAGCCGCAGCCTCTGAAGGGGAGGCTGCGCGGAGCGCATGCCTCAGGGGCGCGGGGAACTGCGCGAGAAGCGGCCACCGGGCCGCGGCCGACCGACAGCCCGACAGCCCGACAGGGCTCAGGCCTGCTGCGCGCGCCGCCTACGGGTGGCGAAGACCGTGCCCGCGCCCGCGGCGACGACCAGCGTGGCAGCAGCGGCAAGCGGCCCGGCGGGAACGTCGGCACCGGTGGAGGCGAGGGAGCCGCCGATGGTCGAGCCGGTCGTGCCGGTGCCACCGGTGGTGCCCGCACCACCGGAGCCGCTGCCCGAAGTACCGCCCGAAGCAGCCCCGTCGGCCCCACCGGACCCGCCCGGCAGCGCAGCGTCCTCGTCGAGCGAGACGGCGGCCGTGACCGGGTCGAGCGCGGCGCCCGCCTCGTAGAAGCCGCCGAACGCCTTGGCGCCGTCGGCGGTGAGGGTGGCCGCGGCACCGTCCAGCTCGACGATGTCGTCCTTGGCGGTGAGGTCGCCGGAGCCGAGCTTCAGCGTGGCGACGGTCAGGTCGTCGTACGTGGTGACCTTGCCGCTCTCCCGGTCCTTGCTGGAGACGTCGGCGACCAGCTTGCCGCCGGTGCCCTTCGCCGTCACGTGCAGATCGCTGAACTGCAGGTCGAGGGCGTAGGCGCCGTCCTCCTCGTGGCCGAGGAAGCGGACCTTGCCGGCGAACTTCGCGTCGAGGGACTTGGCGTCGGCGTCGTAGCTGCCGCTCGCGTCGCCGAACCGGTAGACCGAGCCGTTCTTCGCGGCGCCGCCGCTCAGTTCGACCTTGCCGCCCGCGATGGGGCCGGTGATGTACGTACGGAAGGACTCCTTGACGCCCCAGTCCAGGTTGCCGTCGACGACCTCGCCGGAGACCGCGTCCACGGGCTTCGTGGCCGAGGCGCTCGGCGACGGGGAGGTGGAGCCGCCGGTCGACGGGGACGGCGAGGTGGTCGCCGTCTCCGTCGGGGTCGCCTCCGGGGTCTTGGTGGGCGTCGGCGACGCGGTGGACGGGGCGGCCGTGACGGTCAGCGTCGCCGGGTCGAGCGCGGTGCCCTCCTTGTACATGCCGTTGAAGGCCGCGGCGCCGTCGGCGGTCAGCGTCGCCGGGATGTCCTTGAAGGTCATCGCGCCGCCGGCGCCCTGGCCGGGCTTGACCGCGGAGAGGTCGAGGGTGGCGAACTCGATGTCGTCCTGGACGGTGCCGTTGAGGGAGACGTCGGCGTCGATGTGCCCGGTGGTGCCGGACGTCACCACCTTCACGTCGCTGATCTTGATGTCGAAGCCGTGCGCCTTCGAGGCGAAGCGGACGGCGCCCTTGAAGGCGGTGTCGGTGCCGTGCGTGGTCGTGTCGTAGGTGCCGGTGCCGCCGCTGAAGGTGAACGGGCCGTTGTCGGCGGCCTGCGTGGCGCCGTCGGTCGCGTCGATCGACCCGGCGGCGATCCCGGTCACGTACTTGCGGAAGGACTCCTTGAGGCCCCAGTCGAGCGTGCCGTTCTTCAGCTCGATGCCGGACGGGGCGCCGTCGGCGGCGACGGCGGGCAGGGCGAGGGCGCCGGCCCCGAGCGCGACGACGGTGGCCGTGGCGGCGGCGAGGGCTATCGGGTGTCTGGCAGTGCGTGCCATGGGGGTGGTTCCTCCTTGGTGTGGATCATGTTTCGGGTGGGCCGTCGGGGGTGGACGGCCGCTGCGCAGAGGGAAGTTGAGGGGGGCCGACCGAGGGTCAGGAGCCCTGAGTCGTGCGGCGGCGCCGGCGGATCAGCAGGCCCGCGGCGGCGGCCAGGACGACCACGACGGCGGCGGCGATCCCGGCGACCGCTCCCCCGGACAGGCCCGCGTCCGTCTCGGCGGCGGCCGGTTCGGCGGCCTTCGACGCCTTCGCCTTCGGGGTGGGAGTGGGCGACGCCGAGCTGCCGAGGTCGGGCAGGGCCGGCAGGCGCGCGTCGGTGTCGAGGGCGACGGCCAGCGAGACGGGGTCCATGGCGGTGCCCTCGGTGTACATCCCGCCGAACGCCTTCGCTCCGGCGGCGGTGAGCACGGCCGGGGCCTCGCTCACCTCCACGAGCCCGTCCCGGGGCTTGAGTTCACCGGTCTTGAACGTCACGAGCGCGGCGTCCTCGGCGGTCTTGCCGTCGCTGGTCGTGTCGGCGCGCAGGGTGCCCCTGCCGTCGGTGACGGTGACGGTCACGTGGGCGAGCTTCAGGTCGAGGCCGTGTTCGCCGGTGAAGCGGACGGACCCGTCGAAGGCGGCCTTCAGGGACTGCTTCTTCTTGTCGTACGTGCCCGAGCCCTTCGGGAAGCGGAACAGCGCGCCGCCGTCCTGCGCCCCGTCGGCGAGGGTCCACTCCCCCTGGGCGATGTCGCCGGTGACGTACTCGCGGAAGGTGCGCCGCACGCCCCAGTCGACGGCTCCGTCGTGGAGCTTCCCGGCGGCGTCCTGCTTCTCCTTCTTCGCCTTCTCCTTCTTCGACTCGGCCTTCTTCGTGGCCGTGGCCGAGGGCTCCGTCTGCTGGGGCGCGACGTCCGCGGACAGGCTCACGGGGTCGAGCGCGGTGCCCGCCGTGTAGTAGCCGGCGAAGGACTGCGCACCCTGTGAAGTGAGCGTGGCGGGGAGGTTGTTGAGGGCGACCGCGTTGCCGTCGCCCTTCATGTCGATCCCGCCGAGGGAGAGGGAGGCGAAGGGCACCTGGCGGGACGACGTGACCGCCCCGGTGCCCTTCGCCTTGCTCACGACATCGACGTAGAGCGTCCCCGCGCCGCCCGCGATGCGGACGGTGGGATTGCTGATCGTCATGTCGAGTTCGTAGGTGCCGTTGCTCTTCTTGTGGCCGACGAAGTGCACGCCGCCGGAGAAGGACGACGAGAAGGCACCGGTCGACCCGTCGTAGGAGCCCCGCGCCGAGTGGAAGCGGAACTGGCTCGCGCCGACGGTGGCGGCGCCGCCCGTCAGGGAGTACGTGCCCTGCGCGATGGGCCCGGTGATGTAGCTCTGGAAGGACGCCTTCACGCCCCAGTCGAGCCGGCCGCCCTGCACGGTACGGGCCGCGGCGTGCGCGCCCGCGACCGGCAGCAGGGCGCCGAGCAGCGCGGTGAACAACGTGACGGCGAGGACGCGGACACGTATCCGGGCGCGTCGGGGCATGGCTCTTCCTCCGGGTGACCGTCACCAGACCCTGGCGACTTAGGTAAGGCTAACCTAAACTATGATCGCCTTTGTCAACAGCCCCTCTCACCACGACAGGACGGTGTCCGCGTGTCCACGCACGGCGCCCTCGCGCACTCCCCCCGCCGGACGGGGGTGCTGATCTCCGTACTGCTCCTGGCGTTCGCGCTGGTCGCCACCGCCTGCTCGGGCACCACGACCACCGGGGCCACCGGCTCGCGGGCCACCGCCGAGGCGGCGACGGCGAACCGCGTCGAACCGATCAGCCCGACTCCCGTGCCCGAGCTGCCCGCCGAGGTCGCCTCGGCCGACGGGAAGCGGGTCACCGTGCGCGAGGCGGACCGGATCGTGCCGCTCTCCGGCAGCCTGAGCGAGCTGGTGTTCACGCTCGGGCTCGGCAAGCACGTCGTCGCGCGCGACATCACCGCCACGTTCGACCAGGCGAAGAAGCTGCCCGTGGTCACCCGCAACCACGACGTGTCCGCCGAGAGCGTGCTGTCCCTCAAGCCGGACCTGGTCCTCGCCGAGGCCACGACCGGGCCCGCCGAGGCGATGCAGCAGATCCGCGACGCGGGCATCCCCGTCGTCGTGATCGCCCCCGCCACCGGCCTGTCCGACGTCGGCACCCGGATCCAGGCCGTCGCGGACACCCTCGGCGTCCCGGCCGCGGGCAGGAAGCTGACCCAGCGCTCGGAGGACCGGATCGCCGCCGTCCGGAAGACGATCCCGAAGCCGAAGAGCGCGAAGGACCGGCCGCGCGTGGCCTTCCTCTATCTGCGCGGCTCCGCCTCCGTCTATCTCCTCGGCGGCAAGGAGTCGGGCGCCACCTCGCTCCTCGAAGCGGCGGGCGCGGTCGACGCGGGCGCGGCCTCGGGCCTGAAGAAGGACTTCACCGCGATCACCAGCGAGGCGCTGGCGAAGGCGGCGCCGGACGCGATCCTCGTCATGAGCAAGGGACTTGAGTCCGTCGGCGGCATCGACGGCATGGTGAAGATCCCGGGCGTCGCCGAGACCCCGGCGGGCGTGGACCGCAGGGTCGTCTCCGTCGAGGACGGCGTCCTGCTCAACTACGGGCCCCGCACCGACCAGGTGCTCCGCTCCATCGTGAAGCAGCTGTACGCGACGGAGGGTGCCTGAGATGACGGCGACCGCGACCCCGCCGGCGGCGGCCGGGCGGCAGACGCCCGCCGCCGCCCCGAAGAAGCGCCGCAGCACCGCGTGGCTGCTGACGGCCGGGCTCGCCGCGGCCCTGCTGCTGCTCGCCCTGCTCTCCGCGGGCATCGGCGCCTACCACATCGCGGCCGGCGACATCCTGGCCTCGGTCCAGCACCGGGCCGGACTCGGCGGTCACGCACTCGACCGGGTCGGCGAGTCGGTCCTGTGGAACGTGCGGCTGCCCCGCATCGTGCTCGCCCTCCTCGTCGGCGCCTCGCTCGGCTGCGCGGGCGCCCTGATGCAGGGCGTGTTCGGCAATCCGCTCGCGGAGCCCGGTGTCATCGGCATCTCGTCGGGCGCGGCGGTCGGCGCGGTCGGCTGCATCGCGCTCGGCCTGAACTTCTTCGGTACGTGGACGATCACGGTCTGCGCGTTCGTGTCGGGCCTCGCGACGGTCCTCGTCGTCTACGTGATGTCCCGCTCGGGCGGCCGCACCGAGGTCGTCACGCTCATCCTGACCGGCATCGCGGTGAACGCCTTCGCGGGCGCGCTGATCGGCCTGTTCCTGTCCTACGCGGACACGGCCGCCGTCAACCAGATCACGTTCTGGCAGCTCGGCTCACTGGCCCAGGCGACCTGGCCGAAGGTGCTCGCGGTCCTGCCCTGCGCGGCCGCCGGCCTGCTCGTCGCCCCCTTCTACTCCCGCAAGCTGGACCTCCTCTCCCTCGGTGAACGCCCGGCGCGGCACCTGGGCGTGGACGTGGAGAGGCTGCGGATCACGCTCATCCTCGTCATCGCCCTGCTCACGGCGGCGGCCGTGGCGGTCTCCGGGGTGATCGGCTTCGTGGGCCTGGTCATCCCGCACCTGCTGCGGATGCTGGCAGGCCCGGGTCACCGCTTCCTCGTCCCCGGCAGCGCGCTCGGCGGCGCGGTCGTCCTGGTGGCGGCGGATCTCGCCGCGCGCACGGTGGCGGCGCCCGCCGAACTTCCCATCGGGGTGCTCACGGCCCTGACCGGCAGCCCGTTCTTCTTCTGGCTGCTGCGCCGCACCCGTCGCAAGCAAGGAGGCTGGGCGTGAAGAGCCTGAGGAAATGGCCCCGCTCACGGACGCTGCCCGAGCGGTACGCGCCCGGGGACCCGGTCGCCGAGGCCCGCGCCCTGCGCGTGGACCTGGGCGGGCGGACCGTCCTGTCCGGCGTCGACCTGACGGTGCGGGCGGGCGAGGTCCTGGCCCTGGTCGGCCCCAACGGCGCCGGAAAATCGACCCTGTTGGCAGCGCTGGCGGCAGACCTGTCCGCCGCCTCCGGCGAACTCCTGATCCACGGCCGCCCGTCCTCCGCCTGGTCCGCACCCGAACTCGCCGTGCGCCGGGCCCTGTTGCCCCAGTCGGCGACGCTGTCCTTCCCGTTCCCGGTGGCGGACGTGGTGCGGATGGGGCGGGCGCCCTGGGCCGGCACGGCGTACGAGGACGAGGACGACGCGGTGATCGCGGCGGCGCTGGCGTCGACGGAGACGACGGCCTTCACCGCTCGCCCCTTCGCCGCGCTCTCCGGCGGCGAACGCGCGCGGGTCGCCCTGGCCCGGGTCCTCGCCCAGTCGGCGCAGCTCCTCCTCCTGGACGAGCCGACGGCCGCCCTCGACCTGCGCCACCAGGAACTGGTGCTGCGCGTCTGCCGGGAGCGGGCCGCCGCCGGTGACGCGGTGGTGGTGGTCCTGCACGACCTGGGCCTGGCCGCCGCGCACGCGGACCGGACGGCGGTGCTGCACGGGGGCCGGGTCACGGCCGCCGGTCCCCCGTCGGAGGTCTTCACGGCGCCGCTGCTCAGCGAGGTCTACCAGCATCCGGTGGAGGTGCTGCCGCATCCGGGAAGTGGGGCTCCTCTGGTGGTGCCGGTGCGGCACTAGGTGCTTGGCTGGGCGCATGGTCGTCGTCGTCACGAGCGTCATCGCGGTACTGGGCACCTTGCTGGGCGCAGCCCTCAGCCACCTGCTGCAGAGCAGGACCACGGCCCGCTCCGAGCGGTTCGCCCGGGGCGAGCGGCTGCGGCAGGAACGGATCGACGCCTACTGCGCGTTCGGCGGGGCGATGGCCAACTACCGCCGGGGTCAGATGGATTACTGGTACCCGCGCCACGACGGCCGTACCGACGACCCCGCCGACCTGCACGAACTGCGTCGGGAAGCGCAGCGGTTGCGCGCCGTGGCGATGGAGGCGATGTTCCGCGTGGAGCTGCTGACGGACGCCCCGGCCCTTCCGGAGCTCGCCCGCCGTGCCCTGGAGGCGGTGGACGGCATCCCGGCCGCCGATGACCGCGACGAGCTGGAGATCGCACGGAACGCGTCCCGCACGCTCATCCACGAGTTCATCACGGCGTCACGCCCGCACGTCCGGCTCCCCTGAGGCGGGAGGGGAGGTGGGGCAGACGAGTCGGGCTGTACGCCGGGTTCTGTCCCCCGGGACCTCGCGGTCGTCGGGGTGACGGCCATCCATCTAGGGCCGGCGTTGCCACCGGCCTCGTGCGGTCTACCCGCGAACTCGGGCGGGCAGCCCTCGATCGTCCGCGCAGAGCCACCGAGGTGGCTCCTCTTGACCTTGCTCCAGGTGGGGTTTACCTAGCCGCCTGAGTCACCTCAGGCGCTGGTGGTCTCTTACACCACCGTTTCACCCTTACCCGGTGCCGAAGCGCCGGGCGGTCTGTTTTCTGTGGCACTGTCCCGCGGGTCACCCCGGGTGGCCGTTAGCCACCACCTTGCCCTGTGGAGCCCGGACGTTCCTCGGGAGGTTCCGGAGAACCCCACGCGGCCGCCCGCCCGGCTCGTCTGCCGTGCGGCCATCCTACCCGGGCCGCGGCGGTCATCGGTCGAGCAGCGCCCGGGCCCCGGTCCGCCACGCCGCGTCCAGATCGGCGCCGCCGGGAAACCGGCCGTGGATCTCCAGGATCACCATGCCGTGCGCGAACGCCCAGGCCGCGCGGGCCAGGTCCTGGTCGCCGGCGCAGACCCGCATCAGGGGGGCCGCCGCCCGGTCCTCCAGGCCCTCGGGCAGGGCGTGGCGGGGCAGCGGGCGCTCGGTGGCGAGGCAGTAGAGGTGGGGGTGGGCGAGGGCCCAGGCGCGGTAGGCCGCCATCAGCGCGGGCAGCGATCCGGGGGCCGTGCGGCCCGCCTCCTCGCAGGCCTCGGCCGACTCGGTGAGCATCTGCGCGACGAGTTCGGCCTCCACGGCCTGCTTGTCGGGGAAGTGCTTGTAGAGGGACGGGGCCTTGATGCCCAGGCGGTCGGCGAGGGCCCGCATGGTGAGGGCGTCGGGTCCCGACTCCTCGAGGAGGGTCCTGGCCTCCGCAGCGATCTCGGTGGCGCGCGGCGTGAGGCGCCGTCGCCCCGTGGCAGCGTCAAGCACGCTGGTAGCCCTCCCTGGTCCGCAGTCCGTAGCCGAAGGCGCGATCGTACGAGATGTGGGCGAGCCAGCCGCACAGGCCCGCGAAGATCGGCGCCCAGGTCAGGGAGAGCAGCGTGTAGGCGACCATCAGGGCCAGCGGGACCAGGGCGCGGTGGGCCGCGTTGTAGAACGGCACCGCGCGCGCCGGGAGCTGCCCCTTCTCGACGTGCCGCGCGTCGCCGGCCGCCACCAGGAAGGTCAGGTCGGGCGCGATGAAGAAGGCGAGCGCGAGCAGCCCCGCGAGCCAGCCGTGGTTGACGCCCTCCACGACGGCGAAGGCCGACCAGAAGAGCCCGAGCGCGAGCCAGGCGGTGCGGCGGGCCACGCGCAGGACGGGCTTGAGCGGCGCGACTCTGGTGGGTGCGGTGGTGCTCATCGGGGCCTCCCGGAGACTCTGGCATTCAGCGGCTAACGGCGTTAGCCGGGCTGTGCGAGAACCGTACGGCTAACAGCGTTAGCCGTCAAGCCTCCGCTTGACCCTGCCGCAGCGTCAACGTTTCTACTGAAGGCATGCGGATCGGAGAGCTGGCCAGGATCGTCGGGGTCACCACACGCGCCATCAGGCACTACCACCACCTCGGGCTGCTGCCCGAGCCCGAACGGCTGGGGAACGGGTACCGGGAGTACGGGCTGCGGCACGCCGTGGAACTGGCCCGGATCCGGCGGCTGACCGAGCTGGGGCTCGGGCTCGCCGAGGTACGGGACGTGCTCGCCGACGACGCGGGCCGGGACCTCGTCGAGGTGCTGGCCGAGCTGGACGCGGATCTCGCCCGGCAGGAGGCCGCGCTGCACGAACGGCGGGTCCGGCTGCGGACGCTGCTCGACGACGCCGAGCGGCAGGGCGGGCTGCCCGCGGGAAGCCCGCTCTCCCCCGAACTCGCCGCGTTCTTCGCCGGTCTCGGCGATGTCGACCTCGAGTCGCCGATGGCCACGAAGGACCGTGAGGTGCTGGCCCTCGTCGACGCGACGTCGCCGCCCGAGGCGCGGGCGCAGCTGATGACCGTCCTGGCACCCGCGCTCACCGCGCCGGGCGCGCTGGAGGCCGTACGCGAGGTGTACGCGCTGCTCGACGGGCTCGCCGACGCCGGGCGCGACGATCCGCGGGTGGCCGAGGCGGCCCGGGCCCTGCTCGCGTGCCTCCCGGCGGAGCTGCCGACACCGGAGGACGTAGAGCAGCACGCCCTCCTGGACCTGTTCCTCGCCGACTTCTCCCCCGCGCAGGCGGAGGCCGTGCGGCTCGCGATGCGGCTGGCGGAGGAGGAGCGGTGAAGCGCGTCCTCCGGCACGAGCTGCGGGTCCTGGCGAGCCTCGGGCTGTGGGTGACGCGGCGGCGGGACGGGGTCGGGGCGGGGGCCCGCGCCTTCCCGTACGCGCGGGCGCAGGCCGTGATGATGTACGCCTTCGTGTTCGTCTGCGTCGTCGAGTCGTGCGGGATGTGGGTGCTGCTGCGCGGCCTGCCGGTCCTGCACGGCATCGTCCTGGTCCTCGACGTCTACACCGTGCTGATGGTGCTGGGGCTGCACGCCGCCGCCGTCACCCGGCCGCACGTGGTCACGGAGGACGCGCTGCGGGTGCGCCGCGGGGCCCATGTGGACCTGAGGATCCCGTTCGAGCGGATCGCGCGGGTGCGGCGGGAGAACCGGTACATGCACACGCCCACCGACGGCGAACTCGACCTGGACGTCGGCGCGCAGACCACCGTGACCCTGGAACTCGCCGAGCCCGTACGGCACTTCACCTTCTTCGGGCGGCCGAAGGACGTACGCGTCGTGCGGCTGTACGCGGAGGACACCGACGCCCTGGACCGGGCGCTCACCGACGCGCTCACGCGGGCGCGAACAGCACCTTCGCCCGTCCCGGATCCGCCTGCGTGAGCCGCACCCGCAGCGGCTCGCCCAGCGGCAGCGCGGAGGAGCCGCCCTCGATCCGGGCGACCACCGCCGGGTCGGTCAGCTGCACGGTGCCGACCGCCGGTTCGTGGTCCTTCACGTCGACGACCACGGCGTCGAACAGCTCGCCGATCCGGCTGTGCAGCAGCGCCGCCTCGACGATGTCGACGCACTCGCGCTCCACGGTGTTCGCGCGCCGGGTGCCGTCGGCCATCTCCTTGGGCAGGCCGGGCAGCGCCGCGAGCACCCACTCCGGCGGGGCCGCTCCGGCGGCCGCGGCCAGGCACAGCTCGGACGCGTAGCGGTCGACGAGGCGGCGCAGCGGCGCCGTGCAGTGCGTGTACGGGGCGGCGACGGCGGCGTGCGTGGTGAGCGCGGGCAGGTCGCCGCCGGTGAACTCCGTGTAGCCCGCGCCGCGCAGCAGCGTCGTGCACTCCTGGAGGAAGGCGGCGTGGTGCGGGTTCTCCGGGTCGAGGGAGCGGATGAGCGCGGAGTACGGGACGTGGTGCGGCCAGTCGATGTGCAGCGCCTTCGCCGTGTGGTGCAGGCGGCCCACGGCGCCGTCGGGGGCGGCGGGCAGGGTGCGGAGCACTCCGGTGCCCGCGGCGAGCATCAGGTCGGCGGCGGCCATGCCGGTGAGCAGCGAGATCTGGGCGTTCCAGGAGTCGGCGGGCAGCGGGGCGCGGAAGGCCAGTTCGTAGGCGCCGCCGCTGGTGACGATCTCCTGCTCGGGGACGTCGAGGGAGATGCCGCCGCGCTCCTGCTCCAGGCGTTCACGCAGCGTCCCGATCTCGCGGAGCAGCGCGACCGGCTCTTCGGCGGTGCCGTCGTCGATGGCCTTCTGCACGCCCGCGTAGTCCAGCTTGGCGCGGCTGCGGACGAGGGCGCGGGCGACGTCGGCGGCGACGGTCCGCCCGTCGGCGTCGAGGTCGACGGTCCACAGCACGGCCGGGCGGACCTGGTCCGGCAGCAGGCTGGCCGCGCCCTCGCTCAGCACGGTCGGGTGCAGCGGGGTCCGGTCGTCGGGGAAGTACAGGGTCGTCACGCGCCGGTGGGCCTCGGCGTCGAGCGCGCCGCCGGGCGCGACGAAGGCGGCCACGTCGGCGATCGCGTACCGCACCCGGTAGCCGCCCCCGGGCCGCCGGGACAGGTGCATGGCCTCGTCGAGGTCGGTCGAGGTGGGCGGGTCGACGGTGAAGAAGGGCACGCCCGTCTCGTCGCGCTCGGGCAGTCTCGGCGCCGAGGCGGCCGCCTCGGCCTCCGCGAGCACGTCGGCCGGGAACTCCCCGGGCACGTCGAGCCGCGTACGCAGCTCGCACAGCACGGCACCGAGCGGCTCCCGCGCCGCGCCGGTCACACGGAGGTGGCGGAGGGGCATGGCACCGAGCGTAGGCGGCGGTGGGCCGGTCGGCACGCCGTAGGCTGGTCGTTCCGACTGTTGTTCCGTACGTGTCTGAGGAGAGCCCGTGCTTGTGCTGTTGCCGCCGTCGGAGGGTAAGGCCGCTTCCGGACGCGGGGCACCGCTGAAGCCGGAGGGGCTCTCACTGCCGGGGCTCGCCGAGGCGCGGGCCACCGTTCTGGACGAGCTGGTCGAGCTGTGCGCGGGCGACGAGGAGAAGGCGCGCGAGGTGCTCGGCCTGAGCGAGGGGCTGCGCGGCGAGGTCGCGAAGAACGCCGGACTGCGCACGGCCGGCGCCCGGCCCGCCGGGGAGATCTACACCGGAGTGCTGTACGACGCCCTCGACCTGGCCTCGCTCGACGCCGCCGCGAAGAAGCGGGCCGCGCGCTCGCTGCTCGTCTTCTCCGGGCTGTGGGGCGCGGTGCGGGTGACGGACCGGATTCCGTCGTACCGCTGCTCGATGGGGGTGAAGCTGCCCGGGCTCGGTGCGCTCGGCACGTACTGGAAGGCGCCGATGGCCGAGGTGCTGCCCGAGGCGGCCGGGGACGGGCTCGTGCTCGATCTGCGCTCGGCGGCGTACGCGGCGGCCTGGAAGCCCAAGGGCGGGCTGGCCGAGCGGACGGCCGGGGTGCGGGTGCTGCACGCGCCGACCCGCAAGGTCGTCAGCCACTTCAACAAGGCGACGAAGGGCCGGATCGTCCGGGCCCTGCTCGAGTCCGGCGCCGCACCGGCAGGACCGGCCGAACTCGTGGACGTCCTGCGCCGGTTGGGGTACACGGTCGAGGTCGAGGAGCCCGCGAAGCCCGGGCGGGCGTGGAGCCTGGACGTGCTGGTCGACGAGATTCACTGAGCCGCATTGCAGCATGCGCAACGACCTTTGCGCATGCTGCTCCATGCGAGGCAGGATGGGCCCATGACCTCGCCTGCCGCTGCCTCCGTGCTCGATCTCGCCCCCGTCGTTCCCGTCGTCGTCGTGGAGGACGCCGCCGACGCGGTGCCGCTCGCGCGGGCGCTGGTCGCGGGCGGGCTGCCCGCGATCGAGGTGACCCTGCGCACGCCCGCCGCGCTCGACGCGATCCGCGCGATCGCGGACGGGGTGCCGGAGGCGGTCGTCGGCGCGGGCACGATCATCTCGCCCGCGAACGTCGCCGACTCGGTCGCCGCCGGGGCCCGTTTCCTGGTCAGCCCGGGGTGGACGGACGCCCTGCTGGTCGCGATGCGCGGGTCCGGGGTGCCGTTCCTGCCGGGCGTCTCCACGACGTCGGAGGTCGTTGCGCTCCTTGAGCGGGGCGTGACCGAGATGAAGTTCTTCCCGGCCGAGGCCGCCGGGGGCGCCGCCTATCTGAAGTCCCTCGCCAGTCCCCTGCCGCAGGCCCGGTTCTGCCCGACCGGCGGGGTCTCGCCGGCCAACGCGGGCTCGTATCTGGCGCTCAAGAACGTCGGCTGTGTCGGCGGGAGCTGGATGCTGCCGGGCGACGCGATCGCCGCGAAGGACTGGGGCCGTGTCGAGTCGCTGGCCCGCGAGGCGTGCGCTATCGCAGGTGAGCTGTCCCGTTGAGGAGGCGGACGGTCGCGTTGCCGTCCGCGTAGTACGCGATCGCGCTGAGGGACGCCGCCGAGAGCTCCATCTTGAACAGGGACTCCGGCGGCGCGCCGAGGGCCAGCCTCAGCAGGGTCTTGATCGGCGTCACATGGGTGACCAGCAGGACCGTGCGTCCCCGGTGGACCTCGGTGAGGCGGTCACGGGTCTCGGCGACCCGGGCCGCGACCTGCGCGAAGCTCTCGCCGTCGCCGGTGGGCGCCGCGTCCTGTGAGGCCAGCCAGGCGTTCATGTCGGCCGGGTGGCGGTCCCGTACCTCCTTGAAGGTCAGGCCCTCCCACGCGCCGAAGTCCGTCTCGCGCAGGCCGTCCTCGACCGTGACGTCGAGGTGCAGGCGGGCCGCCACGGCCTGGGCCGTTTCGCGGCAGCGCTTGAGGGGGGAGGTCACGATCGCCTCGATCGTGCCCTTCGCTCGCAGCGCCGCCGCTGCCCGGGATGCCTGGCCGCGGCCCGTCTCCGACAGCTCCGGGTCGGTGCCGCCGCTGCCCGAGAAGCGCTTCTCGGGGGTGAGGGCGGTTTCGCCGTGGCGGAGCAGGACGAAGGTGGTGGGGGTGCCGAGGTCCGGGGGTGCCTTCGCGCCGTTGGCGGTTGCCGGTTCGACGGCGGCTGCTGCGCCGTCGTGGTTGCTCGCGCCCCGCGGCGGAGCCGCTGATCGATACGGCCCCGCGCCCCTGACGGGGCCCCGGTGGGCCCCGGCAGAGGGCTGTGTCACTAGAGGCCCGACTCCGAGGTGCGGACCAGGATGCGGCGGCAGTTCTCGCAGCGGACCACGGCGTCGGGGGCCGCGGCGCGGACCTCGTTCAGCTCCGTGATGTTCAGCTCCAGGCGGCAGCCCTCGCAGCGGCGCTGGAAGAGCTTGGCGGCGCCGACGCCGCCCTCCTTCTCGCGGAGCTTGTCGTAGAGCTTGAGGAGGTCGGCCGGGATCGAGGCGGCGACGACCTCGCGCTCCTTGGCGACCGAGGCCGCCTCGGTGTCCAGCTCGCCGGCGGCCTGGTCGCGGCGGGACGTCGCGTCGTCGATCTTCGCCTGGACGGAGGCGAGGCGGTCGGTCAGCTCGCCCACCCGCTCCTGCGCGGACTCACGGCGCTCCATGACCTCGAGGACGACGTCCTCCAGGTCGCCCTGGCGCTTGGCGAGCGAGGCGATCTCCCGCTGGAGGTTCTCCAGGTCCTTGGGCGAGCTGACGGTGCCGGAGTCGAGACGCTTCTGGTCGCGGGCGGCACGCTGGCGGACCTGGTCGACGTCCTGCTCGGCCTTGGTCTGCTCGCGGGCGCAGTCGCTCTCCTCGGTGGTCGCGGCGACGTGCAGGTCACGCAGCTGCGTGAGGTCCTTGCCGAGCGACTCCAGTTCGGCGTGCTCGGGCAGCGACTTCTTCTTGTGCGCGAGCTGCTGGAGGCGGACGTCCAGGTCCTGGACGTCCAGGAGACGGATCTGGTCGGCGGGCGCGGCGTTCAGTTGGGGGCTCCAAAGGTAGAAAGAGGGCTGTTGGACGCCGCGTGGGCGGTCCAGGGGTCGGTGGGTGTGCGCGAGACGTGGACGCGCAGGCCCCAGCCTTCGCGCTCGGAGACCGCCTCGAGCTGGCTCGCCGCCAGTTCGCACCACGGCCACTCGGTGGCCCAGTGCGCGGCGTCGAGCAGCGCGAGGGCGGAGTGCTCGCGGGCCTCGCTCACCGGGTGGTGGCGCAGGTCGGCGGTGAGGAAGGCGTCGACGCCCGCGGCGCGTACGTCGTCGAAGAGGCTGTCGCCCGAACCGCCGGAGACCGCGATCGTGCGGATCGTGGCGTCGAGGTCGCCCGCGACCCGGATGCCCTGGGCGGTGGCGGGGAGCCGGTCGGCGGCGGTGCCCGCGAGCTCGCGCAGGGTCACCGGGTGGTCGAGTTCACAGACCCGGCCGAGGCCGCGGCGGCCCGCGGGGTCCGTCGGGTCGGGCACCAGGGGGCCTACGACGCGGACGCCGAGGGCGCCCGCGAGCGCGTCGCTCACGCCGGGGTCGGCCTTGTCGGCGTTGGTGTGGGCGACGTGCAGCGCGATGTCGTTCTTGATCAGGGTGTGGACCACCCGGCCCTTGAAGGTGGAGGCCGCGACCGTCGTCGTACCGCGCAGATAGAGCGGGTGGTGCGTGATCAGCAGGTCGGCGCCCAGCTTCACGGCCTCGTCGACGATCTCCTGGACCGGGTCGACGGCGAACAGCACCCGGGTGACCTGGGCGTCCGGGTCGCCGGCGACCGTGCCGACCGCGTCCCATCCCTCGGCGAGGGAGGCGGGCCAGAGGGTGGCGAGCGCGGCGGTGACTTCAGACAGGCGGGGCACGCAGACAGGTTACCTGCGCCGCGTGCCCCTTCCCTAAGCGTGGCTACTTGACCAGGTTGGCGCGCAGGTCCTTCAGGACCTCGTCGGCCGCGGTGACGCCGAGCCCGAGGTACCAGGTCTCGTCCGGGACGTTCTTCGCCTGGCCGTTCTTCACCGCTCCGAGCTTCTTCCACAGCGGGTTGCCCTCGGCGCTCGCGCGCTGGGTCTTCTTCGCGTCGCCGTAGACGCCGGTGAAGATCCAGTCGGCGTCCGCGGAGTCGATCTTCTCCGGGCTGATCTCCGTCGCCAGGTCGTTGATCTGCTGGTTCTTCGGGCGCGGGATGCCGGCGTCGTCGAGGATCGTGCCGATGAAGCTGGCCTTGGCGTAGAGGCGGATGCGGTCCGGCATGTAGCGGAGCATCGTCACGGTCGGGGCCTTGCCGCCGTTGGCCTTCTTCACGTCGGCGCCGAGCTGCTTCACGTTCTTGTCGTACGCGGCGAGGTTCGCCTCGGCCTTCGCCTTCTCGTCGAGAGCGGACGCGTTGAGCAGGTAGTTCTCCTTCCACGTGAAGCCGGGGCGGATGGAGAAGACGGTGGGGGCGATCTTGGAGAGCTGCGGGTAGAGCTTGGCGGCGCGCAGCTCGCTGCCGAGGATCAGGTCGGGGTGGAGGTTCGCGATGGCCTCCATGTTGAGGGCGTTGATGGTGCCCACGTTCTTGGGGCTGCCCGCGTCCTTCTCGAGGTAGGACGGGATGCCGTCGTCGCCCTCGGTGGGGGCGTAGCCGACCGGCTTCACGCCGAGCGAGACGACGTTGTCCAGCTCGCCGACGTCGAGGACGACGACGCGCTGCGGCTTCTTCTTGATCTCGGTCTTGCCGAGCGCGTGGGTGAGGGTGCGCGGGAACTCGCCGGCCTTCGCCGTCGTGCCCATCTTCGCCGTCTCGTCGGCGGCCTTCGTGAAGTCGTCGCCGCCCTGGGCCACGGCCTTGGAGCCGGCGCCGTTGTCACTGCCCGCCTTGCCGGAGCCGTCGTCCCCGGAGCCGCAGGCGGTGAGGGCGAGGGCGGCGGCCGCCGTGGCGGCCAGGGCCGCGACGCGCGTACGGGGGCGTATGAGCATGGGTTTGCTCCAGTTCCGGGCGCACAAGATGTGCACAGCAATTGGTTAGGCAAACCTAACACCAGCCAGGTCAGGGGTCCTTCGCCGCTCCCCCAGCACATCCGGCGCACGCCTCTCAGCAGATTGCGGGCACGGCCACCCTTTGGTGTGAAGCGGGCGGTCGTGAATGCCCTGGAGGTACGTGCGAAAACTAGCTTCGGCCTTGGAGAACACCCGTGGGGGGACGAGCGGAGGTGACAGATTCCCATGACGGCCCTGGCCCTGGAGACGGCGCCGGAGATGCGGCCCCGGCCGCCGCGCGCCGGTTGTGTGATCACGGCGGACGCGTCGTACGCGGCGCGGCTCGCGTACGACGGCACCTCGTGGTTCCCGCAGCGGTGGACGCTGGACGGCCCTGAGCCGTACGCGGTGCCGCTGCCCGGCCATCAGCCCGAGGAGCCGGACACCGACGTCCTGCCGCTGACCGACGGGCGGGTGCTGATCCGCCGCCGGGCCGACGGCCGACGCCATCTGTTCGCCCTGCTGTACCCGACGGGACCGGACACGGGCGAGGTGCCGCTCGGCGCCGTGGAGTGCGACGAGCTCGAGCTGCTGCCGCCGTCGCCGGACGGGCGCAGCGCGTACGCCCTGGAGCCGGGTGAGAAGTCCACCCATGTGTGGCTGGTGGCGGGCGGCGCGTTCGGGCCCGAGCATGTGGCCGAGGTGCCGGGGCGGTGTTCGGGCGGGGTGTGGCTGGACCGCGCGGGGCGACTGCTCGCGCTGGACCGGGAGCCGGGGGACGGCGGGCCGGTGAAGACCGTCGCGGTCGATCTGGAGCGGGGCGGCGAGGTGACCCCCCTCCTCCAGATCACGGAGGAGAGCGACGACCGGCTGCTCCTCGCCGATCTCGACAGCGGGCTGATCCTGGTCCGCTCGGACGCGGCGACGCCGGGTGCGCCCCGGCTGGGCTGGGGTGTGCTGGGCTCGACGCTGCCGGTCCGCTTCCCGCAGGCGCTGCGGGTGGCGGACTGCACGGTGACGCCGTTCGCGGTGCAGCCCGGGCAGACGCTGCTGCCGGAGAGCTGTGCGGTGGCGCTGCGGATCGACGGTCCTCCCGGAGGCGCGGGCGACGCGGCGGGGGCGCCGTGGCTGGGGCTGTGGCGGCCGTCCGACGGAACGATGCATCAACTGGCGTCGCCGGCGGGCTGGTTGACCGGCACCGGGTTCTGGTCACGCGAAGGAGTGCTTTCTCTTCCTTGTGTGACGCGGGAGGTGTCGTGCGGGCTCGCTCGGGTATCCGCCCCTGAGCCATCGGTTCCGGCCGCGGACGGACAGCCCGCTCCGGCCGTCCCCGAGGCGCCGTCCGCGCCGCGTCCGGTCCCCTTGGGGCAGGCGCCACTCGGGGGGCGCAAGGCGGGTGGTTAGACTCGCCGGGCTGTAAGTCAAGGATCTTGTAAGGGTTTACGGGGTGAGTTTTCCGATGACGGAAAGCAACGGCAGGAACGGAACGACGGACACCATGGAGCGCATGGAGGCCCCGGCCTCCGGTGGCTCCGGGCGGCACCGCGGTGCGGTCGACGCGTCGGCGGCGGCTCCCAGTGAGCAGCCCCGGCCGCGTGGGCGGCATCGCGGGGAGCGGGCCGACGAGGTCTAGGGTCCGTTCAGGACAGTCGACACGACAGGAGGGGCCCGGTGACGTGATCCGTCACCGGGCCCCTCCTGTCGTGCTGTCGTGTCAGCCGTGTTTGAGGCCGAGCACCTCCGCCGCCGCGAAGGTCTCGTTCGGCGGGCGGTCCTGGTAGTGCGGGGTGAGCAGCGCGTCGAGTTCGTCGTACGTGAACGCGTCCTTCTCCGTGTCGAACTTCGCCCGCACCCGAGGCCGTTCGACGATGGCGACCATGCCGCCGTGCACGACGAGGAGCTGGCCGTTGACGTGCGCCGCGGACGGTCCCGAGAGGTAGCCGACCAGCGGCGCCACGTGTTCGGGGGCGAGCGGGTCGAGGCCGTCGGCGGGCTGGGCGAACCCGGCGAAGACGTCTTCCGTCATCCGGGTGCGGGCCCGGGGGCAGATGACGTTCGCCGTGACGCCGTACTTGGCGAGGGCCAGGGCGGTGGACGTGGTCAGGCCGACGATTCCGCCCTTCGCCGCCGCGTAGTTGGGCTGGCCGGCGCTGCCCGCCAGGAACGCCTCCGAGGAGGTGTTCACGATGCGGCCGTAGACCGGGGCGCCGGTCTCCTTGGAGCGTTCGCGCCAGTGGCGGGCCGCGAAGTGGGTGGTGTTGTAGTGGCCCTTGAGGTGGACGTGGATGACCGAGTCCCATTCGCCCTCGGTCATCGAGAAGATCATGCGGTCGCGGAGGATGCCGGCGTTGTTGACCAGGATGTCGAGCTGTCCGTAGGTGTCGATCGCCAACTGGACCAGTTCCTCGGCCTGTTGGTGGTCGGCGACGTCGCCGGTGTGGGCGGTGGCCGTGCCGCCCGACGCGCGGATCTCCTGGGCCACCTGTTCGGCCGGGGTGGTGTCGGACTCGCCCGAGCCGTCCCTGCCGGGTTGGCCGAAGTCGTTGACGACGACGTTCGCGCCGAGGCGGGCCAGTTCGAGGGCCTCGGCGCGGCCCAGGCCGCGGCCTGCGCCCGTGACGATTGCCGTGCGGCCCTTGAGCGGCGTTGACATGGTGGGCATTTCCTCTCGTTTGCCGGGTGCGGCCAGATCAAGCCCCTGCGGCGATTGAGCAGCGGGGGCCGGGGCGGAGCCCCGGGGCCTCGGCGATAGCGCCGGGTGCCGCGCCGTCGTGGCTGGTCGCGCAGTTCCCCGCGCCCCTTGCGGGGCTAGAGCTCGATGCAGGTCCTCAGGGCGGAGCCCGTGCGCATTTGGTCCAGGGCCTCGTTGATCTCGGCCAGCGGGACCCGATGGGTGATCAGGGACTCCAGGTCGATGCGGCCCGCCCGCCACAGGGCGATGGCGCGCTCGTAGGACGCGAGGACGTCGCCGCCGCCGTACATGGACGGCAGGATGCGCTTCTCGTCGAAGAACAGCTCGAACATGTTGAGCTGGAGCATGTCGTCCATGGCGCCCGCGCCGACCACGACGAGCGTGCCGCCGCGCCGCGTCGTCTCGTACGCGGTGCGGGCCGTGGCCGACTTGCCGACGACCTCGAAGACGTAGTCGAAGCCCTCACCGGCGGTGATGCGCTGCTTGGCGTCGGCGAGCCCGTCCGGCGACACGGCCTCGGTCGCGCCGAACTTCAGCGCCGCCTCGCGCCGCGACGCCACCGGGTCGACGGCGACGATCTGGGCCGCGCCCTTGAGCCGGGCGCCCTGGATCGCGGAGATGCCGACGCCGCCGCACCCGATGACCGCCACCGACGAACCGGCCGCCACATCGGCGGTGTTGATGGCCGAGCCGAGCCCGGTGGTGACCCCGCAGCCGATCAGCGCGGCGATGTCGAAGGGGACGTCGTCGGGGATCGGGACCGCGCAGCCCGCGTCCACCACGACCTCCTCGGCGAAGGTGCCGGTGCCCGCGAAGCCGAAGACGTCCCCGCCGGGCCGCTTGAAGTTGGGGGTGCCGGCGTTCATGAACCCGGCGAGGCAGAGCTGGGTCTGGCCGCGCTTGCAGGCCGGACAGGCGCCGCAGGCGGGCAGCCAGCACACCAGGACCCGCTGCCCGACGGTCAGTCCGCCGACGCCGTCGCCCACGTCGATGATCTCGCCGGCGCCCTCGTGGCCGGGGACGAACGGCGCGGGCTGCGGCAGGACGCCGTTCATCGCGGAGACGTCGGAGTGGCACAGGCCCGTCGCCCGCACCCGGATCTTCACCTTCCCCGGACCGAAGCCGACCGCCTCGATGTCGTCCAGTACTTCGAGTTTGTCCTGCCCTGTCTCGTGCAGTACGGCTGCTCGCATGGGGTGCGGCTCCTTCGCGTCGCTGCTTCGGGTACGTCGATCAGGTGTGGTCGATGAGCGTGTCCGCCAGGACCGGGGCCTCGTCGCGCTCCACGGCGCTCACCGTCACCTGCACCCGGCCGGGCTGCTGCCACATGCGCACGCGCAGCGTCTCGCCGGGGAAGACGACTCCGGCGAAGCGCGTGCTGTAGCGGGTGACGCGGGAGACGTCTCCGTCGAGGGCCGTGTCGACGACGGCCTTGAGGGTCATGCCGTAGCTGCACAGGCCGTGCAGGATCGGCCGGTCGAAGCCGGCCAGCTTGGCGAACCCGGGGTCCGCGTGCAGCGGGTTCCAGTCGCCGGAGAGGCGGTACAGCAGGGCCTGGTCCTCGCGGATCGGGCGGTCGACGGTGCGGTCGGGCGCGCGGTCGGGGATCTCCAGGCGCTCGGAGGGCCCGCGCTCGCCGCCGAATCCGCCTTCGCCGCGTACGAAGATCTGGGAGTCGGCGGTCCACAACGGCCCGTCCGCGTCGGCCACTTCGGTGCGCAGGACGAGGACGGCGGCCTTGGTCTTGTCGTAGACGGCGGCGACCCGGGACGTGGTCGTCGCCTTGCCCGCGACCGGGATCGGCCGGTGCAGCTCGATGGTCTGGCCGCCGTGCAGCACGTGCGCGAGGTTCACGTCGACGCCCGGGGAACTCAGCCCGCCGACGACGCCCATGCCCGCGCCCGCGACGGTGGCGAAGCTGGGCAGGACGTGCAGCGCCGACTCCAGGGTGTAGCGCAGCTCGTCGGGGTCGGTGGCGGGGACACCGGCGCCGAGGCCCAGGTGGTAGAGCTGGATGTCCTTGTGGTCCCAGGTGATCCCGGCGGACCTGGGCTCGGCGGCCACGGCCTTCGCTGCGTCGATGGGCATCAGACAGGCGCTCCTCAGGCTGACTGGTCGAACTGGTCAA
Organism: Streptomyces sp. NPDC046716; assembly: GCF_040645755.1. Lineage (NCBI taxonomy): Bacteria > Bacillati > Actinomycetota > Actinomycetes > Kitasatosporales > Streptomycetaceae > Streptomyces > Streptomyces sp. NPDC046716. The sequence goes on from NZ_JBEYYU010000068.1 coordinate 28,254, forward strand.
GACCTCGGTGCGGCCGTCCGCACCGTCGGCCGCACCGAGGTCGTCACGGGCCGGTAGAACGTGTTCTCATCCTCCCGGCGACCTCATGTATAGCCAAGAGGCGGTGGGTTGGGAAGTCCTCCGCCAGACCTTTCTGACTGTGCGTCAGATCGAGTGGGTGTGACATTTGTACCGCCGGACTGTGGACAGTCGTGTCTGCCGCGTCCGGGTCCCCGCTCCGTACCGTCACTGCCATGACGACAAAGACACCGGCGGTGTCCTTCACGGGGGCCGTCAAGACATTCGGGGACGTCCGCGCGGTCGACGGCCTCTCCTTGCGGATCGACGCGGGCGAGACGGTCGCCCTGCTCGGCCGCAACGGCGCGGGCAAGTCCACCGCCATCTCGCTGCTGCTCGGCCTGGACGAGCCGGACGAGGGGCGCGTGGAGCTGTTCGGTACGTCGCCGCAGACCGCGGTGCGGGCCGGGCGGGTCGGGGCGATGCTCCAGGAGGGCCGGGCCGTGCCCCGGGTCACCGTCGCCGAGCTGGTCGGCTTCGTGGCCCGCCGCTATCCGGCGCCGATGGAGGTGGCGGAGGCGCTGCGTCTTGCCGGGATCGAGGAGCTGGCGGGGCGCCGCGTCGACAAGCTGTCGGGCGGCCAGACGCAGCGGGTGCGGTTCGCGGTGGCGCTGGCCGGGAACCCCGCGCTGATCGTCCTGGACGAGCCGACGGCCGCGCTCGACGTGGAGGCCCGGCACGCGTTCTGGGCGTCGATGCGGGCGTACGCGCGGCGCGGGCACACGGTGCTGTTCTCCACGCACTATCTGGAGGAGGCCGACGCGCACGCCGACCGGATCGTCGTCGTCGACCACGGCCGGCTCGTCGCCGACGGCAGCGGCGACGAACTGCGCAGGGCGGGCGGCGGCAGCCTCGTCGCCTTCGACCTCGCCGGGCGCGGCACGGAAGGGCTCGCGCTGCTGCCCGGGGTGGTCTCGGTGGAGATCCGCGGCGACCGGGCGCGGCTGCGCACCGAGGACCCGGACGCCACGGTGATGGCGCTGGCCGCGCTGGACGCCGTACGGAATCTGGAGGTCGCGCCGGCCTCCCTCGACGACGCCTTCCTGGCGCTGACCGGCACCGACCGTCTCGACGAGCAGCTGGAGCGTGTGTGATGGGGGACTACCTGCGGCTCGAGGTGCGGCGCACGCTGCGCGACGGACGGTATGTGATCGGCACGGTCGCGATGCCCGTGATGATGTATCTCCTGTTCACCAACCTCGGCTCGGACGAGGGGGGTTGGAAGACGACGTCGATGGTCGGGATGGCCGCGTACGGGGCGCTGGGCGCGGCGATGAACACGGCGGGCGGGGTCGCCGAGGACCGGGCGATCGGCTGGCTTCGGCAGCTGCGGATCACGCCGATGGCGCCGTACCAGGGTGTCGTCGGGCGGGCGCTGACCGGCGCGGTGACCGTGCTGCCCGCCGTCATGGCGGTGCTGGTCGCGGGCGCGGCGGTGAACGGCGTACGGCTCGACTGGTGGAAGTGGCCCGTCATCGTCGTCCTGCTGTGGCTGGGCTCGCTGCCCTTCACGCTGCTCGGCCTCGGCAACGGCTACCGGCTGACCTCGCAGGCCCTGGGCGGGCTGAACATGCTCTGCTATCTGGGACTCGCGGTGCTCGGCGGGCTGTGGTTCCCGGTCGCGCTGTTCCCGGACTGGCTGCGGAACGTCTCGTCGTTCACGCCGACGAACCGCTTCGCGCAGCTCGGCACGGCCGTCGCCGACGGGCACGCGCCCTCGCTCGCCGCCCTGGCGATTCTCGTCGGCTGGCTGCTGGCCTTCGGTTCGTACGCTGTGGTCTCGTACCGCAGGGCCGCGCGCACCATCTGAGCGTCGAACGGGGAGAACGGGGAGTCGGGTCATGGCGCTGAAGCATTCCTGGCAGGCGTGGAGGCACGCGCACCGCGAGTGGAAGGACTGGCACAAGGAGGTCAAGGCCGCCCGGCGGCTCAAGGGCGAACACGGCCGCCCGGCCGAGGAGATGGGGCCGCCGCCCACCGGGTTCGCGCTGCTGCCGTGGATGCTGATGGGGCTCGGCGCCTTCTCCAGCCTGGTCAACGGCGAGACGCCCAACCCGTGGATCGGCTGGATCGGCCTGCCGCTCTTCAACACCCTCTACGTCTACGTGGTGTTCAGGGCGTTCCACGAGAAGGCCCGGGAGTCGCGGTCGACCCGGGTGGCGCTCGGGGTGATGCTGCTGCTCGCGTGCGGTCTGGCCGGCGGGTACGGGGACGGCTGGCTGGCGCTCTTCCCGCTGCTCGGACTGGCCGTCGGGGCGACCGTGCGGGGCCGGCACCTGGCCAAGGTGGGGATCGGGCTCAGCGTCCTGAGCGCGCTCGTCGGCGCGCTGACCGAGGGCTGGAACGCGATCGGCACCTTCTACGGCACGTTCCTGTCCACGATGGTGACGGCGGCGATCCTCTCCCTGTCCGACACGGTGCGCCAACTGCGCGACGCACGCGAGGAGTTGGCCCGGCAGGCCGTGGAGAAGGAGCGGCTGCGCTTCTCCCGCGACCTGCACGATCTGCTCGGGCACACCCTGTCGGTGATCGTGGTGAAGTCGGAGGCGGCGCGGCGGCTCGCGCCGCGCAGCATGGAGGCGGCCCTGGAGCAGGTCTCCGACATCGAGGCGGTCGGCCGGCAGGCGCTCACCGAGATCCGTGAGGCCGTCACCGGGTACCGCGAGGGCAGCCTCGCGACCGAGCTGGACAACGCGCGCTCGGCGCTCACCGCCGCCGGGATCGAGCCCGTCGTCCGGCAGTCGGGGCCGCCGCTGTCCGCGCAGACGGAGGCGCTGCTGGGCTGGGTGGTGCGCGAGGCGGTCACCAACGCCGTCCGCCACAGCTCGGCCGGCACCTGCACCATCACCGTCGAGGGGACGAGGGAGCGGGTGCGGCTGCGGGTCGTCGACGACGGTGCCGGTGCAGGTGCCGGGCCGTCGGCGGCGGGCGGTTCCGGGATCGGCGGCACCGGTCTGAAGGGCCTGACGGAACGGCTCGCGACGGCGGGCGGCTCGCTGACGGCGGGGCCCGGCGCGCGCTCCGGATTCACCGTGACGGCCGAACTCCCGGTCGGCGAGGGTGAGTCGGCGCGGGAGGCCGAACTGTCGGAAGCGACCACGTAGGGTCTCCCCGTGACGACAGAGATGCCGCGGGACCACCGGCCCGCGAAGAGTGTGCGGGTGCTGCTCGCGGAGGACCAGGGGATGATGCGGGGCGCGCTGGCGCTGCTGCTCGGCCTGGAGGAGGACATGGAGGTCGTCGCACAGGTCTCGGCCGGTGACGTCATCGTCGACACGGCGCTGACGTGCCGGCCCGACGTCGCCCTCCTCGACATCGAACTGCCGGGGTGCAGCGGGCTCGACGCCGCCGCCGAGCTGCGGGATCAGGTGCCGGACTGCCGGGTGCTGATCCTGACCACGTTCGGGCGGCCCGGGTATCTGCGGCGGGCGATGGAGGCCGGGGCCGCGGGTTTCCTCGTCAAGGACGGGCCCGTCGAGGAGCTCGCCGAGTCCATCCGCAAGGTGCTGCGCGGGGAGACGGTGGTCGATCCGGCGCTGGCCGCGGCGGCGCTGTCCGCGGGGCCGAGTCCTCTGACGGCCCGGGAGGCCGATGCCCTCCGCGCTTCGGCCGACGGCGCGACGGTCTCCGACATCGCCGGGAAGCTGCATCTCTCGGAGTCGACGGTGCGCAACTATCTCTCCTCGGCGATCGGCAAGACGGGCACCCGCAACCGCATGGAGGCCATGCGCTCCGCTCGTCAGCAGGGTTGGCTGTAACCCCGTCCCTCGTCCGCGGCCCGGTGGGGGCTGGTCGCGCAGTTCCCCGCGCCCCTGGGTCGTTCGTCAGGCGCGGGCCGGTGGCCGCTTCTCGCGCAGTTCCCCGCGCCCCTGGGTTGTTCGTCACGCGCGGGCCGGTGGCCGCTTCTCGCGCAGTTCCCCGCGCCCCTGGGTTGTTCGTCACGCGCGGCCCGGTGGGGCTTCTCGCGCAGTTCCCCGCGCCCCTGGGTCGTCCTTCGTGTGCGGGCCGGTGGCCGCTTCTCGCGCAGTTCCCCGCGCCCCCGGGTCGACCTTCGTGTGCGGGCCGGTGGCCGCTCCTCGCGCAGTTCCCCGCGCCCCCGGGTCGACCTTCGTGTGCGGGCCGGTGGCCGCTCCTCGCGCAGTTCCCCGCGCCCCCGGGTCGACCTTCGCGTGCGGGCCGGTGGCCGCTCCTCGCGCAGTTCCCCGCGCCCCCGGGTCGACCTTCGCGTGCGGGCCGGTGGCCGCTTCTCGCGCAGGTCCCCGCGG
>NZ_JBEYYU010000068.1:32673-32819 GCF_040645755.1 Streptomyces sp. NPDC046716
GCCCCCGGGTCGACCTTCGCGTGCGGGCCGGTGGCCGCTTCTCGCGCAGGTCCCCGCGCCCCCGGGTCGACCTTCGCGTGCGGGCCGGTGGCCGCTTCTCGCGCAGGTCCCCGCGCCCCCGGGTCGACCTTCGCGTGCGGGCCGGT
>NZ_JBEYYU010000068.1:32917-41437 GCF_040645755.1 Streptomyces sp. NPDC046716
GTGGCCGCTTCTCGCGCAGGTCCCCGCGCCCCCGAGATGCGCACTTCGTGCGGCATCTCGTCGGGGAAGCTGCGCGCAGCGCATGCTTCAGGGGCGCGGGGAACTGCGCGACCGGCCACGACTCGGGCCGCGGCCGCCCACGCACCCGGTCACGGCAGACGCGTGCGGGGCATCCAGGCCAGCAGAACCACCACCGCCACCAGCAGAATCCCGGCACCCACCTGGAACGCGGCAGCGTATCCGTCGGTCAGCGAGGCAGGATCCAGGCCCCCCGCGGAGCGGCCGGCGGCGGCCGTGGAGAGGATGGCGAGCCCCAGGGAACCTCCGAGCGTCCGGGACGTGTTGACGAGCCCGGAGACAAGCCCCGCGTCCCCCGCCGCCGCCCCCGAAGTGGCCAGCGACGCAAGCGGCGTCATCGCGAAACCGGCACCCGCCATCATCACGATCCCGGGCAGCATGATGTTCAGCACGAACGACCCGTGCGCGCTCATCGTCGACTGCCACCCGAACCCGGCGGCGGTGACGAGCACGCCGCCCACCGCGACATTGCGCGCCCCGAACCGCCGCATCAGCCGCGGCGCGGTCTTCGACCCGGCGACCACCGCGAGCGAGCTGGGCACCAGCGCGAGCCCGGCCTCGACGGGCGTGTACCCGAGCACGTTCTGCGCGTACAGCGTCATGAAGAACCACATGGCGAACGACCCCATGCCGCACACGAACATCGCCGCGTTGGCCGCCGCCACGGACCGCACCCGGAACAGCCCGAGCGGCATCAGCGGCACCCGCGTACGCGCCTCGACGACGAGGAACGCGGCGATCAGCGCGAGCGCCACCCCCATCGGCACCAGCGTGCCCGCCGCTCCCCAGCCCGCCGCCTCCGTCTGCACGACGGCGTAGGCGAGGGTCGCCGTGCCCGCCGTGACGAGCAGCGCCCCGGGCAGGTCGAGGCGGCGCTCGCCGCCCGCGCGGGACTCCTTGATCCAGCGGGCGGCGGCCGCGAGGACGACGGCGCCGAGCGGGACGTTGATGAGGAGGACCCAGCGCCAGTTCAGGCCCTCGGTGAGGACGCCGCCGACGAGCCCGCCGGCCGCGCCGCCACCGGCGCCGACCGCGGTCCAGGTGGCTATGGCGCGGGCGCGGGCGGCGCCCTCGGGCACGGCGGAGGTGAGGATGGTCAGGGTGGACGGGGCGAGCACGGCGGCGCCGAGGCCCTGCACGGCCCGCGCGGTCAGCAACTCCCAGTCCTGCTGGGCGAGTCCGCCCGCGAGCGAGGCGAGCGTGAACAGGCCGAGCCCGACGAGGAACATCCGCTTGCGCCCGAAGAGGTCACCGGCCCGGCCGCCGAGCAGCATGAACCCGGCGAACGCGATCGAGTACGCGTTCACCACCCATTGCAGGCCCGCGGCGCTCAGGCCGAGGTCCGTCCGCATGGACGGCAGTGCGACGTTGACGACGGAGACGTCGAGGACGACGAGGAACTGACCGGCACAGGCCACGGCCACCACCAGCCACGCGGGCGGCGCGGGCCTGCGGGAGCCGGTGGCACGGTCGGAGGCATCGGACGCCAGTGAGGGAGTCTGCGGCATGGTCGTCATGGTCGCAGGGCACCGGGGCCCCGTACATCAGGATTTCGGTGCACCGGCCATGGGCCGCAGGTCATAGGACCAGCGACCTAGGGCGGGCGGCACGGTAATGCGTTGCCGCGGTCCGGACCGCCGTCGACAATCCCTGCCATGACCACCGTCTTCTCCCCCAAGCCCGTACTGACCGGCGACCGGACCGTGCTGCGCCCGTTCACCGCGGCCGACGCCGACGCCATGGGCGCGATCCTGCGGGACCCCGAGGTGCTGCGCTTCACCGGCGACGGTCCCGAGCCGCTGTCCCCGGAGCGGCTGCGCTCCTGGTACGGCTCGCGCGGCGCGCAGGACGACCGGCTCGACCTGGCGGTGACGGACCGGGCCAGCGGCGAACTGGTCGGCGAGGTCGTCCTCAACGAGTGGGAGCCGGAGCACCGTCGGGCCACCTTCCGCACCCTGATCGGCGCGCGCGGCCGGGGCCGGGGGCTCGGCACGGAGGCGGTCCGGCTGATCGTCGGGTACGGCTTCGAGACCGTGGGGCTGCACCGGATCGGCCTGGAGGCGTACGCGGACAACGTCCGGGCCCGCCATGTCTACGAGAAGGCCGGCTTCGTCCTGGAGGGCGTCCGCCGCCAAGTCGAACTGCGCGACGGCGTCTGGCGGGACGAGGTGGTCATGGGAGCCCTCGCCGACGAATGGCGTCCGAACGGGTGGTCGCACACGCGTCCTTGTTAGAACTCTGGTCAACTCGCTTACCTGTTGGTAACTTGCGGCGCTGTTACCGACAGGTACACCACTCCTGTCACCCGTGCTCCACGAGGCGAAGGCCGAGGACACCATGCACCGCTCCGCACTTGGCACTCTGGCCGGCGCAGTCGTCACCGTGCTGGCCGTCACCGCGTTTCCCCCCGCCGCCGCGGCGGCCGCGCCGTCGTCCGCTGCGGCGGCCACGGACGACTCGTTCTACACCTACGACGGCAGCGCTCCCCTGGAGTCGTACGCGCCGGGCACCGTGCTGAAGACACGGACCCTCCAGTACCACGTCCTCGGCATCCCCACGCCGGTCAAGGCGATCCAGCTGCTGTACCGCACCGAGGACGCGCAGGGCCGGCCGTCCGCCGGGGTGACCTCCGTCGTGCGCAGCCCGAACGGCGACGGCCGCAAGGCGGTCTCGTACCAGTCCTTCTACGACTCCCTGAACCCCGAGGACGCGCCCTCCCGCGCCATCGCGGGGAACGTCTCCCTCGGCGGCCTGATCGCGAACGGCGAGTCGCTGCTCCTGGTGCCGCTGCTGCTGTCGGGCTACAACGTCGTCATCCCCGACAGCGAGGGCCAGAACGCCGACTTCGCCGCCGGTCCCGAGTACGGCACGAACACCCTGGACTCGATCCGGGCCGCGAGCCGGGCGCCGGAGACCGGTCTCGACTCCGACACCCGGATCGGCCTCGCCGGCTACTCCGGCGGAGCCATCGCCACCCACTGGGCGGCCGCGCTCGCTCCGAGCTACGCGCCGGACGTCGACAGGAGGCTGGTGGGCTACGCGGAGGGCGGGCTGCTCGTCGCCCCGGCGCACAACCTGAAGTACATCGGCGGCAGTTCGCTGTGGGCCGGTGTGGCGCCCATGGCCGTCCTGGGGGCCGCCCGCGCGTACGACATCGACTTCGCGCCCTACCTCAACAGCTACGGGGCGTCGGTCTTCAAGAAGCTGGAGAAGGCGTCGATCGTCAACGCGCTCGGCCAGTACCCGGGTCTGACGTGGAAGAAGCTGGTGAAGCCGCAGTACGCCGACCCGAACTCGGTGCCGCCGTTCGTCGAGGCCGTGAACAAGCTCAACCTCGGCTCGGCCCCGACGCCCACGGCTCCCGGCTACATCGCGCAGGGCGGCGGGGGCGTCTTCGAGGGAACCCTCAGCAACCTCCCGGGCATCGGTCGGGGCGACGGTGTCATGGTCGCCGGGGACGTGCGCGGGCTGGTGCGGCAGTACTGCGACAAGGGCAACACCGCGATCAAGTACCAGCAGTACGACGCGCTCAGCCACGTGGGCACCGCCGTTCCCTGGGCGCCCGTCGCCCTGGACTGGCTGAACGACCGGTTCGCGGGGAAGACGCCCCCGTCGGACTGCGGCCGGGTCCCCGCCGGCAACTCCCTCGCACCCGAGGTCCCGACGGGCTCCTGAACCGGTCCGCTCTAGGCGCGGCGCACCATCGTCACCACGGCCGCGCCGCCGAGTCCGATGTTGTGCGCGAGTCCGACTCGTGCCCCGGTCACCTGCCGGCCGCCCGCCTCGCCTCGCAACTGCCACGTCAGTTCGGCGAGTTGGGCGATGCCGGTGGCGCCGAGCGGGTGGCCCTTGGAGATGAGGCCGCCGGAGGGGTTCACCACCCAGCGGCCGCCGTACGTCGTGGCGCCGGACTCGACCAGCTTGCCGGACTCGCCCTCCCCGCACATGCCGAGCGCCTCGTACGTCAGCAGTTCGTTGATCGAGAAGCAGTCGTGCAGCTCGACGACGTCGACGTCCTCGATGCCGAGCCCTGCCGCCTCGTAGACCTGCCGGGCCGCCTCGCGCGACATGGGCTGTCCGACGACGTCGATGCACGAGCCGGACGCGAAGGACTCCTCGGTGTCCGTCGTCATCGCCTGGGCGACGATCTCGACCGCCTTGTCGCCCAGGTCGCGCTCCTCGACGAAGCGTTCGGAGACGACGACGGCGGCCGCCGCGCCGTCCGACGTGGGCGAGCACTGGAGTTTGGTGAGCGGGGTGTGGATGGTCTTGGCGGCGAGGATCTCGTCGACGGTGTACGCGTCCTGGAACTGGGCGTAGTGGTTGTTCACCGAGTGGCGGTGGTTCTTCGCGCCGACGGCGGCGAGCTGCGCCGGTGTCGTGCCGTACTTCTCCATGTGCTCGCGGGCCGCGTCACCGAAGATCTGGGCGGTGGGCGGGGACATCTCGAAGCCGTGCCGAGCGGCCATGATGCCGTAGTGGCGGGCGACCGGGGACGTCTTGAAGTCGCCGCCGTCGGCTCCGCCGCCGAGCGCGCCGCGCTGCATCTTCTCGAAGCCGAGCGCGAGCACACAGTCGCTGATGCCGCCCTCGACGAACAGGCGGGCCATCATCAGCGCGGTCGAGCCCGTCGCGCAGTTGTTGTTGACGTTGTAGACGGGGACGCCCGTCAACCCCAGTTCGTAGGCGGCGCGTTGACCGGCGGTCGAGGCCTGGAAGCAGTAGCCGACGGGGACCTGCTGTACGTCCTCGTAGGAGACCCCGGCGTCGGAGAGCGCGGCGCCGCCCGCCTCCCGCACCATGTCCCAGTACTGCCAGTCACGGCTCTCGGGCTTCTCGAACTTGGTCATGCCGACGCCGACGATGTACGACTTCATGGCTGCACAGCCCTCCTGCCACTACCCAACTGACCTGACGGACCGTCAGATAGTGGCAGGGGAAAGCGATTAGCGGAAGGCCGCGAGCCCCGTCAGTGCCTGGCCGAGCGCGAGGGTGTGCATCTCGGTCGTGCCCTCGTAGGTGAGGACGGACTCCAGGTTGTTGGCGTGGCGGATCACCGGGTATTCGAGCGAGATGCCGTTGGCGCCGAGGATCGTGCGGGCGGTGCGGCAGATCTCGATGGCCTCGCGGACGTTGTTCAGCTTGCCGAAGCTGATCTGCGCCGGGTGGACGCCCGCCTCCGAGTCCTTGAGCGCCGACAGGTGGAGCGCGGTCAGCGTCGCCTTGTGGAGTTCGAGCGCCATGTCGACGAGCTTCTGCTGGGTGAGCTGGAAGCCCGCGATCGGCTTGCCGAACTGCTCGCGCTGGAGGGCGTAGTCGCGCGCCGACCGCCAGGCCGAGCGGGCGGCGCCGGTGACGCCCCAGACGATGCCGTAGCGGGCCTCGTTGAGGCAGGTGAGCGGGGCGCCGACGCCACGGGCCGCCGGGAGCTGGGCGGAGGCGGGAAGCCGTACGCCGTCCAGGACCAGCTCGCTCGTCACCGACGCGCGCAGCGACATCTTGTGCTTGATGAGCGGCGCCGAGAAGCCGGGGCTGTCGGTGGGCACGACGAAGCCGCGCACGCCGTCCTCGGTCTGCGCCCAGACGACGGCGACGGCGGCGACCGAACCGTTCGTGATCCACATCTTGCGGCCGTCGAGGATCCAGTCCTCGCCGTCACGGCGGGCCCGCGTCGTCATGGACGCCGGGTCGGAGCCGTGGTCGGGCTCGGTCAGGCCGAAGCAGCCGATGGCCTCGCCCGCGGCCATCTTCGGCAGCCACTCCTGCTTCTGCTCCTCGGAGCCGAAGCGGTGGATGGCGAACATCGCGAGGGAGCCCTGGACCGAGACGAAGGAGCGCAGGCCCGAGTCGGTGGCCTCCAGTTCGCGGCAGGCGATGCCGTACGCGCGGGCCGACGTCCCGGCGCAGCCGTAGCCCTCCAGGTGCATGCCGAGCAGGCCCATCTTGCCGAATTCGCGGGCGAGTTCGGGCAGGTTCGGCAGCTCGCCGGACTCGAACCAGTCGGCGATGTGCGGCTCGACCTTGTCGTCGAGGTACTGGCGGACCGTGTCGCGCACCGCGCGCTCCTCGTCGGTGAGGAGGGCTTCGAGGTTCAGCGGGTCGACGGGGTCGAGGGCGGGGAACGGCATCAGGCTCGGGCTCCTTGCTGGGTGCGGGGATGGTCGTCGTGCTGGCCGAGGGTGGGCGGTGCGGTGCGCACGGCGGGCCGTACGCCGTTGAAGCTGACCGGGAAGGCGACCTGGCGGACCGTGCCGGCCGCCGGGTGCTCGACCTCCTGGACCATGCCAAGGGCGGCGGTCTGCGGGCAGGCGTACACCTCGTCGAGGTGGCGGATGGGGGCGGCGGGCACCCCGGCGGCCTTCAGCGTCTCGCACCACTCTCCGACCGTGCGCCGGGCGAGGACGTCCGTCAACCGGGCGTTCAGTGCGGCCCTGTTGGCGACGCGCGCGGCGTTGGTCGTGAACTGTGCGTCGTCGCCGAGGTCGTCGAGGCCGAGGGCGGCGCACAGCGTGCGGAACAGGGCGTCGTTGCCGACCGCGATCACGAAGTGGCCGTCCGACGCCTCGTACGCCTGGTACGGGACGAGGCTCGGGTGGCCGGAGCCGAGGCGGGTGGGGCGCTCGCCGGTGGCGAAGTGGGCGGTGGCCCAGTTGGCGTGCAGGGCGAGCTGGGTCTCGTACAGGGACGTCGTGACGTACTGGCCGCGGCCGGTGCGGGCGCGCTCGACGAGGGCGGAGGTGACGCCGACGAGGCCGAAGAGCGCGGCGCCGAGGTCGCCCATCGCGAAGCCCGCCTTGACCGGCGGTCCGTCGGTCTCGCCGGTCAGGGACATCAGTCCGGCGGCGGCCTGCGCCACCATGTCGTAGCCGGGCTCGTCGCGCAGCGGCCCGGTCTCGCCGAAGGCGGAGATGTGCAGGACGACCAGGCGCGGATACCGCTCGGTGAGCGCGCGGTAGTCGAAGACGCGGGCGAGGGTGGAGCCGGGCCGGAAGTTCTCGACCATGACATCGGCTCCGGCCAGCATCCGGTGGACCTCGGCCTGCCCCTCGGGGGTCTTGAGGTCGATCGTCACGGAGCGCTTGTTGCGGTTGGCGGCGAGGTAGTAGGTGGCGTCCTCGCCCTGGAACGGCGGGCCCCAGCGGCGGGTCGGGTCGCCGCCCTCGGGGTGCTCGACCTTGGTCACGTCGGCGCCGAGGTCGGCGAGCGACATGGTGGCGTACGGGCCCGCGAGGATCTTCGACAGGTCGACGACCCGGATCCCGGCGAGGGGCGCGGCCTGCGGCGGCGCGGGCGGCTCAGACATGCCGCTCACTCTGCCCCGCGCATTAAGTGCTGTCCAAGACCGATTACGGCTCCCAGTGTGCTGTCACTCCACATAATCGGGCGGGGTGGGCAGGACCCGCTCGGCCACGGCCAGGACGGCGGCGAGGGCCGCGCTGTCGTTGCCGGTGCGCCAGGCCAGCGCGATGGGCAGCACCGGCACGTCCTCCCCCACCAGCGGCCGGAAGACGACGTGCTCCAGGTGGATGGAGCGGGCGGACCCCACGACCACGGCGACGCCGACCCCCGCGCCCACGAGTGCGAGCAGGTTGTACGAGTCGGGGGCCTCCTGCGCGATGCGCGGTGCGAACCCGGCGTCGTGGCAGCCCTGCACCATCGCCTCGCGCACGGCCGAGCCGCGGGCGACGGGGAAGGTCACGAACCGTTCGCGGCGCAGTTCGGCGAAGGTGACGCCGTCGTGCTCGGCGAGCCGGTGGCCCTCGGGGAGCGCGCAGACCAGCGGTTCCGCGCGGACGACCCGGGCGGTGATGCCGCGGCGGACCGGGAGGGCGGCGACGCCGAGGTCGATGGTGCCGTCGATGAGGCGGGCGAGGGCCTCCCCGGTAAAGATCTGGCTCTCCAGGACCAGTTCCACGCCCGGGAGTTCGGAGTTCACGGCGCGGGTGAGGGCGGGCAGCGCGGAGTAGGCGCTGGCCCCGCCGAAGCCGACGGTGACCCGGCCGGTCTCGCCGAGGTGGGCGGAGCGGACGGTGCGGCGCAGGGTCGCCGCGTCGGCCAGGAGGGCTCGGGCGGGGTCGAGGAGGGCGCGGCCCGCCGGGGTGAGCCGTACCGTCCGCGTCGTGCGCTCGAAGAGCTGTACGCCGAGGTCTCGCTCGAGGAGCCTGATCTGCTGGCTGAGCGGGGACTGGGCGATGTGCAGGCGCTCCGCGGCGCGCCCGAAGTGCAGTTCCTCGGCGACCGCGACGAACCCGGTGAGATGTTTCAGCTCCACGCCGGTGACCCTACGGGGCGCGTCTGCGGGGTCCTGTGCGTGGCCGGGTGCGGGTTCGCCGTGGCTGGTCGCGCAGTTCCCCGCGCCCCTGAGATGCCTGCGGCATCCAGGGGAGGCTGCGCGCAGCGCATGCCTCAGGGGCTTCGTCGCGGTCGTCCATCACCTGTCGG
>NZ_JBEYYU010000069.1:0-41091 GCF_040645755.1 Streptomyces sp. NPDC046716
CCGCGCCCCTGGGCGAGCGGAGCTCGCTCCCAGGGGCGCGGGGAACTGCGCGACCGGCCACGACGAGACGCGCACCCGCCCACCGGGAGGAACCCGGCAGACGGGTGCGCGTAAAAAGCGACCTGAACCTTGGTCAGCCGGCGACCGCGACCGACGGCTCGCCGGAGGCCACGCCGTCCTTCTCCATCTGCTCGGCGATCTTCAGCGCCTCTTCGATGAGCGTCTCCACGATCTTCGACTCGGGGACGGTCTTGATGACCTCGCCCTTGACGAAGATCTGCCCCTTGCCGTTGCCGGAGGCGACGCCGAGGTCGGCCTCACGGGCCTCCCCCGGACCGTTGACGACGCAGCCCATGACGGCGACGCGGAGCGGCACCTCCATGCCGTCGAGCCCGGCGGTGACCTCCTCGGCCAGCTTGTAGACGTCGACCTGGGCGCGGCCGCAGGACGGGCAGGAGACGATCTCCAGCCGGCGGGGCTTGAGGTTCAGCGACTCCAGGATCTGGTTGCCGACCTTGATCTCCTCGACCGGCGGGGCCGAGAGGGAGACGCGGATCGTGTCGCCGATGCCCTCGGAGAGCAGCGCGCCGAAGGCGACGGCCGACTTGATGGTGCCCTGGAAGGCGGGGCCGGCCTCGGTGACGCCGAGGTGCAGCGGGTAGTCGCACTTCTCGGCGAGCAGCCGGTACGCGTTGACCATGACGACCGGGTCGTTGTGCTTGACCGAGATCTTGATCTCGCGGAAGTCGTGCTCCTCGAAGAGCGACGCCTCCCACAGGGCCGACTCGACGAGGGCCTCGGGGGTCGCCTTGCCGTACTTCTGGAGGAGGCGGCGGTCCAGCGAGCCCGCGTTGACCCCGATGCGGATCGGGGTTCCGTGGTCCTTCGCCGCCTTGGCGATCTCCTTGACCTTGTCGTCGAACTGCTTGATGTTGCCCGGGTTGACGCGGACCGCGGCGCAGCCCGCCTCGATGGCCGCGAAGACGTACTTGGGCTGGAAGTGGATGTCGGCGATCACCGGGATCTGCGACTTCTTCGCGATGATCGGCAGCGCGTCGGCGTCGTCCTGCGTGGGACAGGCCACGCGCACGATCTGGCAGCCCGACGCGGTCAGCTCGGCGATCTGCTGGAGCGTGGCGCCGATGTCGGACGTCCGCGTGGTCGTCATCGACTGCACCGACACCGGGGCGTCGCCGCCCACGGCCACCGTGCCGACCTGGATCTGCCGGCTCTTGCGCCGCTCGGCGAGCTTGGTCGGTACGTCCGGCATGCCGAGAGAAATCGCAGTCATCTGCTGTGCAACCCCAAGGTGTGGATCGAGGATCGAGTCCAGAGGTTTCCGAGATTACGTCACTGGCGCACGGCCGAGCACATCGCGCCCCGCTGGACCACCCGAAGGTGGGCGGCCGGGCACCCAGGGTGCCCGGCCGCCCTGAACCTCACGCGATCAGGAGATTTTCACCGGGTTAACGACGTCGGCGATCAGCACCAGGATCGTGAAACAGACGAAGATTCCCGCGACGACGTAGGCGACCGGCATGAGCTTCGCCACGTCGAACGGGCCCGGGTCGGGACGCCGGAACACCCGCGCGAAGTTGCGCCGCAGCGCCTCCCAGAGCGCGCCCGCGATGTGCCCGCCGTCCAGCGGCAGCAGCGGGAGCATGTTGAAGAGGAACAGCGACAGGTTGAAGCCCGCGACCAGCATCAGCGACATCGCCACCTTCTGGGTGGCGGGAATGTCGAGCCCGGCGATGTCGCCGCCGACGCGGGCCGCGCCGACCACGCCCATCGGGGAGTCCGCCTCGCGCGGGCCGTCGCCGAAGGCGGCGTCCCACAGCGCGGGGATCTTCGCGGGCAGCGCCACGATGGAGTCGACGGCGTCGCCGACCCTGTCGGTCATCCAGGAGACCGAGTCGCCGAAGCTCTGGTGGACGACGCCGGTGGCGGCGGTGAAGCCGAGGAAGCCGGCCTTCACGTAGCCGTCGGTGATCTGGCCGCTGGAGTCTTTCTTCGCCACCTGGTTCGTGGCGATCTTCGCGGTCAGGGTCTTCCGCTGTCCGTCGCGCTCGACGACGATCGGGACGGTCTTGCCCGCGCTCTCCCGGATCTCGTCGGACAGGGTGTTCCACTTGTCCGTCGTGACGCCGTTGAAGGACACGATCTTGTCCTTCGCCAGGAGTCCGGCCGCCTTCGCCGGGGACGCCGGGTCGGACGCCTTGCAGGTGTCACGGTCGGCGCTGGCCTTGATGACGCAGTCCGAGACGGAGGCGACCGTGTTCGTCTGCTGCGTGATCCCGAAGCCCATCAGGACCGTGAAGAACAGCCCGACCGCCAGGATCAGGTTCATGAACGGGCCCGCGAACATGACGATGACGCGCTTCCACGGCTTGCGCGTGTAGAAGAGCCGGGTCTCGTCGCCGGGCTGCAGTTCCTCGAAGGCCGCGGCCCGCGCGTCCTCCACCATCGAGCGGAAGGGCGAGGTGGAGCGCGCCTCGATCTTGCCGTCCTCGCCGGGCGGGAACATGCCGATCATGCGGATGTAGCCGCCGAGCGGGATCGCCTTGACGCCGTACTCGGTGTCGCCCTTCTTCCGCGAGAAGAGGGTGGGGCCGAAGCCGACCATGTACTGCGGCACGCGGATGCCGAAGAGCTTCGCCGTCGACAGGTGGCCCAGCTCGTGCCACGCGATGGAGACGAGCAGGCCCACCACGAAGACGACTATGCCGAGGATCATCATCAGGGTCGTCATGCACGAGCCTCCGCGGCCGTCTTGTCCTGTGCGGTCAGTTCACGGGCCCGGGCGCGTGCCCAGGTCTCCGCTTCGAGGACGTCCGCGACGGTGAGTGAAGTTCCCGTTTCCGGTGTGCCGTGTTCCTCGACGACCTTCGTCACCGTGTCCATGATCCCGTTGAACGGCAGGGCGCCCTTCAGGAACGCGTCCACGCACTCCTCATTGGCGGCATTGAACACCGCCGGGGCCGTCCCCGCGAGCTCCCCCACGTGCCGGGCGAGCCCCACCGACGGAAACGCGTCGTTGTCGAGGGGGAAGAACTCCCAGGTGGAGGCCTTCGTCCAGTCGAAGGCGGGGGCCGCGTCGGGGATCCGCTCGGGCCAGCCGATGCCGACGGCGATCGGCCCACGCATGTCGGGCGGGGTGGCCTGGGCGAGCGTGGAGCCGTCGGTGAACTCGACCATGGAGTGCACGTAGGACTGCGGGTGGACGACGACCTCGATGCGGTCGAACGGAATGTCGTAGAGCAGGTGTGCCTCGATGACCTCCAGCCCCTTGTTGACCAGGGTCGAGGAGTTGATGGTGATGACCGGGCCCATCGCCCAGGTGGGGTGCGCGAGGGCGTCCTCGACGGTGACCTGCTCCAGATCGGCCCGGGTCCGGCCGCGGAACGGGCCGCCCGACGCCGTCACGACCAGCTTGCGCACATCGGCGCGGGTGCCGGCGGCGAGCGCCTGGAAGAGCGCCGCGTGCTCCGAGTCGACCGGGATGATCTGGCCCGGCGCGGCGATGTCCTTGACCAGCGGGCCGCCGACGATCAGCGATTCCTTGTTGGCGAGCGCGAGCGTGCGGCCCGCTTCGAGCGCGGCGAGCGTCGGGGCCAGACCGATGGAGCCGGTGATGCCGTTGAGCACCGTGTGGCAGTCGCCGCGCCCCGCGATCTCGGTGGCGGCGTCGGGCCCGGCCAGGATCTCCGGCAGCGGCTCCCCCGCGCCGTACTGGGCCGCCAGGGCCTCGCGCAGCGCCGGCACGGCGTCCTCGCGGGCCACGGCGACCGTGCGCACGCCCAGTCGGCGGGCCTGTTCGGCGAGGAGTTCGACCCTGCCGCCCGCGGCGCTCAGGGCGGTGACGCGGAAGCGGTCCGGGTTGCGCAGGACCAGGTCGATGGCCTGCGTGCCGATCGAGCCCGTCGCGCCCAGGACGGCGATGTCCCGCGGGGTGTCGGTGGGGGCCGGATCGAAAACGAGGTGGGGATCCGCGAGCGGGGACGGGCTGACGGAGCTGTCGGGGCTGTCGGTCATTGCCCCATTCTTGCGTGCTGTCGCCGTGAAGCCGACAGGGTGTCCCGGCAGTTCGCGGTCAGCGGGTCATCGAGCGCACGTAGTGGGCGAGATTGGCGGTGACGAGTCCGCGTACGTAGAAGGCCGCTCCGGCGACGGCGAACGGCAGGGAGAGCGCCGACACGCCGAGCAGCGTCGGCCAGGCCTCGACCGCGCACGGGTTGCGGAAGCGGCCGTCGCCGTCGATGAAGACGTCCTCGAAGAGCGGCGCGTCGCAGTCCGGATCGTTGCCGAGGACCGCCCACGGCAGGAGGAGGCGGAGGGCGACGTACGCCCACAGCAGGCCGGCCACTCCGAGGAGCGCGAGGCCGCGGCTTCGGTGGTGCTGTGTCTCCGCGAGGAAGCGGCGCTCCAGTTCGTCGCGGTACTTCGTCTCGTCGCGCTCCATGCCGACCCCCGTGCGTGTCGTGATCATGACTGTCCCTGACGGATCCGGCGGACTCTACCGGCAGCTCCCCCGTCGGCGTCCGGCGGCCCGTCAGCCGAAGTAGCCGGCGTCCTCCAGGTCCGCGAGGAGCGTCGGCCCGGTGGGCTGCCAGCCCAGACTCGTGCGCGTCCGCTCGCTCGACGCCCGTACGTCCATGGAGGCGAACCCGGCGAACCAGCCGAAGTGCTCCCGCGCCTCCTCGGGCGTCAGCCGCACCACGGGCACGTCGAGGCGGCGGCCGATCACGGCTGCGATGTCCCGCAACGGCACGCCCTCCTCGGCGACGCCGTGCAGCCGGGCCCCGGCGGGTGCCGACTCCACGGCGAGCCGGAACAGGCGGGCCGCGTCGCGGCGGTGCACGGCGGGCCAGGTGCTCGCGCCGTCGCCGACCACCGCGGCGGCGCCCTTCTCGCGGGCGACGGCGATCAGCCGGGGAACGAAGCCGCCGTCGCCGCGGCCGTGCACGGAGGCGGGCAGCCGCAGTACCGAGGCGCGCACACCGCGCCCGGCGAGCGCGAGGGTGGCGGCCTCGCTGGGCACGCGGGCGGCGCCGGCCGACCGCGGGTCGCCCGGCAGGTCCTCGGTCGCGACCAGGCCCGGCTCGGTGACCATGCCCGACGTGACGACGAGCGGCTTGCCGGTGCCCTCGAGCGCGGCGCCCATCGTCTCGACGGCCCGCAGATCGGCGCGGCCCGCGCCGGCGTGGTCGGTGAAGCTGTGGTCGAAGGCGAGGTGGATGACGCCGTCGGTCTCCTTCGCGGCGACGGCCAGGCCGTCGGGATCCGCGAGCGAGCCGCGGTACGGCTCGGCACCGGCCGCCTCCAGGGCCGTGGCCGAGGCGTCGGAGCGGGCCAGGCCGACGACCCGGTGCCCGGCGGAGAGCAGTTCCCGGACCACGGCCGAGCCGATGAATCCGGTGGCTCCGGTGACGAATACGCGCATGGGGTGCTCCTTGCGAGCGGAGGGGATGAGGTGCCTCCAGCGTCGGCGGCCACCGGGGCGCACGTCCAAGGCTTGTTCCGCATCGCGCAATACGGAATCCGCATCACCGCAGGTCGGGAGCTTGGACCGGCGGGCTGTCCCCGCGGGCCGGGCATACGCTTTCCGTATGCCCGAATCCGCGCCCGTGCCCCCGTCCGCGTCCGCGCCCCTGACCGGTGCCGATCTCGATCTGCGTCTCGTGCGCTACTTCACCGTCGTCGCCGAGCACCGGCACTTCGGGCGGGCCGCCGAGGCGCTGCTCACCACGCAGCCGTCCCTGAGCCGGCAGATCCGGCGGCTGGAGCAGCAGCTGGGGGCGCGGCTGCTCGACCGGACGCCGCAGGGCTCCCGGCTCACGGCGGCCGGGGAGGTGTTCCTGCCCCGGGCCAGGGCGCTGCTGAAGTCGGCGGGGCAGGCGGCCGCGCAGGCCCGGGCGGCCGCCGAGCCGGGCCGGTGCGCGGTGGGGTTCATCAGCGGGATCATCGTCACGCCCGCCGTGCGGGAGCTGCGCAGCCGCCATCCGGACGCCGAGGTGCGGGGCGTGGCGCTGAACTGGGACGAGCCCCGCACCGCGCTGCTCGACCACCGGGTGGACGCGGTGGTGGCCCGGCTCCCCTTCCCCACCGGCCAGTTGGACGTCTCGGTGCTCTACGACGAGCCGCGTGTGCTGCTCGTCCCGCTCGGCCACCGGCTCGCCGGGCGGGAGTCGGTGACGGTGGACGACATCGCGGGCGAGTCCCTGCCGCGGATGGCGGGCGGCCACTCGTCGTGGAACGCGTTCTGGCGGATCGATCCGCGGCCCGACGGGAGCCGGGCGCCGGACGGGCCGGTCATCGACGCCCTGGAGGACAAGCTCGAACTCGTCGCGGACGGGCAGTCGCTGGCGATCTCGGCGGGCGGTCTGCGGGTGCACCGGATGCGGCCCGACATCGTCGCGATCCCGCTGGAGGGCGTCGAGCCGAGCCATGTGGTGCTGGCGACGCGGGCGGGCGAGCGGAGCCGTCTGGTCGCCGACTTCCGGAAGATCGCCCGGGCCCGGCTGACCGGGCCCGGGGAGTAGCCGCCGTCAGCGGATGGGCCGGTGCACGTTCTCCCGCTTGCTGGCCCCGGGTGTCGCGTCCGCGATCCAGGGTCCGTCGCCGCTCGGGTCGACGACGCCCTGCTCGAGCCAGGTGTACGTGCCGCCGAGGACGCCCTTGACGACCTTGCGGTCCAGCTCGTCGGTGTTGGTCCACAGCCGGTCGAAGAGTTCGTCGACGCGGATGCGGGCCTGGCCGCAGAAGACGTCGGCGAGCTGGTACGCCTCGCGGCCGTACTCCTCGGTGGTGCGCAGGAGTTCGGCGCGTACGCAGGCCGCGCTCATCGCGAACAGTTCGGCGCCGATGTCGACGATGCGGCCGAGGAAGCCCTGCTTGGTCTCCATGCGGCCCTGCCAGCGGGACATCGCGTAGAAGGTGGAGCGGGCCAGCTTGCGGGCCGAGCGCTCCACGTAGCGCAGATGGCCGGACAGGTCGCGGTGGCCCGCCGGGTGGAACTCGCCGTACGAGCGCGGGAGCTGGCCGGGGCCCGCGACCAGCTTGGGCAGCCAGCGGGCGTAGAAGCCGCCCGCCTTCGCGCCCGCCCGCGCCTTGTCGGACAGTGACTTGTCGGGGTCGATGAGGTCGCCCGCGACGGACAGGTGGGCGTCCACGGCCTCGCGGGCGATCAGCAGGTGCATGATCTCGGTCGAGCCCTCGAAGATGCGGTTGATCCGCAGGTCGCGCAGGATCTGCTCGGCGGGGACCGCGCGTTCGCCGCGGGCGGCGAGCGATTCGGCGGTCTCGAAGCCGCGGCCGCCGCGGATCTGCACCAGCTCGTCCGCCATCAGGCAGCCCATCTCCGAGCCGTACAGCTTGGCGAGGGCGGCCTCGATGCGGATGTCGTTGCGGTCCTCGTCGGCCATCTGGGAGGAGAGGTCGACGACGGCCTCCAGGGCGAAGGTGGTCGCCGCGATGAAGCTGATCTTCGCGCCGACCGCCTCGTGGAACGCGACCGGCTTGCCCCACTGCTCGCGCGCCGCCGACCACTCGCGGGCGATCTTCAGGCACCACTTGCCGGCGCCGACGCACATCGCGGGCAGCGAGAGGCGCCCGGTGTTGAGGGTCGTGAGCGCGATCTTCAGTCCGGCGCCCTCGGGCCCGATCCGGTTCGCCGCAGGCACCCGTACCCGGTCGAAGCGGGTGACGCCGTTCTCCAGGCCGCGCAGGCCCATGAACGCGTTGCGGTTCTCGACCGTGACGCCCTCGGAGCCGGCCTCGACCACGAAGGCGGTGATCCCGCCCTTGTGCCCCTCGGACTTGGGGACGCGCGCCATCACGACGAGCAGATCGGCGACGACGCCGTTCGTCGTCCACAGCTTCACGCCGTCGAGGACGTAGGAGTCGCCGTCGGGGACGGCGGTGGTGGCGAGCCGGGCCGGGTCGGAGCCGACGTCCGGCTCGGTGAGCAGGAACGCGCTGATGTCGGTACGGGCGCAGCGCGGCAGGAACGTGTCCTTCTGCTCCTGCGTCCCGAACAGCTTCAGCGGCTGCGGTACGCCGATGGACTGGTGCGCGGAGAGCAGGGCGCCGATCGCCGGGGACGCGGAGCCGACCAGGGCGAGCGACTTGTTGTAGTACACCTGGGTGAGGCCGAGCCCGCCGTACTTGGTGTCGATCTTCATGCCGAGCGCGCCGAGCTCCTTGAGCCCGTTGACCGTCTCGTCGGGGATCTTCGCCTCCCGCTCGATGCGGGCCGAGTCGATCTCCGTCTCGCAGAAGTCGCGCAGCTTCGCCAGGAACTCCTCGCCGCGCTGGGCGTCCTCGTCGGCGGGCATCGGGTGCGGGTGGATGAGGTCGATCCGGAACCGGCCGAGGAACAGCTCCTTCGCGAAACTGGGCTTGCGCCAGTCCTGTTCGCGTGCGGCCTCGGCGACCTGCCGGGCCTCCCGTTCGGAGACCTTCGCCTGCTGCTGGGGTGTTGCGGACATGAGGTTCACCTCGCCGCGCGTCGGGTCCACCGGCCCGGTCCGTTACCGGCCGGTGCTACTCGATCGTATGTACCCGAAAACCGGCATGTCGGCCAGCCCTCGGGGCCTAGTCGGCGACGATGCCCCGCGCGGCGAGTGCGGACCGCAGCTCGGGTCCGAGGAACTCCGAGCCGCAGACGCGCCGCAGGTTCGGCAGGAGCGCCAGGTCGTCGAGCACCTGGATGTCGAACAGGTCGTCCTCCCCGTCCCAGACCGGCGCGCACTCCTGGTACACCCGCAGCCCGCCGTCCATCCCCAACTCCTCGACGGAGGCGAGCAGTTCGTCACTGATCTCCAGCGCCTCGAAGTACTCCTTCGCCTCCGGCACGACCTTGAACGCCAGGTCGTGGTCGTAGGCGTACGTCCACGGGTCGTCGCCGAGCCCGCGCTCCTTGAGTAGGTCGGCCATCCGGAAGGCGGGCGTGAGCGTCTCGTCGTCGTACATCAGCTTCTCGATGACGACGAGCTTGAAGTTGAGGTCGGTGAAGGTGGCCATGGGAGGAATGTAGGGGGCGGCACTGACAACGGGGGCGGGCGCCCGCGGGAGCCGACCCTGCCGACGCTCGCTCACTTTCCATACCGGAAACAGACCGCTACTCTTTCCGTCATGGAAACTAACGGGGTACGACTGACGCCGGAGCAGGCGCGTTCCGCTCTGGCCGACACCGAGCACGTCCGGGCCTCGGCCGCCGCGCTGTCGGCCACGCCGTGGCCGAACTGGTTCTTCGTCACGCTGACGCTGTACGTCGCGGCGCTCCCGATCGTCTACGGAGGTGTCCTGGCGGACCGGGACTGGCTCCTGCCGGGACCCGCCTGGGCCGGCATCATGCTGGCGATCACCGCGGTGTACGGGGCGCTCTTCACCGTCGCGGCCAGGAAGTGGCGCGACAGGACCGGGGTGGCGCTGCGCTGGGACGTGCTGCCGAAGCGGGCGAGCGTCCCGCTCGCGGTCGGGCTGCCCGTGCTGCTGGTGGGTGCGGGGTTCGGATTCCGCGCCACCGGACGGCCGGTGTGGCTGATCGCGGCCTCGGTCATCGGTGCCGCCGTGTCCGTCGGCTTCCACCTCGCCTTCGTCCGCCTGCACCGGAAGACCGCGTGAACGCCGAGCCTCCCGACCCCCTGGAGGGGTTCGACGCCACCGTCCACGCCCCGAACCGGCTGCGCATCTGCGCCCTCCTGGACACCGCGGGCGAGGCGGAGTTCGGCCTGGTCCAGCAGCAACTCGGCTTCTCCGCCTCCGTGCTGAGCAAGCACGTCGCCGTGCTGATGGACGCCGGCTACGTCGAGCAGCGCAAGGCCGTCCGCGACACCCGCCAACGCGTGTGGCTCCACCTGACCCGGCGCGGCCGGGCCGCCTACCGGGGGCACCTCGCGGCGCTGCGGGCGATCGTGGGGCCGTCCGATCCGGCTCCCTGATCACCGCCGCAGCCCGACGGGGGAACAGAAAGACGACGGCCCGAACCCCCGCACAGTGGGTTCGGGCCGCCGTCGTGGTCGGCGCGCGGGACAGGCGCGCGCCGGGTTCTCGCGGGGCTTCTACAGGGCCAGGCCGGTCAGGACCAGGACGCGCTCGTAGGTGTAGTCGTCCATCGCGTAGCGCACGCCCTCGCGGCCGACGCCGGACTGCTTGGCGCCGCCGTACGGCATCTGGTCGGCGCGGTAGGAGGGCACGTCGCCGACCACGACGCCGCCGACCTCGAGGGCGCGGTGGGCGCGGAAGGCGGTCTGGAGGTCGTGGGTGAACACGCCTGCCTGGAGGCCGTACTTGGAGTCGTTGACGGCGGCGAACGCCTCCGCCTCCCCGTCGACCTTCTTGACCGTGAGGACCGGTCCGAAGACCTCCTCGCAGGAGATCGTGACGTCGGCCGGTACGTCGGCCAGGACGGTCGGCGCGTAGGTGGCGCCGTCCCGCTTGCCGCCCGCGAGGAGGGAGGCGCCGGCGTCGACGGCCTCGGTCACCCAGGTCTCCACGCGCTTCGCGGCGTCCTCGCTGACCAGCGGGCCCACGTCGGTGGCGTCGTCGGCCGGGTCGCCGGTGACCTGCGCCTCGACGGCCGCGACGATCTTCGGGAGCAGCCGGTCGTAGACGGCGGCGTCGGCGATGACGCGCTGCACCGAGATGCAGGACTGGCCGCCCTGGTAGTTGGAGAAGGTCGCGATGCGGGTCGCGGCCCAGTCGAGGTCCTGCTCGGAGGCGTAGTCGGCGAGGACGACCGCAGCGCCGTTGCCGCCGAGCTCCAGCGTGCAGTGCTTGCGCGGGACGCTGTCCATGATCGCGTAGCCGACGGGGCCCGAGCCGGTGAAGGAGATGACCGGGAGGCGCTCGTCCTGGACCAGGGCGGGCATCTTGTCGTTCGGCACGGTCAGGACCGACCAGGAACCGGCCGGGAGGTCCGTCTCCGCGAGCAGCTCGCCCAGGACCAGGGAGGAGATCGGGGTCGCGGGCGCCGGCTTCAGGATGATCGGGGCGCCGACCGCGATGGCCGGGGCGACCTTGTGGGCGCTCAGGTTCAGCGGGAAGTTGAACGGCGCGATGCCGAGGACGACGCCCTTCGGGATGCGGCGGGTCAGGGCGAGACGGCCGGTGCCGCCGGCGTCGGTGTCGAGGCGCTGGGCGTCACCGCTGTTCCAGCGGCGGGCCTCCTCGGCGGCGAACCGGAACACGGAGACCGCGCGGCCGACCTCGCCGCGGGCCCACTTGATCGGCTTGCCGTTCTCCGCGGAGATCAGCAGGGCGATCTCCTCGGTGCGCTCGGTGAGGCGGTCGGCGACGTGGTTCAGGGCCTTGGCCCGTACGTGCGCCGGGGTCGCCGCGAACTCGTCGACCACGGCGTGGGCCGCCGCGACGGCCTCTTCCACCTGGGCCTCGGTCGGCACGGCGACGGTGCCGACGAGACGGCCGTCGTAGGAGTTGTGGACGTCGAAGGTCTCGTCCCCGGTGGCCTGGCGGCCGGCGAGCCAGAAGGCGTGGGTGGCGGTCATGTGTCTTCTACCGGCCTCTCCGTGTTCGTGGGCTTGTGCGGGGTCCACGTTAGGTGGGGTGCCGGGCGGATCGGTTTGGCCGGGCTGGAGTGTTCGGGGTGCGTTGTTGGACGGTTCGTCGGGTGCGGGTCGAGTGTGGCCGGTCGCGCAGTTCCCCGCGCCCCTGGGAGCGTCGCCTTCCGCGGCCCGGTGGCCGCTTCTCGCGCAGTTCCCCGCGCCCCTGGGAGCGGGCTGCGCTCGCTCAGGGGCAGGGGAAGGCGCGCGCAGCGCAGGCCTTCAGGGGCGCGGGGAACTGCGCGACCAGCCCCCACAGATCAGGCCCCGGTCGCCTTCAGGGCCAGCCACAGCTCCATGCGGACGTCCGGGTCGTCCAGGGAGCGGCCCAGGATCTCCTCGACCCGGCGCATGCGATAGCGCAGCGTGTGCCGGTGGACCCCGAGATCGGCGGCAGCCGCGTCCCACTGGCCGTGCCGCGACAACCAGGCCCGCAACGAGGCGACCAGGTCACCACGCCCCGTCGCGTCGTGATCGCGCAGCGCCCGCAGCAACCCGTCCGCGAACGCCCGCACCGCGTCGTCCCCGAGCAGCGGCAGCACCGAACCGGCGACGACGTCCTCGTGCTCGACCAGCACCCGCCCGCGCCGCCGCGCGACCGACAGCGCCTGCTCGGCCTGCTTGAACGCGGTGGCCGCCGCGATCGGCCCGGCCGGCGCCGAGAAGCCGATGACCAGTTCCTCGTCGGGGCCGCCCGAGGAACCGGAGGCCGCGGACCGGGTCACCTCCAGCGCCTCCGCGTAGTGCCCGCACGCCTCGGCCGCCGCTCCCCCGTCGACCACGAGGAGCACCACGCGCTCCCCGTCCGGCACGACGAGCACGGCCTCGCCGGAGCGCGCGGCGGCGGACTCCACGACGTCGATGAGGACCGGTACGGGGTCACCGGGCGGACCGCCCGCCCCGGTCACCGCGTCGGCGAGCAGCAGCGCACCGCCGCCCGGCCGGCCCCCGCTCGGCGCGACCCCGGTCGGCGGCGGCGCCGCGGCCTCCGCCAGCACCATCCGGAACGGGGCGTCGAGCAGCGCCCCGTACAGATCACCGGCGACGGCGCGCGCGTGGTCGGGTTCGCCGGCGAGGAGCATGCGCAGCACGGCCGCGCCGATCCGCTGCTCGGCCGCGTACAGGGCCCGGGAACGTTCGGTGGTCAGCGTCAGCAGGGCGATGGCGGAGTGCAGCGCGTACCGCTCGGCGGTGCCGAGCGCGGCCGCCGTGCCGACCGCGAGCGCCGCCCGCGGCCTGCGCCCGGTACCGATGGAGTGCAGTTCCACGCGGTCGGTGCCGTTGTCGGAGCCGCCCGCGACGACCGCGCTGGCCGGTGCGGGGCGCTCCCGCAGCCGTTCGACGTCGGCGGTCAGCCGGGCCGCCCGGCGTCCGGCCCACTCCGGGGCGGTGGCGACGACGGCGCCCGAGGCGTCGTAGAGCGCGGCCCAGCCGTCGACCTGGGCGGCGAGGACGGAGAGCAGCCCCTCGGGGCCCTCGCCGAGCGCCTGCTTGGTCAGCTCGCGCTGGGCGGCGAACCCGGAGGTGACGGCCCGGTACTGGTCGGCGGCGATGGCGGCCGACACGGCTTTGCTGATGGCGATGAAGGGCGTACGGGGCGGTACTTCGAGGAGCGGCAGGCCCTCGTCCTGGGCGGCCCGCACCAGCGCCTCGGGGACGGCGTCGTAGTTGACCCCGACGGCGAAACCGAGCCCGACGACGCCCGCGCCGACGAGCCGCTTCACGTAGCGGCGCATGGCCTCCGGGTCGTCGGCGTCCAGTTTGAGGGCGGTGATGAGCAGCAGCTCCCCGCCCTCCATGTAGGGCACGGGATCTGCCAGCTCGCTCACGTGTGCCCAGCGAACGGGGGTGTCCAGGTGCGCCTCGCCCGCGCGCACGGTGAGTTTGAGCGCCGAGTGGTGGACGAGCGAGGCGAGCGTGGGCGGCATGGCGGCCTTCAGGTGAGCTGTGGGGGGAGGGCGGAACCGGCTGTGCTTGTGAATCTTTTGGACGCTCCGTATGAACGTCCCGTGCCGATTCTGCCTTACCGTACGTACTCCCGGAGCCGCCCCGCGGTCCGGACCCCCTCAGCCCCGCAGATCGACCAGGAGCGGCGGCGCGTGCTCGCCGCGGACCGTGGTGAGGGAGAGCACGGCATGGCCGGGCGGGACGGCGTGCGCGAGGTCGGAGGCCGACCAGCGTTCGCGCTCGACCTGGCGGACCGTGACCGCGCGGGCGGTCGGCGCCCGCCCGGTGATCACCCGGCGCACGGCGTGCAGCGCCTTGCCCGCCGGGGTCTCGGCGATGATCTGCCGGTCGGTGACGTCGCGGGTCTCGGTCCACTCCTTGCCCCAGACCTCGGCGAAGTCCTGGCCGTCCCACGGGGTGAGGCCGGACAGCGCCATCCGGCAGCCGACCGCGCCGAGCAGCGGGGAGCGCAGCGCGCGCGGCACGTCGTCGAGGGTGCGCAGGGTCAGGACGGCGCCCGCGTTGGCCGAGCGCAGCCGCTGCACGGCCCGCACGGTCTGCGGGGTGACGACCCCGGTGGCGTCGTCGAGGACGAGGCAGGCGAACAGGGAGCGGTCCTCGCGCACCGCCACGTTCGCCGTGAACTGGGCGAGGACGAGCCGGGCCAGGATCCGGGAGGCGTCGGCGTGCCCGCGCTCGGGCAGGTCGACGCGGACCCGGACCGGGTGGTCGAGGGCGCGCAGCGAGAACGGGCGGGTGCGCCCGGACGTGTCGAAGAACGACGCGAAGGCGGGCCGGTCGAGCAGCGCGATCCGGTCGGCGAGCACCGCGCCCACGTCACCCGGGTGGCCCAGCTGCCGCTCCCGCGCGTCGAGTTCGCGCAGCATCGCCTCGTGCCCGGCCTCGACGAGCGCCTTGCGCAGCGCGCCGAGGGCGGTGGGCGCCCCGTCGAGCAGCTGCCGCAGTTCGGGGACGGACGGGAAACGGCCGTGCACCGCGTGGTACGGACCGAGCAGCTGGCCGAGGACGGTCGTGGAGCGGCGGCTGTCGCCGCTCGGATGCGGGTCGGCGAGGTCGCCGACGAGCGCCTCGGCGAGCACGGCCGCGGCCTCGTCCGGGTCGGTGGAGCCGCCGTACAGGTCGAGGTCGTACACCGAGTCGGGCTGACCGACGCGGACCACGACGTCGTAGGCGTCCTGCGGGCCGAGGCCCGCGCCGGCCGCGCCGACGACGATCACGGCGGCCCGTCCGGCGAGCGCGCCCAGGCACAGCGATTCGGCGAGCGGCCACACGACGGCGCTGGTCTTGCCGGCGCCGGGCGGGCCGACCGCGAGCAGCGAGGTGCCGAGCAGATCGGGGCCGATGCCGAGGCCGACACCGCGGTACATGTACGGGTTGCGCTCGTCGTCGGCGGCGGCGCCGAGTCTGACCTGCGCCGTGCCGAGGTCGTGGCGGGCGGCGCGGGCGGGCAGGTCGCGGACGCCCGAGGGGTGCGGGCAGGCCGCGGCGCCGTCCTTGAGCACGGCGGCGGAGAACGCGGCGAGCGGGTGCCGGCCGCGCTTCACGCCCTGCCAGGCGCGGGCGATCCGGGCGTGGTCGACGTCGCGCATCAGCCCGGCGCGGGCGTCGGCGCCGAGCCGGTCGGCGGCCTCGGCGGCACCGGCCTCGCGCAGGGTGGGCCACTGGACGGGGTCCTTCTCCGGGGCGACGGGCCGGGCGGCCTGCACCGGCACGGCGGCCTTGCGCCACGCCGGGTAGCCGAAGCGGCGCCAGATCTCCGCCCAGCGGCCGAGCCGCCCGACGGCGACCATGATCCCGACGGCGAAGATCCCGTAGTAGAGGTACACGACGACGACGGAGGTGAACGAGTGCGGGGACGCCCAGGAGTCCGGGACCATCGCGTACAGCGGCAGCAGCCACCAGCCGCCCAGGTATCCGTTCCACAGCAGCGACCAGACCAGCCAGCCCACCAGGAACGCGATGACCGCGCCGCTGAACAGCTGCCGGACCGGCGTCACCGCCGGTTCCGCCTCGGGCCGCGGCCGGTGTCCGAACCGCCACACGCCCGGCGCGGCGGTCGGCCGCGGGGTGCGCAGCCAGGTCAGGAACTCCGACCCGGCGGCCGCCTCGTCCCGCACGCCCGGCGCGTGCGCGGGCCGCGGTGGCGGTGCGACCGGGCGGGCCGGATGCGGCACGGCGGCACGGCCGTGCTCCGCGGCGGCGCCGCTCGTGCCCTGCGTGCCCTCGGTGTCCATGGCCCTTGCCCCCTGCTCAGCGCATTTTTCTGCGAATCGGCCTCAATGTAGTGCCCGTACCTAGGGAGTTCACCGGTTACGCGCCCCGTTACGCGTGCCTTCCGCCGTTACCTGCCTCCGTATGTATATGTCCACGGCGGACAACGGACCGGGACGACCCCACCCCGATGGAGCATGACCGGCCCCTTCCCTCGCCCCTAACCTGCGAGGAAAGCCCCCGTACATCCCGGCGAAACCGGACCAGAGCCCGGTGACACGCCCTCTTCAGAACCAGGAGCCCCGCATGAGCGACATCCCGCAGGAGCGCCGCGTCGTCACCGCCATCCCCGGCCCGAAGTCGCAGGAGCTGCAGGAGCGCCGCCTCGCCGCGGTCGCGGCCGGCGTGGGCTCCACGCTGCCGGTGTTCACCGCCCGCGTGGACCGCGGCATCATCGAGGACGTCGACGGCAACCGGCTGATCGACTTCGGTTCCGGCATCGCCGTGACCTCGGTCGGCGCCTCCGCCGAGGCCGTGGTCCGCCGCGCCTCCGCCCAGTTGCAGGAGTTCACCCACACCTGCTTCATGGTCACGCCGTACGAGGGCTACGTCGCCGTCGCCGAGGCGCTCGCGGAGCTGACGCCTGGCGACCACGCCAAGAAGTCGGCGCTGTTCAACTCCGGCGCCGAGGCCGTCGAGAACGCCGTCAAGATCGCCCGTGCGTACACCAAGCGCCAGGCGGTCGTCGTCTTCGACCACGGCTACCACGGCCGTACGAACCTGACGATGGCGCTGACCAGCAAGAACATGCCGTACAAGCAGGGCTTCGGCCCGTTCGCCCCCGAGGTGTACCGGGTACCGGTGGCCTACGGCTACCGCTGGCTGACCGGCGAGGAGAACGCGGGCGCCGAGGCCTCCGCGCAGGCGATCGACCAGATCACCAAGCAGATCGGCGCGGAGAACGTCGCCGCGATCATCATCGAGCCGGTGCTCGGCGAGGGCGGCTTCATCGAGCCGGCCAAGGGCTTCCTGCCCGCGATCCGCGAGTTCGCCGCTGACAACGGCATCGTCTTCGTCGCGGACGAGATCCAGTCCGGCTTCTGCCGCACCGGCCAGTGGTTCGCGTGCGAGGACGAGGGCATCGTCCCCGACCTGATCACCACCGCCAAGGGCATCGCGGGCGGCCTGCCGCTCGCCGCCGTGACCGGCAGGGCCGAGATCATGGACGCCGCGCACGCGGGCGGCCTCGGCGGCACCTACGGCGGCAACCCGGTGGCCTGCGCCGGTGCGCTCGGCGCCATCGAGACGATGAAGGAGCTCGACCTCAACGCCAGGGCGAAGGAGATCGAGTCGACGATGAAGGCCCGCCTGACGGCGATGCAGGAGAAGTTCTCCGTCATCGGCGACGTGCGCGGCCGCGGCGCGATGATCGCCATCGAGCTGGTCAAGGACCCGGCGACCAAGGAGCCGGACGCGGCGACCGCCGGCGCCCTCGCCAAGGCCTGCCACGCCGAGGGCCTGCTCGTCCTCACCTGTGGCACCTACGGCAACGTGCTGCGCTTCCTGCCGCCGCTGGTCATCGGCCAGGACCTGCTCAACGAGGGCCTGGACATCATCGAGGGCGCTCTCGCCGCTCTCTGAGCGGTTCGGGGTTCCGCCGCATCCGGAGCGGCGGTCGGAGCATGTGAAGAAGGTGTGGGGGCCCCATGGCAGCTTGCCGAACCGGCTGTCGTGGCCCCCATCCCCTGACGTACGGTTTCTGCAGATGAGAGAAACACCCCGTCCAAAGGAAACCGCGGACGGTTCCGGGTCGGAGCCTCCCCAGCCCCGCCCTGGTCGTGCCCTCGCGCACACACCCGGAGCCTCTGGCTCCGGAACTCCTCACCGATCGGACGGTCGCCCGCCCCAAACCCCCCGGGGCGCGCGGCACGCCGATCAGATCGGGCGCCTCGGAGCTACCCCCCCTGCTCCGGGGCGCCCGGCCACTTTTCTCGCCGCCTTCGCGGCCCTGCTCTTCGCGGTCCTCACCTGGCAGGTGGCGGCGGACGGCCCTCTGCTCTCCCCCGACGAACGCCTCGGTGACGCGATCCGCACCAGCGGCATCCCCTCGGCCCCGGCCGAGTTCTTCGCGGACCTCGGCAACCTCCAGGTCGCCCTCCCGGTTCTGGGCGCGGTCCTCGCCGTCGTCACCTGGCGCACCCGCGACTGGCGTCCCGCGACGGGCGCGGCCGTGGCCATGCTCGTCACCCTCGCCCTGGTCGGCCCGCTCCAGGCGGTGCTGGCCCGGCCGGGACCACCGCCGATGGCACCCGCCACGGGGTTCTATCCGTCAGGACACGCGGCGACGGCGGCCGTCGCGTACGGGATCTGCGCCCTGCTGCTCCGCAGACGTGAACTCGCCCTCGGCTGCGTCGTGCTGAACGTGGGCGTCGGCGTCGGGCTCGTACGGCAGGGCTATCACTGGCCGGTCGACGTGATCGGCAGCTGGTGCCTGTCCGTCCTGCTGATCACCGGACTCGCCCACCTCTGGGCGCGGTACGGTCGTCAGCCGGACGGCGACGGTTGACGGAGGCGGGCAGCGCATGGCGGACGGGCTGGAGCGGGCGACCGGGACCGGGGAGCGGACGGTCGTGGCCTTCGAGGGCCGGGAGTACGCCCTCACCCCGTCGCCGGGCACGGTGATCCTGCCGCTGCACGGACAGAAGACCCACCACGACCCCGACTGCGGCCATCTGACGGACTCGCACACCCTGCGCCGGGCCCCCGATCCGGACCGGCTGCTCTGGCGGCGCCTGATCGACTCGGCGCCGACCGACGACATCGCGGGACGTGCCGCGTTCGCCCGGGAGGCGGGGCTGCTCAACGCCCAGGGACGCCCGGTCACCGGCGTGTGCGGCTGCGTCCTCGAACCGGTCAGCGCCGCGCAGGCCGAGACCATGCGGCCGTGGCCGCTCGCCGACGCGCTCGCCGCGTTCGACCGCGGCGCCCACGAGAAGGCCCTGGCCGAGGCGGAGGAGCAGGCGGCCGGGATCCGGGAGGCGTTCCCGCTCGCCGAGTGGCCCACGCTGCCGCTGGCGCGCTACGCGCTCGGGCAGGGCGACAGCGCCACCACTCAGCCGTACTGCTACCGCGTCGAGTTCGGCAGCAACGCGCTCGGCAGCATCGCGGGCGGCTCGGCGATGAAGCACCTCGTCTTCCGCCGCAAGGACGGCAGCTGGTGGCACGACCCGCGCCATCCCGACGTCGAGACGGCGTGGCAGGCGGTGCGCGCCGGGATCGTCGAGGCCGTGGAGGCGGCCCGCGACGGACGCCTCTCCGACATCGACTCGATCGACGCGGTCCGCTCGGGCCCCTCCCTGATCGCCAAGACCCTGTCGGTGTACGCGCCGGAGTCCACGCTCCCGGTCTACGCGGGCGACTTCGTGCGCCACTTCCTGCACCGGCTGACGGGCGAGCCCGCGCCGCGTCTCGAACGGTTCGCGCTCCAGGCGAGGCTCAAGCAGGTGATCGACGCCGACGAGCGGTTCGCGGGCTGGCCGCCGCAGCTCGTGGTGCGGTTCCTGTACTGGTGGGCGGATCCGAACCGGGTCCAGCAGATCGTCAAGATCGCGGCGGGCCGGGACGGCGAGCTGTGGGAGCAGTGCCGCGCGGGCGGGTACATCGCGGTGGGCTGGGACGAGATCGGCGATCTGCGCGAGTTCGCCGACAAGGACGAGTACGCGGCCGCGTTCCGGGAGGCGTTCAGCGCCCAGCACAACAACTTCCAGTCGAAGGTCTCCGCGAAGGCGAACGAGGTCTGGAAGCTGCTGAGCCTGCGCGCCGGCGACCTCGTCGTCGCCAACACGGGGGCCAGCCAGATCCTCGCCGTGGGCCGGGTCACCGACGAGGGCTACGCGTGGCGCCCCGAGCGGGCGGACCACCGGCACACCGTCTCCGTGGAGTGGGACGAGGACTACGCGGGCCGCCTCGCCGAGCCCGAGCGTTCCTGGGCGACGGTGACGGTGAAGGACGTGCCGCCCGCCGTCTGGAAGCGGATCAAGGACGTGCAGCGGGCGGAGACACCGGAAGCGGCCGGGCAGCCGGACGAGGTCCCCGCTCCCCCGCCGTCCCCGCTGCTGCGGCGCATCGCAGAGGGTCTCGACCGGCGCGGCCAGGTCGTCCTGTTCGGCCCGCCCGGCACCGGAAAGACGTACACCGCCCTGAACCACGCGGTGCGCGGGCTCGGCGAGGTCTGCGGACTCCCCGGCGTCGATCCGTACGCGGAGCCCGGCTCCCCCGCCTACGAGGCCGCTCTCGCCGCGCTGGCGGATGCGGGGCTGCTGACCGTGGTCACCTTCCATCCCGGTTACGGCTACGAGGACTTCGTCGAGGGGTTCCGGCCGGTGCGCGGCGCCGGGGGCACCGGGCTCGCGCTCGACCTGGTCGACGGCGTCTTCAAGCGGGTCTGCCAGGCCGCGGCGGCGGACCCCGGGCGCCCGTACCTGATCGTCGTCGACGAGCTGAACCGGGGCGATCTCCCCAAGATCCTGGGCGAGTTGATCACCCTGATCGAGCGGGACAAGCGGGGCCGCACGGTCACGCTGCCGCTGAGCGGCGAGCGCTTCGCCGTCCCGCCGAACGTCCGGCTCATCGGCACGATGAACACCGCCGACCGCTCCATCCGGATGCTCGACGCGGCCGTCCGCCGCCGCTTCGCGTTCCTCGAACTCCTCCCCGACTCCACACCGCTGGAGGGCTGTTACGTCGATCAGCTGCACCTCGCCGAGATGCTGGACGCCCTCAACGAACGCATCCGCACCCGCCTCGACCGCGAGAAGCAGATCGGCCACGCCTACTTCCTGCCGGGCGGCACCCCGGTGGACTCGGCGGCCGAACTCGCCGCGATCGTGCGGGGCGAGGTGCTGCCGCTGCTCCAGGAGTACGCGTACGACGACTACACGCTGCTCGCGGCGTTCCTGGGCGAGGAGCTGGTGGACCGCGACAACCACACGCTGCGCGAGGTCGAGGACGAGAAGCTGATCGCCGCCCTCTACGCGGAGTTCCAGGTCAAGGACCAGGCGGAGTAGGCCGGTGCGGGTGCTTGTCCTGCGCGAGTACGAGAGCCGGGAGTTCGGCGGGGTGCGGCTGAGCGCCGCGGACCGGCGGGCGGTCGCCGACGAGCGGTTCGCGCGCCGTCTGCGGGTCCGCGAACTGACCGGTGGCCGGATCGAGGTGGGCGCGGGCCAGTACGTCGGCGTCGTCGCCCTGGACGGCTGCGAGATCCGCGTCGAGCCCAAGTATTTGGGCACCGGCCTGGACGTGCTGCGGATGCTGCACCACGCGGTCGGCGCCGCCCCCGAGGCGCTGCCCGCGCCGCGCACCTTCGCCGACGGGGCGCCGCAGCTGCGGGACCTGGTGGCCCTGATGGTCACCGAGCACGCCGAGCGGCTGCTCGCGCGCGGGGTGCGCCGTGACTACGTGCGCCGTGAGGAACCGCTGCCCGCCGTCCGGGGACGTCTCCTGCCCGACCGTCAACTCCTGCACCACTACGGGCGGTTGGACCGGCTGGCCTGCCGCTACGACGACTTCGACACGGACATCGCGGACAACCGGGTGTGCGCGGCCGCCGCCGATCTCGCGGCGCGCACCACCGCGTCGCTCTCGGTCCGGGCGCGCGCCCGCCGGGTCGCGGCCCGCTTCGCGCAGTACACGCCGACCCGGCCGGCCGACGTCCGCGCGGACCTGGGGCGGCTGACCTATCACCGGCACAACGAGCACTACCGCCCCGCCCACTTCTGGTCGGCGCTGCTGCTCACCGGCGGCGGCCTCGACGACCTCTTCGGCGCCGGGCCGCTGGCCGCGCGGGCCTTCCTGATCGACATGAACGAGCTGTTCGAGCTGTTCACGACCCGGCTGCTGGCGGAGGCGGCGACGGGCACGGGCCTCACCGTCGAGGGCCAGTCCCGGCACACCTACGTCCTGTGGAACGAGCGGACCGCCCGCCCCTACAGCGAGGTGCGCCCCGACGTCCTGGTCCGCGGCGGCACGGACGCGCTGCCCTTCGTGCGCCCGGTGGACGTCAAGTACAAGCTGTACGACACCCGGAAGGTCTCGACCGCCGACCTGTACCAGGCCTTCCTGTACGCGCACGCCCTGGCCCGCGACCCCGGCGACGCCCCGCCCACCTGCGTGCTGCTGCACCCGGGCGGGGCGTCGGGGGACCGTGCGGCCGTGGCCGTGCGGCGCTGGGACGGGAGTGTGTCGGCGCGGGTGCGCCCGGTGCCGCTGGACCTGCCCGCGGCACTGGGGGCACTGGAGTCGCCCCGGCGGGCGGAGTTCCTCGCGGAGCTGCTCGCCGAGACGACCCGGCGCGGCTAGCCGAAGTAGGCGTCGAAGTTCTTCTGGAACTCGTAGTTGTTGAACCGGTCCCAGTTGACCGACCACGTCATCAGACCGCGCAGGGCCGGCCACGTCCCGTGGGTCGTGTAGGCGCCGCAGTCGGTCTTCTTGGTGAGGCAGTTCAGGGCCTTGTTCTGCTCGGCCGGGGAGACGTAGCCGTTGCCCGCGTTGGTGGAGGCCGGCATGCCGATGGCGACCTGGTCGGGGCGGAGCGGCGGGAAGACGTTGTTCGCGTCGCCCGCGACCGGGAAGCCCGTCAGGAGCATGTCGGTCATGGCGATGTGGAAGTCGGCGCCGCCCATGGAGTGGTACTGGTTGTCGAGGCCCATGATCGGGCCCGAGTTGTAGTCCTGGACGTGCAGCAGGCTCAGGTCGTCGCGCATGGCGTAGATGACCGGGAGGTAGGCGCCGCAGCGCGGGTCCTGGCCGCCCCACTTGCCGCTGCCGTAGAACTGGTAGCCGTTCTGGACGAAGAAGGTCTCCGGGGCCATCGTCAGGACGAACTTGTCGCCGTACTTGGCCTTGAGGGTCTTCAGCGCCGAGATCAGGTTCACGATCACCGGGGTGGTCGGGTTCTTGAAGTCGGTGTCGCCCGTGTTCAGGGACAGCGAGTGGCCCTCGAAGTCGATGTCGAGACCGTCGAGACCGTAGGTGTCGATGATCTTCGAGACGGACGAGACGAAGGTGTCGCGGGCCGCCGTGGTGGTGAGCTGGACCTGGCCGTTCTGGCCGCCGATCGAGATCAGCACCTTCTTGCCGGCCGCCTGCTTGGCCTTGATCGCGGCCTTGAAGTCGGCGTCCGACTCGACGTTCGGGCACTCGGTGACCGGGCAGCGGTTGAAGCGGATGTCGCCGGAGGTCACCGAGGTCGGCTCGCCGAAGGCGAGGTCGATGACGTCCCAGCTGTCGGGGACGTCGGCCATGCGGGTGTAGCCGGAGCCGTTGGCGAAGCTGGCGTGGAGGTAGCCGACGAGGGCGTGCGCGGGAAGGTCCGTGGAGCCCTGGTTGCCGCCCGAGCCCTGGGCCGTGGTGGCCGTGACGGCCGTCGACTTCGACGACTCGCCCGCGTCGTTGAGCGCGGTGACCTGGAGGCTGTACGCGGTGGCGGGCGTGAGACCGGTGAGGGTCGTCGACGTGCCGGTCACCGTGCGGGACTTGGTGCCGTTGAGGTACACCGCGTAGCTCGTCGCGCCGGAGACGGCGGGCCAGGACAGGGCGACGGAGGTGGCGGTGACGGTGCCCGCCTTGACGCCGGTCGGGGCGGCCGGGAGGACGGGGGCCTCGCCGCCGGGGCCGATCAGGCTGAGGTCGTCGACGGTGTAGGCGGGGGTGCCGTACCAGCCGTGCGTGAAGAGAGTGACCTTGGTGGTGGACGGGCCGGTCGTGAACGTCGTCGACAGTTTCTGCCAGTCGGCCGCCGACTGGGTCCACGTCGAGACGTCCGTGGTGCCGGTGCCGGTCGCGCCGAGGTAGACGTAACTGCCGCGCACGTAACCGGAGAGCGAGTACGTGGAGCCGGGCTTGACCGTCACGGTCTGCGTGCACTGGGCGTTGTCGCCCGCGGTCGGGGTGCCCTGGAGGGCCGAAGTGCCGCCGTGCGTCGGCGAGCTGACGATCTTTCCGGTGCCCGCCGAGCACGTCCAGCCGTCCAGGCCCGACTCGAAGCCGCCGTTGCGGGCCAGTTCGGTGTCGGCCGCGTGGGCGGGTGCGGACAGCGCGGTGAGGCCGGCGGCGGCCAGCGTCGCGGCCGTCACGGCGGTCAGGAATCTACGGGATGGTCCGGTACGGGCCATGGCTGCCTCCGGGCGTGGCGGGGGAAGGGGCACGGTGGAGCGGAGTGCGCCCAACTTGGTCCAGACCAATTGAGTTGTCAAGGGTTCGCGGACCCACGAGATCATCTTGTGCCCCGCCTACTCCCCCGTCTCCCGGGCCAGTTGGGCCGCCGCCTCGTGCATCGCGAGTTCGAGGAGCGCCGGATCGGTGAGCGTGCCCTGGCCGTCCGGCGGCACCAGCCAGCGCACGCCGCCGGTGGCGCGGCCCGGGTAGGGGACCACGATCCAGGTGCCGTGGCCCGCGCCCCGCACCCCCGTGCCGAGCCAGCGCGCGACCGTGCCGGCCGGGACGAAGAAGCCCATCCGGGCCTCCCCGAAGTCGGCGAGGACCGGTCCCGGGCGGTCGATGACACGGGTGAGGACGTCGAGCGTGGGGTAACCCAGCTCCCCCGGCAGGATCAGGACGTCCCACTCCCTGCCCGCGGGCAACAGCGCCACCCCGAGCGGATTGCGCTCCCACTCCCAGCGGCACGCCTCCGGATCCGGCGCCACCGACACCAGCCACTCGACCGCCGACTTAGCCGCGCCTGAGCCAGTCATGGCGGGACCTCCCTCTCGCTTCGACTCCGATGGTCACGAGCGAGAGGGGGGCGGGGGCCCGAGCATTACGCGGGTTCGGCAGCTTTCCCGGAGTGAACCGGATCACAGGTCCCATCAGGGCGTACGCCGGTTCACTACTCTCCCGGCATGGAAGCCACCCCAGACGCACGGCAGCAGATCCAGGCCGCGATCGACGGCGAACTGAGGCTGCTCGACCCGGAGGTGCGCGCGTCCGACGCCCTCGTGACCGCGCTCCTCGACCCGGAGTTCTTCGAGTTCGGGGCGTCCGGGCGGCGCTGGGGGCGACAGACCATCCTGGAGGTGACGGGTTCGGGGGACATCGGCCCCGAGGCACCCGTGGTCGTCACGGAGATGGCGGGCACCCTGCTCGCGCCCGGCGTCGTGCACCTGACGTACCACGCGGCACGCCCCGAGCGCCGCGTGCGGCGCAGCTCCGTATGGCGCCGCCACCCGGAGGCCGGGTGGCGGCTGTACTTCCATCAGGGGACGCCCACGGAGGAGTGAACGCCCCGGGCTCAGCTGTCGAAGCCGAGCCCCACCGCGTCCATCGCCTTCAGCCACACGTTCCGGCGGCCGCCGTTGTCGTCGGCGCGGGCAAGCGACCACTTGGTGAGCGCGATGCCGGTGTACGCGAACGGCTCGGGCGGGAACGGCAGCGGCTTGGAGCGGACCATCTCCAGCTCCGTGCGCTCCGTGCGCTCCCCCGACAGCAGGTCGAGCATCACGTCCGCGCCGAAGCGCGTCGCGCCGACGCCGAGCCCGGTATACCCGGCCGCGTACGCCACCTTGCCCGAGTGCGCGGTGCCGAAGAACGCCGAGAACCGCGAGCAGGTGTCGATCGCGCCGCCCCACGCGTGCGTGAAGCGCGCGCCCTCCAGCTGCGGGAAGCAGGTGAAGAAGTGCTCGGCCAGCTTCGCGTACGTCTCCGGACGGTGGTCGTGCTCGGCGCGGACCCGGCCGCCGTACGGATAGACGGCGTCGTAGCCGCCCCACAGGATCCGGTTGTCGGCGGAGAGCCGGAAGTAGTGGAACTGGTTGGCCGAGTCGCCGAGTCCCTGGCGGTTCTTCCAGCCGATCGAGGCCAGCTGGTCCGCGCTCAGCGGCTCGGTCATCAGCGCGTAGTCGTAGACCGGGACGGTGTACGAGCGCACCCGCTTGACCAGCGACGGGAAGACGTTCGTGCCGAGCGCCGCGTGCCGGGCGAAGACCCGGCCGTACGGGGTGCGGACGGCGACGCCCGTGCCGTTCGAGGCGAGCCGTGTGGCCGGGGTGTTCTCGTAGACGCGGACACCGAGGTCGAGGCAGGCCTGCTTGAGGCCCCAGGCCAGCTTCGCCGGGTGGAGCATGGCGACGCCGTCGCGGTCGTACAGGGCGCCCTGGAAGGTCGGCGAGTTCACCTGCTCGCGGGTCTGCTCCGCGTCGAGGAGTTCCAGGCCGTCGGCGAGGCCGGCCTCGCCCAGCTCCTCGTGGAACTCGCGCAGTTCGGTGACCTGGTGCGGCCGGGTGGCCACGTCCAGCTCGCCGGTGCGCTCGAAGTCGCAGTCGATGGAGTAGCGGGCGACCGCCGCCTCGATGGCGTCGAGGTTGGCGGCGCCCAGCTCCTCCAGCTTCTTGATCTCCTTCGGCCAGCGGGTCAGCCCGTTGGCCGTGCCGTGCGTGAGGGAGGCGGCGCAGAAGCCGCCGTTGCGCCCGGAGGCGGCCCAGCCGATCTCCTTGCCCTCGACGAGGACCACGTCACGGCCCGGGTCGCGCTCCTTGGCGAGCAGCGCCGTCCACAGGCCGCTGTAGCCGCCGCCCACGACCAGCAGGTCGCAGTGCTCGTCGCCGGTGAGGGCGGGGCGGGCCTCGGGGCGGCCGGGGTCGTCGAGCCAGTACGCGACCGGCTTGGCGTCGGCCAAGGATTGGGTCCAGCGATTCATGGCACCAGCGGCCATGATTCCAACTCCCTCAGAAATTCGGAGCCCCCGTGGTTCAGGAACTCTTGTTCTTTCGCCTGCCGACCATCATTCCGGCAAGCACACACAGTACGGCGACCAGGAACATGGCCGTACCGATGACATTGATCTGAACGGGCGTACCGCGCTGCGCCGATCCCCAGACGAACATGGGGAAGGTCACGGTCGAGCCCGCGTTGAAATTCGTGATGATGAAATCGTCGAAGGAGAGCGCGAAGGCGAGCAGGGCGCCCGCCGCGATCCCGGGTGCGGCGATGGGCAGCGTCACGCGCAGGAACGTCTGCACCGGACCGGCGTACAGGTCCTGCGCGGCCTGCTCCAGGCGCGGGTCCATCGACATCACGCGCGCCTTCACGGCGGTCACCACGAAGCTCAGGCAGAACATGATGTGGGCGATCAGGATCGTCCAGAAGCCCAGCTGAGCGCCCATGTTGAGGAAGAGCGTGAGCAGCGAGGCCGCCATCACGACCTCCGGCATGGCCATCGGCAGGAAGATCAGCGAGTTCACCGCGCCGCGCGCCCGGAAGCGGTAGCGGACCAGGGCGAAGGCGATCATCGTGCCGAGCGCGGTCGCGCCGAGCGTGGCCCAGAAGGCGATCTGGAGGCTGAGCGAGAGCGAGCCGCACATGTCGGCCACCCCGCACGGATTCTTCCAGGCGTCGACCGAGAATTCCTGCCACTCGTAATTGAAGCGGCCCTTCGGCTTGTTGAAGGAGAAGACCGTGACGACGACGTTCGGCAGGAGGAGATAGGCGAGCGTGATCAGGCCCGCGAGCACCACCAGATTGCGGCGTATCCAGCGTACGAAGGACATCAGACCAGATCCTCCGTTCCGGAACGGCGAATGTAGAAGGTGACCATGAAGAGAATGGCCGCCATGAGGATGAAGGAGAGCGCCGCCGCCGTCGGGTAGTCGAGGATGCGCAGGAACTGCGTCTGGATGACGTTGCCGACCATGCGGGTGTCGGTGGAGCCGAGCAGGTCCGCGTTGACGTAGTCGCCGGTCGCCGGGATGAAGGTGAGCAGCGTGCCGGAGACGACGCCCGGCATCGACAGCGGGAAGGTCACCTTGCGGAAGGTGGTGATCGGCGACGCGTACAGATCGCCCGCCGCCTCGTGCAGCCGGCCGTCGATCCGCTCCAGCGAGGTGTAGAGCGGCAGGACCATGAACGGCAGGAAGTTGTACGTGAGGCCGCAGACCACCGCGAGCGGGGTGGCGAGGACTCTGTCGCCGTCGGTCATGCCGAGCCAGGTGGTGACGTCGAGCAGATGCAGCGAGTTGAGCGTGCTCACGACGACGCCGTTGTCGGCGAGGATCGTCTTCCAGGCGAGCGTGCGGATCAGGAAGCTGGTGAAGAACGGCGCGATGACCAGGACCATGATGACGTTGCGCCAGCGGCCCGCGCGGAACGCGATCAGGTAGGCCAGCGGGTAGCCGAGCAGCAGGCACAGGATGGTGGCGAGCCCCGCGTACAGCACGGACCGCAGGAACTGCGGCCAGTACTCGGACAGCGCGTCCCAGTAGGTGGCGAAGTGCCAGGTGACGGTGTAGCCGTCCTCCAGCGACCCCTGCTGTACGGAGGTGGAGGCCTGGTAGATCATCGGCAGCGCGAAGAAAACGATCAGCCAGAGCATGCCGGGCAGCAGCAGCCAGTACGGGACGAGACGGCCGCGCCGCTTCGGCTTGCGGGGGGCCGGGACCTCGGACGGCGTCCCGGGCGCCTCGGTGAGAGTCGTGCTCATGCGTTCGCGTCCTCCGAGACCTTCTCCACGCCCGCCTCGGCGTCCTGGTCCGCGTCCAGACCGAAGGTGTGCGCGGGGTTCCAGTGCAGGACGACCTCGGCACCGGGCGCGAGCCGTGCGTCCCGCTCGATGTTCTGGGCGTAGACCTCGAACGCGTCGCAGAGCGGGCTGTCGACGACGTACTGCGTGGAGACGCCGATGAACGACGAGTCGGCGATCCGGCCGGTGATGCGGTTGCGGCCGTCGGGGATCTCGGAGGCGTCGTCGGCGTGGGTGAGGGAGATCTTCTCGGGGCGCACGCCGAGCAGCACCTTCTCGCCGGTGGCGGTGGAGGCGGCGGAACATCGGGCGCTGGGCAGTACGAGCTTGCCGTCGCCGGCCCGCAGGGTGAGGTCGTCGCCGGCCCGGCCCGCGATCTCGGCCTCGATGAAGTTCGAGGTGCCGAGGAAGTTCGCGACGAACGTCGAACCCGGGTTCTCGTACAGGTCGGTGGGGGCGCCGAGCTGTTCGACGCGGCCCTGGTTCATCACGGCGACGGTGTCGGCCATGGTCATGGCCTCCTCCTGGTCGTGCGTGACGTGGATGAAGGTGATGCCCACCTCGGTCTGGATGCGCTTGAGCTCCAGCTGCATCTGGCGGCGCAGCTTGAGGTCGAGGGCGCCGAGCGGCTCGTCGAGCAGCAGCACCTTGGGGTGGTTGATGAGGGCGCGGGCGACGGCGACGCGCTGCTGCTGGCCGCCGGAGAGCTGGTGCGGCTTCTTGCGCTTGTGCTCGCCGAGCTGCACCAGGTCGAGCATGTCCTCGACCTGCTTCTTCACCGACTTGATGCCGCGGCGGCGCAGTCCGAAGGCGACGTTCTCGAAGATGTCGAGGTGCGGGAAGAGCGCGTACGACTGGAAGACGGTGTTCACGGGCCGCTTGTAGGGCGGCAGTCCCGTGACGTCCTGGTCGCCGAGCATCACGGTGCCGGTGGTCGGCTCCTCCAGGCCCGCGATCATGCGCAGCGTGGTGGTCTTTCCGCAGCCGGAGGCGCCGAGGAGCGCGAAGAAGGAGCCCTGCGGGACGGTGAGGTCGAGCGGCTGGACGGCCGTGAAGCCGTTGTCGTACGTCTTGCTGATGCCGGTGAGACGTACGTCGCCGCCGTGGTCGCTCTGAGGATGCGTCGTCATGGTGAGTCCAAGGAGTCCGGGGGAAGGGGGTGGGCAGCGGGCACCGGTTCAGCCGCCGGTGAGCTGGGCGAACTTCTGCTCGTACGACGTCTCTTCCTTGGCGCTGAGCGACCGGAAGCCGTGCGCCTTGGCCGACATGGCCTTATCGGGGACGATCAGCGGGTCGGCGGCCGCGTCCTTGTCCAGCTTGGCCAGCTCCGCCTTGACGACGGTGCTCTCCAGCGGGGTGACGTAGTTGATGGCGTTGGCGAGTTCGGCGCCGACGGCCGGCTCGTAGAAGTAGTCCATGAGCTTCTCGGCGTTCGTCTTGTGACGCGCCTTGTTGGGGATCAGCATGTTGTCGGTCGACGTGATGTAGCCGGCGTCGGGTATCGCGAACCGCACGTCGGGGTTGTCGGCCTGGAGCTGGACGACGTCACCGGCCCAGGCCAGACAGGCCGCGAGGTCGCCCTGGTTGAGGTCGGCGATGTAGTCGTTGCCGGTGAAGCGGCGGACCTGCTTGTTGTCGACGGCCTTCTGGACGCGGGCGACGGCCGCGTCGAAGTCGTCGGTCCTGAAGTCGCGCGGGTCCTTGCCCATGTCCAGGAGCGTCATGCCGATGGTGTCGCGCATCTCGGAGAGCAGCCCGACCTTGCCCTTGAGCTTCGGGTCGTCCAGGAGCTCGGAGACGGAGGTGATCTCCTTGCCGCCGGTCGCCTTCACGTTGTACGCGATGACGGTGGCGATGCCCTGCCAGGGGTAGGAGTAGGCGCGCCCGGGGTCCCAGTCGGGGTCGCGGAACTGTCCGGACAGGTTGGTGAAGGCGTGCGGCAGGTTCGCCGCGTCCAGCTTCTGCACCCAGCCGTAGCGGATGAGGCGGGCGGCGAGCCAGTCGGTGAGGACGATGATGTCGCGTCCGGTGTCCTGGCCCGCCGCGAGCTGCGGCTTGATCTTGCCGAAGAACTCGACGTTGTCGTTGATGTCCTCGGTGTACTTCACCTTGATCCCGGTGCGCCGGGCGAACGCGTCCAGGCTCGGGTGGTGCTTCTTGTCCTTGCTGAGGTCGATGTACTCGGTCCAGTTGGAGAAGTTGACCGTCTTCTCCTTGGCCGAGTGGTCCTCGGACGAGACGCCTCCCGAGGACTTGCTCGCCGCGGGGATGCCGCAGGCGCTGAGAGCGCCGAGCCCGCCGACGGCGAACACGCCGCCCGCCGAGGCGCGCAGCAGGGAGCGGCGGGCCAGTGGCGCTGTCGCCGAGGCCCTGCCGTTGCGGAAGCTGCGCCTCATCGCGGCCAGTTGGGCCGGGGACAGGCGGTCGGGCTCGTACTGCTCCATGCGCGTGATTGCCCTTTCGGGAGTCCCTTGCGGGAGGGTGGAGTCGGCCGTGAGTCAGGCGGCCAAGTGGCTATCGGTCCCCGAAGACGGTGCGGTGCCAGTCCTTGCGGACCACCGCGGTGTTGTCGAACATGACGTGCTTGACCTGCGTGTACTCCTCGAAGGAGTAGGCGGACATGTCCTTGCCGAAGCCGGATGCCTTGTAGCCGCCGTGGGGCATCTCGCTGAGGATCGGGATGTGGTCGTTGACCCAGACGCAGCCGGCCTTGATCTCGCGGGTGGCGCGGTTGGCGCGGAAGACGTTGGTCGACCAGGCGGAGGCGGCGAGCCCGTACGGGGTGTCGTTGGCCAGCGCGATGCCTTCGTCGTCGCTGTCGAAGGGCAGCACGACCAGGACCGGGCCGAAGATCTCGGACTGGACGATCTCGCTGTCCTGCGGGGCGTCGGCGA
Source organism: Streptomyces sp. NPDC046716 (assembly GCF_040645755.1). NCBI lineage: Bacteria > Bacillati > Actinomycetota > Actinomycetes > Kitasatosporales > Streptomycetaceae > Streptomyces > Streptomyces sp. NPDC046716. The sequence continues at coordinate 31,143 of NZ_JBEYYU010000069.1, forward strand.
CGAGGGTGGGCTTGTAGTAGGCGCCCGGATGGTCAGGGGCCTCGCCGCCGGTGACCACGCGCGCGTAGGCGCGTGCCCGGTCGACGAAACCGGCGACGCGGTCGCGGTGGGCGTGCGAGATGAGCGGCCCGAGGTCGGTGTCCTCGGCGAAGGGGTCGCCGAGCCGGACGGTCTCCATCAGGGCGGCGGTCTTCTCGACGAACGCGTCGTAGAGCGGACGCTGCACGTACGCGCGCGTGGCGGCGGTGCAGTCCTGCCCGGTGTTGATGAGCGCGCCGGCGACGGCGCCGTGCACGGCCGCGTCGAGGTCGGCGTCGTCGAACACGAGGAACGGGGCCTTGCCGCCCAGCTCCAGGTGGAGCCGCTTGACGGTCGCGGTGGCGATCTCGGCGACGCGCTTGCCGACGCCGGTCGAGCCGGTGAAGGAGGTCATGGCGACGTCGGGGTGGCCGACCAGGTGCTCACCGGCGTCGCGGCCCGCACCGGTGACGACGTTGACGACGCCCTCGGGCAGTCCGGCCGCGACGGCGGCCTCGGCGAACAGCAGCGAGGTGAAGGGGGTCAGCTCGGCGGGCTTGAGCACGATGGTGTTGCCCGCGGCGATGGCCGGCAGGACCTTCCAGGCGGCCATCTGGAGCGGGTAGTTCCAGGGCGCGATGGAGCCGACGACTCCGATCGGCTCACGGCGTACGTACGAGGTGTGGTCGCCGCTGTACTCCCCCGCCGACTGCCCCTGGAGGTGGCGGGCGGCGCCCGCGAAGAACGCGGTGTTGTCGACGGTGCCCGGCACGTCGAACTCGCGGCTCAGCTTGATCGGCTTGCCGCACTGCAGCGACTCGAACCGGGCGAACTCCTCGGCCCACTCGCCGAGCACGGCCGCGAACCTGTGCATCGCGTCGGACCGCTCGCCCGGCGTCAGGCCCGACCAGCCGGGGAAGGCCGCGCGGGCGGCGGCGACGGCGGCGTCCACGTCGTCCGGGCCCGCCAGCTCGTACGTGTAGACCTCGGCGCCGGTGGCCGGGTCGACGACCGCGTGGGTGCGGCCGGAGGTGCCCTTGGTGAGGCGGCCCGCGATGTGGTTCGCGCCGTCGGCGAACCGTTCCTGTACGGAGGCGGTGACGGACGTGGCCGAGAGGGGGTTGGCCGAGGTGGGGTTGTGCATGAGTGCTCGCTCTCGCTCTCCTCCGCCGGAGATCCCGTCCCGCGGGCACCGGCGTGGCTCCAGCTCGATTTGAGTGCCGATCCTGACAGAGCCCTACTACTCCAACAAGTGATTCCGTTGTTGCCTTTTGGTTACGCGACGGAATCTGTCGACCAGGTGTCGAGTCAGCCTGGAAAACCCAGGACGGAGTGTCAGTGGTGCGTGCCAAACTCCCGTGTATGGAGATCAACAGCAGGGAATCGCTGGTGGCGGCCCTGGGGGCGGGGGCCCGGGTGAAGTACCTGCACTTCTGGGGACACGCCGCGCGGGCGGACGGGGAGCTGGGGGCGAGCTGTCTCAGTCAGTGGTGGCCGTCGCCGTTCACGGTGGACGGGGTGGAGTACGCGACGGCCGAGCACTGGATGATGGCGGCGAAGGCCCGGCTCTTCGGTGACGCCGATGCCGAGCGGATGGCGCTGGAGGCCGGGCATCCGTCGCAGGCCAAGAAGGCGGGGCGCCTCGTGCGCGGGTTCGACGACGCGGTGTGGCGGCGCGAGCGGTTCGGCGTCGTCACCGAGGGCAGCGTGCACAAGTTCCGCTCCGACCCGGCGCTGCGGGCGTTCCTGCTCGGCACCGGGGAGCGGGTGCTGGTCGAGGCCAGCCCGGTGGACCAGGTGTGGGGCATCGGCCTCGCGGCGGACGACCCCGCGGCGCAGGACCCGGAGAAGTGGCGGGGGCCGAATCTGCTGGGCTTCGCGCTGATGGCGGCGCGGGAGCGGCTGCGAGGCTGACGCGCGGCGGCTCCAGAATCGGCGGCTCCAGAAGCCAGAAGCGGCGGCTCTAGAAGGTGGCGATGATCGCCGCGACGAAGCCGACGGCGAGCACGATGCCGACCGAGCCGCAGATGATGCCGGCGAGCGCCTGGCCCGGGTTGGCCGCCTCGCCGCGCCTGGCCTTCCCGCGGCCCATGGCTCCGAAGACGATGGCGAGGATTCCGCAGAGGATGGCGATGGGCCACATCAGGAACAGCACGTCCGAGACGATGCCGAGGACCATCGCGGCGACCCCGAGCCCGTTGCTGGGCTGGGCGGGCATCATGCTCTGCTGCCCCCAGTACGCGTAGTTCTGCGGGGCGCCGTACGGCGCGGGGTACTGCGGCGCCTGCTGGCCGTACTGGGGGCCGGGGTAGCCGTACTGCGGGCCCGGGTAGCCGTACTGGGCGCCGGGGACCGGCTGACCGGGCCCTTCGGGGGAGATCGGGGGCGGCGGCACCGGGCTGTGGTCCTGCGGTGCGGGCGGGGGTGCGTACGGCGCCGGGGCGGGCTGCGGCGGGGGCGGTGCCTGCGGTCCGGGGGCGAGCGGCATCGACGTGACGGTCTGCCGGTCGTGCAGATCCGGTGTCGCGTCCGACGCCTTCGACAGCGGCACGCTCTGCGGCGGGGCCCAGGGGTCGCGGTCCTGCGGTGTGCTGCCGCCGGTCATGTGCGGGCCCCCTCCGTGGTCTGCTGCGCGTACGTTGTCCACTGCGCGTACCCGGACATGCTAGGGCGTGGTCCTCCCCCGGAGACCGGCAGGTCCCGCGCCCGTTTCCGGAGGCCGGGCCGTCGCCGTCGGGGCGTCCGCATACGATGCCCAGGACCCCGATCAGCCGATCACCCAAGTTCCTGGGGAGGAAACCGTGAGCTCCGAGAGCACGAACCTGCAGACCTTCGTCGCCGGACTGCCGAAAGCAGAACTCCACGTCCACCACGTGGGGTCGGCCTCTCCCCGGATCGTGTCGGAGCTTGCCGCCCGGCACCCCGACTCGTCGGTTCCGAAGGACATCGAGCGGCTCACGGAGTTCTTCACCTTCAAGGACTTCGCCCACTTCATCCAGGTCTACCTGTCGGTCGTCGACCTGATCCGCACCCCGGAGGACGTCCGGCTCCTCACGTTCGAGGTGGCCCGCGACATGGCCCGGCAGAACGTGCGGTACGCGGAGCTGACCCTCACGCCCTTCTCGTCGACCCGGCGCGGCATCGACGCCCGCGCGTTCATGGACGCGATCGAGGACGCCCGCAAGGCGGCCGAGGCGGAGTTCGGCACGGTCCTGCGCTGGTGCTTCGACATCCCGGGCGAGGCGGGGCTCGAATCGGCGGAGGAGACGGCGCGGCTGGCCACGGACGACCGGCTGCGCCCCGAGGGCCTGGTCTCGTTCGGGCTCGGCGGACCCGAGATCGGCGTCCCGCGCCCGCAGTTCAAGCCGTACTTCGACCGGGCGATCGCGGCCGGTCTGCACTCGGTGCCGCACTCCGGTGAGACGACCGGCCCGGAGTCGGTCTGGGACGCCCTGACCGAACTGCGCGCCGAGCGCATCGGCCACGGCACGTCCTCCGCCCGGGACCCGAAGCTGCTCGCGCACCTCGCCGAGCACGGCATCCCGCTGGAGGTCTGCCCGACCTCGAACATCGCGACCCGCGCCGTGCGCACCCTCGACGAGCACCCGCTGAAGCAGTTCGTCGACGCGGGCGTGACCGTCACCATCAACTCGGACGACCCGCCGATGTTCGCCACGGACCTCAACCACGAGTACGAGGTCGCCGCGCGTCTCCTCGGCCTCGACGAGCGGGGCGTCGCCGAGCTCGCCAAGAACGCGGTGCACGCCTCCTTCCTCGACGCGCCCGGCAAGGCCCGGATCGCCGACGAGATCGACACGTACACGCGCGACTGGCTCGCGGGCGCGTAGGGCGGCCTGCCGGGACGCCAGAATGGGCCCATGCGCACCGTGACTGCCGTGGCCCACCGAGGCGACCCCTACCGCGTCCGCGAGAACACCCTCCCGTCCCTGCGCTCCGCGCTGGACCGGGGCGCGGACGCCGTGGAGGTCGACGTCCGCCTGACGCGCGACGGCGTACCCGTCCTGCTGCACGACGCGACGCTGAAGCGGCTCTGGGACCACGACCGCCCGCTGGCCGCGCTCTCCGCCCCGGAGGTGCGCGAGGTGACGGCGGGCGGTGTGCCCACCCTCGCCGAGGCGCTGACCGCGACCGCCGGCACCGACGCCCGGCTGATGGTCGACCTGCCGGGCGCCACGGCGAAGGCGGTGCGCACGATCGTCGGCACCATCCGCGACGCCGGCGCCGAGGACCGCGTCTACTACTGCGCGGGCGCCGAGACGATGCTCATGGTCCGCGCCGCCGACCCGGCCGCCGAGATCGCCCTCACCTGGACGACCCTGGCCCCGCCCCGCCCGGCCCTGCTCGCGGCGATCCGCCCGCACTGGCTCAACTACCGCTTCTCCCTGGTCGATCGCGACCTTGCGGCCCGCATCCACCGCGACGGCCGGCTCGTCTCGGTCTGGACCCCGGACACGAGGTCGTCGATGCGCCGCCTCCTCGACATCGGCGTCGACTCGATCACGACGAACCGCATCGACGTCCTGACGGGGCTGCGCGGCGCCGCCTGACGCGGCCGGCGGAAGCGGCGCCGGGTCGTCGTCCCAGGGATCAGACGTCCTCGACGCCCAGCATCTGCACGGCCTTGCGGGCCTGGTAGAAGTCCTCGTCGGACACCTGCGGGTCGTCCTCCGTGTCGTGGAGCCAGTCCGCGAGGTCCGCCACGGACCACGTCTCGAAGTCCTCCGGAACGTCGAGGGTCGTCGTCCTGCGCAGGCGCGTGGCGACAGCGGCGTCCCGGACGCTGCGCGTGCTCACCTCGGTCATCTTCCGCACCGCCTTCCGGTGTCATCGGGGTCGGACGGGCGACGTTGCCAGACGAGATCCGTACTGTCCAAATTCCGCGGCCAGAGATCCGACACAGCAACGAGGACCGACAACATGAGCGACTGCCTGCCCGCAGTCCTGGCGATGCCCGGCCCGCCCGAGAACCGTCACGCGGACCCGGCGGCCTGGGATCCTGTGAGACCGCGCGGCGGGCGCGCGACGCACGGACAGTACCTAGGGGAACCCGGGGGGCCGGCCCAGGGTTCGTGTCGTCCGTGGACAGGATGCCCAGCGGAGCGCACCGCGCGAAGGTGATCGCGTCGACCGGCACCGGCCGGCCAACCCGTACGGACACCGTGCGAACACCCCACCCAGGAGCCCCCGTTGAAGCGTCGTGCCTTTCTCGGACTGTCCGCCGCCCTCGCCGCCGCCCCGGCCCTCGCGGGGCCCGCGACCGCCGCCCCTCGCACCGGAGGACTCGATACGGCGGCCCTGCGGCGCGCCGTCTCCGGTCTGCCGGACGACGACGCCACCGCCGCCCTCGTACGGGTCGGCGGTACCGCCGGTACCTGGCACGGGTCCGGTGGCGTGCACGATCTCGCGTCCGGGCGGGCCGCCGACCCGCACGCCCGCTTCCGCGCCGGTTCGACGACGAAGGTGGTCACCGCCGCGACCGTGCTGAAGCTCGCGGCCGCGCGCCGGATCGACCTGGACGCACCGGTCCAGCGCCACCTGCCCCGCCTCTTCCGCGGCACGGACTTCCACCGGCCCATCTCCGTACGGCAGTTGCTCAACCACACGTCCGGTATACGGTTCGCCGACGGCTGGGGCGACGCGTTCGCCGACCAGTACGCGCACCGCTTCGACGTGGTCGCGCCCGCCGAGGTGGCGGCGTCGGCGCTGGCCAAGGGCCCGGAGTTCGCGCCGGGCACCCAGCAGCACTACCTCAACATCAACTACACCCTCCTCGGCCTGCTGATCGAACAGCTCACCGGGCAGGCGTACGCGGACGTGGCCACGCGTCTCGTGCTGCGCCCGGCGGGGATGCGCGACACGTACTTCCCGGGCACCGACCGGACGATCCACGGCCCGCACAACCACGGCTACCAGCTGGTGGACGGCGCGTTCGTCGACGTGACGCGGTGGGTGCAGACCGACCGGCAGGCCGCGGGCGACATCATCTCCACCACCGCCGATCTGGAGCGGCTGCTCGTCGCCCTCTTCAGGGGCCGGATCGTGCCCCCGCGGCAGCTGAGGGAGATGTTCACCGTGCCGGCCGGAATCGACGGCGCCACGATGAGCGCGGGGCTGCAGCGCATCGAGCTCGGCGGCCGGACCTACTGGGGCAAGACCGGCTCCCGGTACGGCTACAGCGCGGCGCTCGCCGCGACCCGGAATCTGTCCCGGACCCTCGTCTACTCGGTCAACGCCACCGACGCGAAGGGTGAGGAGATGAACCCCGTCGCCGAGCGCATCGTCATGGCCGCCGTGCGGACCGTGTGACCCGCCGCACACCCCGCTGAGCTGCCGCGTCGGGTTCCGGACTGCCCCTGTCAGGCGGAACCCTGTGGAGCTAGCATGTTCCAGCTGTCACGACCACCTGGGTCACCTGTTCTTCACCAGAAGCTCATGCCCGTTGCCCGCACCCGATGAGCCGGACCATTGACGACCACACCCTCTCGAATATCCCCGTCCGACCACCCCGGCCCGCTGTGGCGCCGCCCGCGCTTCGTCCTGTGGGGCGCGGCAGGGGTGGCGACCGCCGGGTTCCTCATCGCGCTGGAGTTCGCGGCACGCCGCTACGGGCAGCCGGGGCCGCTGACCGTCGAGGCGCAGGAGCTGATCTTCGCGCCGCACTCGGGACCCCTGCTGTACGCCGGTCTGGCGCTGGCGATGGTGGTGCTCACCTGGCGGCAGCGGATGATCGCGGCGGCCACGGCGGTCGGCATCGACGTCGTCTTCTGGCTCGTGCGCCTGGTGGTCGGCGCCGACATGAACTTCGGCAACGGCGCGCTGTGGGTGATCCTCGGCCTCGCGGTCGTCGCGGTCGCACGCCACACCGGTACCGAACGGTCGCTGCTGCTCAAGGGCTGCGGCCTCGGCATGCTCCTGGTGTTCGGCCACAAGACGGGTGACACCTGGCTGCTCATCACCGCCAAGGAACACCCGCAGGTCCTCGACCCGTACGTGGCCCTAGCCGACCACGCGCTCGGCAACCCGTCCTGGGTGGCGGGCCGGATCCTGGAAGCGGTCGGCCCGGTCGGCGGCAACCTCCTCAACGTGGTCTACGGCCAGCTCCCGCTGGCGGCCGCGCTCGTGGGCCTCTACCAGCTGCGCAACGTGGCGAAGGACCGCCGCTTCCCGGCCCACCACCTCGTGCGTACGTTCCTGGTCATCGGTCTGGTCGGACCCGCGATCTACATGATCTTCCCGGTCGTCGGCCCGGTCTACGCGTACGGCGCCGAGGGCGGGGCCTGGGCCGTCTCCCACGTGTGGCCCGACGTGCTGCCGGCGATCGGCACCCCGCACCCGGTCCTGTTCGACGAGATCACCCCGCGCAACTGCATGCCCAGCCTGCACACGGCCTGGGCCACCTCGCTGTTCATCCACACCCGCAAGGGCTCGCGCCCCATGCGGTACGCGGGCGCGTTCTGGCTGGTGGCCACGCTCAGCGCGACGCTGGGCTTCGGCTACCACTACGGCGTGGACCTGATCGCCGGTGTGGTGTTCGCGCTGACGATCGAGGCGGCCATGCGCGCCTTCGCCCGCGGCTGGGACCTGTCGGCGGTCCGCCTGGTCTCCTACGGCACGGTGGTCTTCGCCGCGCTGCTGGTCGCGTACCGCTACCTGCCGCGCGAACTGGCGACCCACCCCTGGCTGTTCGGTCCGCTGCTGCTGCTCGCGATGGCCTCGGTGATCGCGTACTTCCTGCGCACCACCCGGTCCTGGAACCCGGCCCCGACCCCACCGGTCCACCCGGAGCCCAAGACGGCGGAGCCGCAGCCCGAACTCGCCTGAGGAGCCGTGCCCGTACTGAAGTCTCCCGTGGAGGTCGACGCCTGGCTGACGGACGCCGGGTGGTACCCGGGCCGCCGGTGCGACGAGCTCGCCGCCGCCGAGATCGCGGACGCGCAGGAGGCCTTCCGCGAGGACGGGAGCAGCCTCGACATCATCCCGCCCGCTCTGGACTTCCTGCGCGAGCACATCGGCCTCGTCGCGCCCCTCAACAGCTCGAACGACGACAAGGTGGAGTTCTTTCCGTTTCTCACGTACCGGGGCGCGGGCGAGGACATCCAAGAACTGGCCGACGCGCTGAGGAAGAAGGTCTTCCCGGTCGCGTACGACACGTACGACGTCGGAACGGTCCTCATCGACGAAGCCTCACGCTTCTTCTACCAGCACTGGTCCGGCGTGTACTTCCTCGGCGACGACAAGTACTCGGCCCTGATGAACTATTCGCGCGGGTATCCGCTTCCCTACGCGGACCCCTATTACGTCTGGTAGATCCGGCGCGTCCGCGCTACAGCCCCGCGATCGCGTTCCACCGCTTCGCGAACTCGGTGCGTTCCTCGGACGTGATGTCGCGGGCGATGGCGAGCCGGGAGCGCATCGCGTCGTCCGGGAAGATCAGGGGGTCCTCGGCCAGGGCGGCCGTCTCCTTGTCCCTGGCGTCGGCGAGGATGTCGCGGGCGGCCGGGACGGGGCAGACGTAGTTGACCCACGCGGCCAGTTCGGCGGCGACCTCGGGCCGGTAGTAGTAGTCGATCAGCTGCTCGGCGTTGGCCTTGTGGTCGGCGAGGTTGGGGATCATCAGGGACTCGGCCCACAGCTCGGCGCCCTCCTCCGGCACGACGAACTCGATGTCCGGGTCGTCGGCCTGGAGCTGGATGATGTCGCCGCTGTAGGCCTGGCAGGCGAGGACGTCGCCGCTGGAGAGGTCCTTGATGTAGTCGTTGCCGGTGAAGCGGCGGATGTGCTGGGACTTCACCAGCTTCTCGACCTGGTCGCAGATCTTGTCGAAGTCGGCGGCGGTCCACCGGGTGATGTCGACGCCGTTGCCCTGCATGAGGAGCGCGAAGGACTCGTCGAGGCCGGACAGGAGGGTGACCCGGCCGGCCAGGTCGTCGGCCCAGAGATCCGAGACGTGCTTGATCTCGCGCCCGAGGCGGCGCTTGTTGTACGCGATGCCGGTGATGCCGGACTGCCACGGCACGGTGTACTTGCGGCCGGGGTCGAAGGCAGGCGAACGCAGCAGCGGATCCAGGTACTCGGTGACGTGGGGCTGGCGGGCACGGTCCATCTCCTGGACCCAGCCGAGCCGCACGAAGCGGGCGCACATCCAGTCGGAGATGACGATGAGGTCCCGGCCGGTCTTCTGGTGGTTCATCAGCGACGGGCTGATCTTCCCGAAGAACTCGTCGTTGTCGTTGATCTCCTCGGTGTACTTGACCTGGATGCCGCTCTGCTTCTCGAACGCGTCCAGGGTCGGCCGCTTCGACGTGTCGTCGTCGTCCACGTCGATGTAGAGCGGCCAGTTCGCCCAGGTGAGCCGCTTGTCGGTGGAGGACCTGTCCTGGGCGCCGCGGTCGCCCGGCGCGACATAGGCGGCCGGCACCCCGCAGCCGGTGGCGAGGGCACCGACCGCCGCGGCCGTGGCCCCGCCGCCGAGGGCGCGGAGCAGGGATCGACGGGTGACTCGGGGGCTGATCATGTTGGCTCGCACGCTCGAAGAATGCCGTCACACCATCCCGAGAACAATGGACGCTGCGTCGAGCGGACCGGTGCACAGCCGATCACCCTGTCGATGGGGCCGCGCCCCGCAGGGGCGCGGGGAACCGCGCGACCAGCCACGGCGGCGCAGCACCCGCGAACGAACAGAACCTCTTACGGCGCGTCGGAGCAGGCACGGACAACCGCCCGCAGATACCGCCGGGTCACCCACAACTGCACCCGGCGGGCCACCGGCCCCCCGACCCGCACGAACCACCGCCCGGGCCGCGAGAACGCCCGTACCCGGAACCACACCGAGCCGTCGTCGTCGAGCTCGACGACGAACCCCACAACACCCCACACCACAAAACCGGGCACAGAACCCAACAAAAAACCC
>NZ_JBEYYU010000070.1:0-41080 GCF_040645755.1 Streptomyces sp. NPDC046716
CCGATACGACAAGACCGCGACCTCCTTCGAAGCCGCGGTCACCCTCGCATCAACGCTCCTCTGGCTTCGCCTACTTTGAAGACACGCCCTAGGGCCTGTCTTCACACTCCCCTCGTCGCCCGGAGGGCGGCCCCGCGGCGTCTGGTGCGTGCTCTCAGGGGGTCCCCCCGGCCGAAGGCTGGGGGAGTGCCGGGAGCACGGCCTCGTACTGGACGTACTCGGCCTTGTGCCCGGTGCGGCGAAGGGGGTACCTCCCGCACGAGCCGTGCGAAGCCGGTTCGAGTGTGGGGGAACGTGCCAGGCGTCGCGGGGCAGAGGGGAGTGTGAAGACAGGCCCTAGGTCCCGCGGTCAGCCGTGCAGCGTGTCCCGGGGGGAGCGGCCGTACGCGGCGCGGTAGGCGGCGGAGAAGCGGCTCGTGTGCAGGAAGCCCCACTGGGCGGCGATCCGGGTGACGGTGGCACCGGTGACGGGGTCGGCGGCCTTGAGCGCGGTGTGGGCGTGGGCGAGGCGCACGCGCCGCAGGTAGGTCATGGGGGTGGTGCCGAGGTGGCGGCGGAAGGCGTACTGGAGGGCGCGGGGCGTGACCTGCGCGGCGTCGGCGATGTCCGCGAGGCCGATGTCGGAGTGCGCCTGGTCGTCGATGTAGGCCGTCGCGCGGACGGCCGTCGAGTGGGTGGCGTCCCGGGAGTCGGCCAGGGCCGGTTCGTGCCCGACGGCCGTGTTGGGGAACACCTGGAGGACCGCGCCCGCGAGCAGTTCGGTCAGCGGGCCGACGATCAGCGGGACGGCCTCGGTGCCGAGGTCGCAGACGCTGCGGGCGTAGGCGTGGACGCGCTCCCAGTGCGCGGCGTGCCGGCGGTCGACCGGGGTGAGGCGCGTGAACCGCAGCGGACGGCCACCGCGAGGGTCGGCGAGGGCCGCGGCCCGCGCCAGGAGCGCTTCGGGCAGGGTGATGGCCGACGCGTGCAGGTCCACCGAGGACCCGGAGCAGGGCCGCCCCGGCACATGGCCGAGGAAGACGTCGCCCGCCGCGAAGGTGCCCTGCTGCCGCCCGTGGACGCGCCGGGCCCGGCCGGCCGCGAGACGTACGACGACGAGGTCGTCCCGGGGTTCCTTGGCGAAGGCGAGCGGGGCGGGCAGCACCATCTCGCGGTACGCGAAGTGCGCGGCGTCGAAGTGCCGGATGACGTACGCCCCGCCCCGGGGGACGTCCTGCGCGGTGAAGCGCCGCCCGTAGGCCGCTTGCATCAGGCTCCGCGCCTCGTCCCCCGAGCGCGTCCGCGCCTCGGCGGGTCTCACAGGCTTGCCGCTCACCAGGTCGACCCCGATCCGGGTGCGCTCCGCTCACGCATGCCGTCGTACGGACATCTGGCCTTACACGTTAATCACAAGGCCGGGAGCGGCGCAGGGATTCCGGCTCACAGCGCATGGAGGTCCGCGCGCCCCTCGGTGATGTCGGCCGCGATCTCCGTGATCTTGCGCCGGTGCGAACGGGCGTAGCCGCGCAGGAGGGTGAAGGCCTCGTCGACGCTGACGCCCCGCCGGACCGACAGCATCCCCTTGGCCTGCTCGATGACGACTCGGCTGGTGAGCGCGTGGTCCAACTGCGCCACCAGGGAACGGTTCCGCTCCACCTCCCGCACCAGGGACAGCATGTCCGCGGCCATCCCGCCGACGGCGCGCGCCCGCATCAGCGCCGGCATGCCCAGGGAAGGGCCCGGGCCGCCGTGCAGGACGAGCGCCCCGACCGTGGCGCCGCCGTCGGACAGCGGCAGCGCCGTGACGCGGGCGAGCCCGAGGGCCCGGGCACGCGGCACCCAGCGGGGCCAGCGCACGCGGGCCGGGCGCCCCGTCACATCGACGTCGATGAGCGGACGGCCGGCGGTACGGACCTCGTGAGCGGGGCCTTCTCCCCAGGCCGCGGCGTCGGCCGTCAGCGCGCGCAGCTCCGTGCTGGTCCCCTCCGTCCGCACCTCCCCGTCCCCGGGCACCGCGTAGTGCACCCCCGCACCCAGCGTTCCGACGAGCCGGCGGACACCCTCGACCAACGCGGCCAGGATCCTGCCCGCGTCGAGTGGCTCGGCGCTGGCCTCGTCCGTCAGACGCACGGCCAGAGCCGCCAGTTCCATGTCCGTCACCATCACGACTACCCCTTCACCCCATCCGTGGGCACGCAACAACCGTATCGACAACCGGCATCGGAGAACCTGAGGCACCGAACAGCCCTCCCCCTCCTATCATCCCGAGCGGCACTCCCCCGCACAGCCCGCAAAACGAAGCACGGCCGGGCGGGCTCGGCAACCGTCCGGAAAACGAAGCGCTTCCGTCCGAAGCCGGGGCGCGGCACTCGACTTCATTACTTACCGGTAAGTAAGATCACTCGCCTGTCGCTGCCCACCCAGGAGGCCCCCTTGCGCCGCGCACCTTCCCATCAGCTCCTCGCCGGTCTGCTCGCCGGGGCGGGGGTCACCCACTTCCTGCTGCCCAAGCCGTTCGACGCGATGGTGCCGCGCACGCTGCCGGGCTCACCGCGCGCCTGGACCCGGGCCAGCGGCGCCGTGGAGCTGGCGCTGGCGGCGGGGGTCGCGCTGCCCCTGACCCGGGCCCGCGCGGCCACGGCCGCGGCCGCGTTCTTCGTCGCCGTCCTGCCCGCGAACATCAAGATGGCCGCCGACTGGAACGAGCGGCCCGCGCCGCTCAGGAACGCGGCGTGGGCCCGGGTGCCGCTTCAGGTTCCGCTGGTGCTGTGGGCGCGCAAGGTGGCCCGCGACGCGACCTGACGCTCCCCGCGTCGCCGCCCCGTGTCGCCCGCGCCGGGTGGCGCGGAGCGACGCGGAGCGGTCCACGGTGTCCGGCAGGAGCGTGTCCTGCCAGGAGAGGTCACCGTCATGGCGCTCGCCGAAGCCGCCCGGTCGTTCGCGGCCCGCGTCGGGCGGCAGCTCGTCCGGGTCACCGTTCTCGACATGTCGACACGGCTCGCCGCCCAGGCGTTCCTCGCCGCGCTGCCGATGCTGATCGCCGTCGCCTCGATCTGCCCGGCGCCCGTGCGGCACGAGATGCGGCGGTCGCTGCACACGCTGATCGGCGCGAGCGGGCCCGTGGCGGCGGACGCCGATGTGCTGACCCGCGGCGGGGACGGCTCGCTCTACCACTGGGGAGCCGTGGGCATGCTGGTGGCCCTGGTGTCGGCCACCTCGTTCACGCGGGCGCTGCAGCGGATGTGCGAGCGCGCCTGGGAACTCCCGCGTTCCGCCGTGCGGTACGTGGCCTGGCGGTGGGCGCTGTGGCTCGTGGTGTGGATCGCGGTCCTGGTGCTCCAGGGGTCGCTGCACCGGGCGTTCGGCGCGGGGACCGGGCTCGGGGTGGTGCTCCAGGTGGTGGAGTCGGTCCTGATGTGGTGGTGGACGCAGCACCTGCTGCTGGCGGGCCGGGTGCCGTGGCTGCCGCTGCTGCCGGGCGCGCTGCTGGCCGGCGCCGGAGTGGTCGCCTTCTGTGCCGCGTCCGGTCTGTGGCTGCCGCGGGCGCTGCGGGTGAGCGAGCAGCGGTACGGGCCGCTCGGCGCGGTGTTCACCCTGCTGTCCTGGCTGATCGTGTTCTTCACCGTGGTGGTGGCCGGTGTGGCGATCGGGCGGGTGCTCGCACAGGAGGAGTACATCCGCCGGTGGACGGGCCCGGACGCACCTTAGGACTTGGCCTGCTTGGCCTGCTTGGCCTGCTTGCTCTGTTTGCCCGTCCTGCCCGGGCCGTCCGGCTCCTCCTTCTCGGCGCGCACCCGTCCGTCCTTCACCGCGGCCTTGAGCGCCGCGAAGTCGCGCTCGTTCTGGTCCGCGTACGCCTCCGCGAACCGGGCGACGGCCCGGTCGAAGGTGTCGGAGCGGCCCAGGTAGGCGGCGATCGCGATGCGGTCGCCGGAGCGGGCGTGGGCGCGGGCCAGCGTGGTGCCGCAGGTGCGGCCGAAGAGGCGCATGACGTCCGGGCTCATCAGATCGGCCTGCGGGATCGCCTTCCAGTCCCGCAACTGCCGGATGTAGAAGTCGCGTTGCCGCCCGTCGATGCCCTCGACCCGCTCCCAGCCGAGGAACATGTCGCCGGCCGCCTGCATGAGCCGCTGGCCCGTGACGACGCGTTCACCCTGGTTGGCGAGGTGCGATCCGCCGGCGAACGGGGCGAGGACCGAGGTGTCGGCCTCCTTCGCCTGGAGCATCAGCGGGTCGCGGGCGTCCCGGCCGAGCAGCAGGATCACCCAGCAGCGGGTGCCGACGCTGCCCACGCCGACGACCTTGCGTGCCATGTCGACGACCTCGTACTGGGCCAGCAGCGCCCGCCGGTCGGCGGGCAGCGTCCGGGCGTAGCGGGCGACCAGTTCGCGCAGCTGGTCCTCCAGGTGCTTGCGCTCCACGCCCGGCAGCAGCGCGTCGAACGGAGTGATCAACGGCGGGTCGGGGACGATGCGCAGCTCGCCGTCGACGACCCGGGCCAGCTTGTCGAGCGCCTGGAGGTGGTCACGGGTGCGGGCCTTGGTGAGCGCGGCGGACAGACGACGGCGGGCACGCGGGTCGATGCGGGCGGAGAGCCTCGCGTACAGCTCGTCGGCGTCGATCCGCGCGTACCAGACGTCGAGCGTGCGCCGGGCGGCGAACTCCGTCATGGCGATGCGGTACGCGGCCACCGTCGTGCGCACCACACGGCGGCGCTGCGCCGTGTCGAAGCCGTTGCCGCGGCCCGCGATGACCAGGCTGGCCGCGAGGCGCTTGACGTCCCACTCCCAGGGGCCCGGCAGCGTCTCGTCGAAGTCGTTGATGTCGAACATCAGGCGCCGCTCCGGCGAGGCGAGCAGCCGGAAGTTCAGCAGGTGCGCGTCGCCGCACAGTTGGGCCCGCAGCCCGGTGGCCGGGGTGGTCGCGAGGTCGGCCGCCATCAGCGCGGCGGCGCCGCGGTAGAAGCGGAACGGGGACTGCGTCATGCGCCCGTAGCGCAGCGGCACCAGCTCGGCGAGCCGGCCGGCCGACTGCTGTTCGAGCACGTCGACGGGGTCGGGGCGGTCGGCGGGCGGTGCGAACTCGCCGTGGTCCGAGCGCGGTACCCGGGAGCGGGCGCTCCTGCCCCGGGCCGCCCGCTCGGTGGGCGTGGCCGACGCGTGCGGGCTCGTCGTCGTGGTTCCGTCCATGGCAGTGCTCCCCTCGCGGCTTCCCCGTCCGGCGGCCGCCGGTGCCCCGACAGTGGACCGGGCCGGTTCCCGGGTCGTCACCCCGGCCGTGTGAGGTCCGCCGCCGAGTCGCCTGCCGGGGGTGAGGGGCGGCGGGCTCGCGGGCCGCAGACTGTTCGGCATGGAAGCGGAGATCCAAGGACTTCGGCGGCGGCGCCGGCTGGCCCGCGGCTGTCTGCTCGCCGCCCTGGCGGCGCTGGTGGTGCTCGGCGTCTTCGCCGGGCTGCGCACCTTCGCACTGCTCGCTGTGGGGCTCGCGGGTGCGGCGCTCACGCTCGCGGCCGTGTGGTGGATCCTGAGCCGGCGGGGGGTGCTGCGGTACCTCGCCGTGCTGCTCGCGCTCGCCGCGCCGGTGTGGGTGCTCGTGGCGTACGTGCGGGCCGGCCTGCTCTGGGTGGTGCTGGTGTCGGGCGCGCTGTGGCTGGCGGCCGCGGCCGCCGGGAGGGCCGCGCTGGCCGGACCGGCGGCTCCGGCCGCGGCCCGGGAGCGGCCCGCACCGGTGTCGCGGCATCCCGTGCTCATCATGAATCCCCGCTCCGGGGGCGGAAAGGTGGAGCGGTTCCGGCTGCGCGAGCGGGCGGCCGAACTCGGCGCCGAGGTGGTGCTGCTGGACACGAGCGGCGAGACCGACGTCGCGGCCCTGGCCCGCGCCTGCGCGGCGCGCGGCGCCGACCTGCTCGGCGTCGCGGGCGGTGACGGCACCCAGGCCCTGGTCGCCGAGGTCGCCGCCGACCTCGGCCTGCCGTTCCTCGTCGTGCCCGCGGGCACCCGCAACCACTTCGCCCTCGATCTCGGGCTGGACCGCGACGATCCGGCCCTGGCCCTCGACGCGCTGCGCGACGGGGTGGAGCTCCGGGTGGATCTGGGCCGGGCGGCCGGGCGGCCGTTCGTCAACAACGTCTCGTTCGGCGCGTACGCGGAGGTGGTGCAGAGCCCCGCGTACCGGGACGGCAAGACCCGTACGACGCTGGAGCTGCTGCCCGATCTGCTCGTGGGGCACCGCGGCGCCCGGCTGACCGCGCACGCGGGTGAGTACACGTTCGAGGATCCGCAGGCGCTGCTGGTCAGCAACAACCCCTACGGCGAGCGGGACATCGCGGGGCTCGGCCGGCGCACCCGCGTCGACGGCGGCGTCCTCGGCTGTGTCGGCGTCCGCGTGACCAGCGCCGCCCAGGCCGCCGGACTGCTGCGGCGCGGCCGGGCGTCGGGGCTGGCCCGGGCGCAGGCGACGACGGTGACCGTCGACGCCGACCGGCCCGAGCTGCCCGTCGGCCTCGACGGCGAGGCGGTGCGGCTGCCGGTTCCCGTGCGCTGCGAGATCCGGCCGGGCGTTCTCCGTGTGGTGGTGCCCCGGCGTCGCCCGGGCGGCTACCGGGAGCGGCCGGCCCTCGACTGGCGCACGATCGCCGAGCTGGGTCTGACCCGCCGGAGCTGACGCCCGCCACGCGGTGCGCGCTTACAGCGGGGCCCCGTAGACCTTGTGCGCCTCGCGGCGCCCGTACACCGTCAGCGACCAGATCACCAGCACGTCGAGAACGATGATGATCGCCGACCACACCGGGTGGTACGGGGTGAAGAAGAAGTGCTCCAGCGCACTCAGAGCGGCGATGGTGATACCGACCGCGCGGGCCCAGGTGCGGCCCTTGAACAGGGCGAAGGCCGCGCCGAGCATCACCGCGCCGGTGATCATCTCGACCCAGCCCCGGCCGTTGGTGTCGAAGTCGAAGGCGTAGTCGCTCTGCGCCTGGTAGTAGTTGCTGTTCAGGACCTCGGAGAGGCCCGAGATCAGATGGAATCCGCCGAGGATGCCCAGGACGCACGCGGCGAAGACGACTCCCCCGAGCGCCATCACACCGACGTGGGGCTCCTGCGGAGGTGGTGCGCCGGAGCCCGGGGTGGGGCCCGATGAGATCTGCCCGGCCATGTCGCTTCCCCTTCTCGTCACGGAGTACTGCTTCTCCTGGCCCGACGGAGCATCCCGCCGCGCGCGCCCACCACCGTCACCCGCACAAGGTGATGCCGCCGCCCGTGCCGTCGCGACAATGGGCGAGGGGCCGATGACCGAGCCGTCGTACGGGAGGTGTCGGCATGGGCGACTTCGAGATCCGGGTGCGCGGCAGGATCGGTGACGCCTTCCGTTCGGCGTTCGGTGAGCTGACCGTCGTCCTGCAACCGTCCGAGACGGTCCTGGTGGGTTCCGGACTCGACCAGGCCGCGCTGTACGGGATCCTCGACCGCATCCAGGCGCTCGGCCTGGAACTGCTGGAGGTACGCCGGTTGCCGGACGCCTGCTCCTGAGCCGTCCGCACCTCGACGCGGTGACGTGAGCGTGTCCGCCGAAGAGACCGACAAGCCTCTTCCGTGACCGCGGTGACGCCCCTCACCGTGGAGGTGGTGCCCTCCACATGGGGAGGTGAGGGGCATGCCCGCAGTCCTGTACGACCGGCAACCGAGATCCGGCACCGCACCGGGCCCGACCGTGACGGCCTGCCTGGTGTGGGTCGCGGGCACGCTGGTCAGAGTCGCCGGCGCGGTGGCGGATCCACGCAGCGCCGTCGTGCTCGTCGACGAGGCGGCCGCCGTGCTGGCCGCCGTCCCGCGCGAAGAGCTCCAGCGATCGAAGGCGTCACCCGTCCAGCCCTTGACCGAGCGCCAGTTGGCGGTGCTCGGGCAGTTGCAGGAGGAGGTGTCGCTGCGGCAGATCGCCGACCTGCTGTACGTGTCGCACAACACGGTCAAGAGCCATGTACGCGCCGTGTACCGCAAGTTGGGCGCCAGCTCCCGGGCCGAGGCCGTTCGGCGCGGCCGCGAGCTGGGCCTGGTCGGGCCCCTGCCGGGGTCCGAGGAGGGGTGGACGGACGGAGCGTGAGCGACAGCCGCCGGAACATCGTCATCACAGGATCTGGAGTTCGCGTGCCCGCCGCACCGCGGCCGAGCGCCGCGTCACGGCGAGCTTGCGGTAGACGCTCTTGAGGTGCGTCTTGACCGTGTTCACCGAGAGATACAGTTCCGCGGCGATCTCCTCGGTGGTCATCATCTGGGCGAGACGGTCCAGCACATCGCGCTCGCGCGGGCTCAACTGCTCCGCGCGGGCGGGCCGTCCGCCCGCGCGGTCCGGCACGGCCGCGCCGGGGGCGCGGCCGTTGCGCGCCGCGTCGAGCACGAAGGCGCAGGCCGGGGTCACGGTGCGCAGCACGGTCACCGGCAGCCGCGCGGAGTGCAGCAGTTCGTCCAGTACCTTCGGGCCGCAGCCGAGAGGCCCGCCGCGCTCCACCGCCACGGCGACGCCCGTGGCGAGGGCCCGCAGCTCGGCGAGGAACACGTCGGGCGACGTCCGCAGGACGTTGTCGGCGCGGGCGAGTTCGTGCCGGGCCCGGCCGGGTTCGCCGCGGGCCAGCTCGACCCAGGCACGCACCAGGTGCAGGGCCGCCTGCGAGCGTTCGGCGGCGCACCAGCTGGGCAGCGGCGGCTGGGTGGCGTGGGCGGCGAGTTCGTCGGCGGCCCGGAACCGGCCGCGTACCGCCTCCAGGAGCGCGAGTTCGACGAGGCAGTCCCGCCGCAGCGCTCCGTTGCCCGCCGCGCCCGCCGCCTTCAGCGCGCCGGTGAGGGATGCCTCGGCCGCCTTGAGGTGCCCGGCCCTGATCTCGTAGGCACCGCGCACCGCGAGGGTGAGCGCGGGGATCTCGGGGTGCTGGGCGAGCGCCGCGTGCGGCAGCAGCGGTCCGATCCCCTCCACCTCCAGGGCGGCGGCGTAGGCCTGCCCGGGATCGCCGGCGCGCAGCCGGTCCATCCGGATCACGGCGTGCGCGAGCCGGCAGCGGGCCGTCCGGTCGGCCTCCTGCGGACCGTCCTGCGCCCGGCCCTCCTCCACGTGGGCGTCGTCCGGGGGTTCGGCCAGCAAGCGCTCCGCGAGCGCCAGGTACCGGCCGCACGCCTGGTCGTCGCCGCGGACGCGGGCGACCGCCGCGGCGAGCAGGGCCGCCTCCGGCCGGCCGGCGCTCCCCGGTTCCTGCGGGCCGCCGCGCGTGAGGCCGTCCGGCAGCGGGGACCTGGACAGGCCGAGGACCTGGCCGATCGCGAGGTGCCGCACGATCAGTTCGCCGGCCAGGTCCCGGTCGCCGGCGGCGAGCAGATGTCCGACGGCCTCGGCGAGCCGGCCGTGCGCGCCGAGCCAGCCCGCCGCGCGGCGGTGCAGCGGGACGACGAGGCCCGGTGACTCGTGGCGCAGGCACATCCGCAGCACGTCGGCGAACATCTGGTGGCAGCGGTACCAGCCGTGCCCGAGCGGGTGCAGGAAGGAGTTCTCGCGGACGAGGTCGGCGAAGTGCCCGCCGATGTCGTCGCCGCACAGGGCGGTGGCCAGTTCGGCGTTGACCCGGTCCAGGACGCTGGTGGTGAGCAGGAGGCGGCGCATGGCGGCCGGCTGCAGGTCGAGGACCTCTTCGACGAGGTAGCTGGCGACGGCCTCGTCGTCCCCGGCGAACCGGTCGACGAACCGCTCGGGTTCGCCGTGCCGCTCCAGTTTCTCCATGGACATCGCGGCGAGCCGGATGCCCGCGGCCCAGCCGTCGGTGCGCCGGCGCAGCGCGCTCACGGTCTGTTTGGGCACGTCGATGCCGTGCTGGGCGAGCAGGGCGGCGGTCTCCCGGTCGTCGAAGACGAGGTCGGCGGTGCGCAGTTCGGTCAGATCGCTGGCGAGCCGGCCGCGGCGCAGGTGCAGCGGCGGGTCGCGGCGGGCCAGGACGACCAGGCGCAGCACGCCCGAGGTGTGCCGCAGCAGGCTGCTGACGCCGTCCGCGATCGGCGAGCCGGGCGCGGGCTGGAAGTCGTCGAGGAGCAGCACCACCGGTTCGGTGCGCCGGTTGAGTTCGGCGGCGAGCGCCGCGACGAGCAGCGGTCCCTCGCCGGTGGCGACGGCGTCCGGCACCCGGACGCCCGCGTCGCGCAGGGCCGAGGTGACCCGCGGCCAGAACACGGCGGGCTGTTCGGCGCGGCCGTCGCAGGTCACCCAGGCCAGCGGGCCGGGGAGGCGCCGGGTGTGCGCCCACTCCAGGGCGAGGGCCGTCTTGCCCGCGCCCACGGGTCCGACGACGACCGTCAGCCGGCCGCGTACCGCGCGGGCGAGCCGGTCCGTCAGCCGGGGGCGCGCCACGATCCAGGCGGGCAGCGCGGGCGTCGTGCGGGATGCCTCCTGGTCGGCTTCCTCGTCGTCGGGGCAGAGCCGCTCGGACATCGGCGGCACCTCGCTCTCGGGAAGGCCTGCGGTGCGGCACAGCACAGTGTGGGCCCGCCCGGGCGGAACGGCGGCCCGGCGGACGCCATCTCACCCGGGTGAAGTTCCGGGGTGGGACGGCGCCCGGCCGGGCCGGCCGACGACGGTGCGATCACGTGCCCTGCAGGGCGCTGACCAGCTCCTCCTCTCGTTCCTTCGTGAGGGAGGTGCGGAGCACGCTGGGCTTGAAGGGGCGCAGCGCGTCACGGACGCGGTCGGGGGTGGAGCGGCGCACGAGGGCGAAGACGGCGGCGTGGCCGGGTTCGAGGGTGGCCGCGATCTCCTTGACGAACGCGTCGTTGATGCCGATGTCGGTGAGCTTGCCGGCGACGGCGCCGGTGGCGGCCCCCACCGCCGCGCCGAACACCGGCATCAGGAAGAGCAGTCCGAACAGCGAGCCCCACAGGGCGCCGCCGGCCGCGCCGGCCCCGGTGGTGCTGTACGTCTGCTGCACGTGGATCTTGCCGTCCATGGTGCGCCAGGCGAGGGCGGCGTCCTCCAGGTCGAGGAGTTCCTGGCGGGACAGCTCCTTGGACAGGCGCAGCACCGACTCCGCCTTCTCCTTGTCCGCGAATCCGAGCACGACGAGATCGGCCATCAGGACCTCCTGGGGTGGTGTTTCGCCGTCCGGTTGCCGCCGCCGTTCGGGGCGACGGGGTCGCCGAGCCGCTGGGCCGCGGCGGTGACCTGGACGGAGACGGGTTCGAGTGCCTCCTCGGTGAGGAAGCCTTCCGCGACGGGCACGCCGCCCGCGTCACGGATCGCTGTGCGCAGATACTTCGCCCAGACGTGTTCGAGGAGGACGAACGCCGCGGCCGTGCCCGGGTCGAGGGCGTCGGCCATCTCCCTGATCTCGTCCAGGCTCAGGCCGAAGGCGTTGCCCTCGACGAGGCTCGGGTACTCCTTCTCGGCCGCCTTGACCTGTTCGCCGGAGATGCCCAGCAGGGCGGCGACGGTCTCCCCCATGCCCTCCGCCTGGAAGTCCATGGTGAACAGGTCGCCACCGGGCTCCTTGCTGACGAACAGCATGTCGAGGACACGGACCTGACCGTTCGCCTCAAGGATCGACAGCTCTTCCATGATCCGGCCTTCGAACTTCGCTTCCGGCCCGAACTCGACCGTGAGGAGCTGCACCGGTCCGATCCCGGCCATCGTGTCTCCCTTCCACGTAGCGGCCCCCGTCACGACCGTCATCACAGCGTCAGCGGGGGCCTCGCCGCGTCACCCGCCGCAGGTGAGGGAGGGGGCCCGGCGGGCGGCGACGGTGGGGCGCGGAGGTGACGCCATGTCCCAGGACCAGGCTCCGGACCCCGCCGAACCGGCCCGGACGGCCGAGGCGGGCGAGGTGGAGCGGCTGCGCGCCGAGGTCGCGGAGCTGCGCGACCGGGTGGGGACCGAGCGGCGGCGCCGCGCGCGGCTGCTGCTGGTGCGCAGGACGCTGGCGGCGGTGCTGATCGCGCTGGTCGCCGTGGTGGGGGTGACGTCGGTGGTGGGACTGTGGGGTGCGCGTACGGCGCTGAACACGGACCGCTGGGTGGCGGCCGTGGGCCCGCTGCCGCAGGACCCGGACGTGAACAGCGCCGTGTCCCTGTATCTCACCGACCAGATCTTCGACCAACTGGACGTGACCCGGCGGCTGTCCGAGGCGCTGCCGCCGCGCGCGTCGTTCCTCGCGGGCCCGGTCACCGGGGCCGTCCACGACTCCATGGAGCGGTCGGTGTCGAAGCTGCTGGCCACCGATCGGTTCCGGGCGCTGTGGGAGGGCGCCAACCGGCGGGCCCACGAGCGGATCGTCACCGTCGTCGAGAAGCGCAACGCGAACGTACGGGTGCACGGCGACACGGTCACCCTGAATCTGCTGCCGATGGCCAACAACCTGCTCATCGCCCTCGAGGCCCAACTCCCCTCGCTGTTCGGCAAGAAGCTCGACCTGCCGACGCTGACCTCGGGTGAACTGCCTCCCGGACTGCACGACCGCGTCGAGAAGGCGCTGGGGGTGCGGCTCCCGGCGGACTTCGCGCAGATCACCCTCCACAACCGGCACACGCTGAGCCAGCTCCAGCAAACGGTCGTGATGTCCAAGCGGGCGCTGGTGGGCCTGCTGATCGCCGGGCCGGTCCTGCTCGCGCTCGCGCTGTGGGCCGCTCCGGACCGGCGCCGCACCCTGCTGCAGCTCGGCGTGTGGCTGGTGGTCACGGTGACCGTGCTGCACGCGGTACTGCGGGCCGTGCGCGGGCAGTTGCTCGGGCAGGTGCCGCAGGGCGTCTACCGGGACGGGCTGCGCGCCGCGCTGTGGACGGTGTTCACGACGCTGCGCGATCTGGGCGACCTGCTGCTGTGGCTGGGCGTCGGTCTCGCGGTGCTCATGTATCTGATCGGGCCCGGCCGGCTGCCGGTGGCGCTGCGCCGCCGCGCCGCCCAGGGAGTGCGGGCCGGCGGGCAGTTCGCGGCCCGGGCCGGCACCCGGATCGGCACGGACCGGACGGTCCTGCCCTGGATCGCCCGGCACGCCGACGTGCTGCGGGTGGCCGGAGTGATCGTCGCCGTCCTCGTCGCGCTGCTGCTGTCCTCGTGGACGGCGCTGTTCGTGGTCGGCGCGCTGCTCGCCGCGTACGAGATCGCGGTCACGCTGCTCGCCCGCGGCGGTGGCTCACCCCCGGGAGGTGAGGCGGGCGGCACGACCCCCGCGAAGACTGGCGCATCCGGCTGACCGAGGCAGGGAGTTACGCGCATGAAGAAGCAGGAAACCAGCGCGGGCGTGGGGCCGACGGCCACCGGGAACCCGCGGGCGCGCCTGTGGGGGCCTTACCTGAGCGAGCGGCAGTGGGGCACGGTCCGCGAGGACTACAGCCCGGGCGGCGACGCGTGGTCGTACTTCCCGCACGACCACGCGCGTTCGCGCGCCTACCGCTGGGGCGAGGACGGGCTCGGCGGCATCTGCGACGACAAGCAGCGGCTGTGTCTGGCGGTCGCCCTGTGGAACGGGCAGGACCCGATCCTGAAGGAGCGCGCCTTCGGTCTCACCAACGGTGAGGGCAACCACGGCGAGGACGTCAAGGAGTACTACTTCTACCTCGACAGCACGCCCAGCCACTCCTACCTGCGCTACCTGTACAAGTACCCGCAGACCGCCTACCCCTACGACGAGCTCCTGTCGGTCAACCGCTCCCGCGGCCGGCAGGACTTCGAGTACGAGCTGATGGACACGGGGATCTTCGACGAGAACCGCTACTTCGACGTGACGGTGGAGTACGCGAAGGCGGACCACGACGACATCCTGATGCGGATCACGGTGGCGAACCGGGGCCCGGACGAGGCGACGCTGCACGTGCTGCCGACGCTGTGGCTGCGCAACACCTGGTCCTGGAACGACGGGCGCGCGCCGGACCCCGCGCCGCGGCTGCGCGCGACCGAGGGCCCGCGGTCGGTCTCCACCGTGCGCGCCGACCATCCGGGGCTCGGCTCCTACGACCTGCGGTGCGCGGGGGCGCCCCGGCTGCTGTTCACGGAGAACGAGACGAACAACGAGCGCCTGTTCCACACCGCGAACGCCTCTCCCTACGTGAAGGACGGCATCGGCCGGTACATCGTCGAGGGCGAGGGCACGGCCGTGAATCCGCGGCTGGAGGGCACCAAGGCGGCGGCGCACTACACGCTGGTGGTCCCCCCGGGCGGATCCGAGACGGTGCGGCTGCGGCTGGGCCCCGCGGGCGGACAGTTGTCACTGGCCCGCGGCTTCGACTCGGTGTTCAAGCAGCGCATCGCCGAGGCGGACGACTTCTACCGGGAGCTGACCCCGCCCCGGGCGGGCGAGGACGAGGCGCGGGTGCTGCGCCAGGCCCTCGCCGGGATGCTCTGGTCGAAGCAGTACTACGCCTTCGACCTGGAGACCTGGCTGGCCGAGCACCATCTGTCGCCGTGGAGTCTGCCGCGGCCCGGGGTGCGCAACCGCGAGTGGTTCCACATGATCAACGACGACATCATCTCGATGCCGGACAAGTGGGAGTATCCGTGGTTCGCCGCGTGGGACCTCGCGTTCCACACGGTGGCGCTCTCCGTCGTCGACGTCGAGTTCGCCAAGCAGCAGCTCGAACTCCTGCTGCGCGACAGCTACTTGCACCCCAACGGGCAGATCCCCGCGTACGAGTGGAACTTCGGCGACGTGAATCCGCCGGTGCACGCCTGGGCCGCGTACTTCGTCCATCTGATGGAGGAGCGCACGACGGGCCGCTCCGACCCCGCCTTCCTGGAGCGGACCTTCCAGAAGCTGCTGACGAACTTCACCTGGTGGGTCAACCGCAAGGACCCGTCGGGCCGCAACGTCTTCCAGGGCGGCTTCCTCGGCCTGGACAACATCGGTGTCTTCGACCGCAGCGCCCCGCTGCCCACCGGCGGCACGCTGGAGCAGGCCGACGGCACCGCGTGGATGGCGCTGTACTGCCAGTCGATGCTGCAGATCGCCCTCGAACTCTCCCAGCACAACGACGCCTACGACGAGCTGGTCCTGAAGTTCGTCGAGCACTATCTGTGGATCGCGGCCTCGATGGACCGCATCGGGGACCTCGGCGACGAGCT
This sequence comes from Streptomyces sp. NPDC046716, assembly GCF_040645755.1. Taxonomy (NCBI): domain Bacteria; kingdom Bacillati; phylum Actinomycetota; class Actinomycetes; order Kitasatosporales; family Streptomycetaceae; genus Streptomyces; species Streptomyces sp. NPDC046716. Next base: position 15,055 of record NZ_JBEYYU010000070.1, read on the forward strand.
GTGGGACGAGGAGGACGGCTTCTTCTACGACGTGCTGCGGCTGCCCGACGGGCAGGCGGTCCGGCTGAAGGTCCGCTCGATGGTGGGGCTGCTGCCGCTGTGCGCGTCCACGGTGTTCCGTCCCGAGCAGCTGTCCCATCTGTCGGGTCTCGGCGAGCGGCTCCAGCGCTTCGCCGCCCGGCACCCCTCGCTGTCGGTGACGATGAGCACGGCGCAGTCCGGCACGGCGGGCGGGCCGCGGCTGCTGTCGATCCTGGACGAGAAGAAGCTCGTACGCGTTCTCGGGCATCTGCTCTCCGAGGACGAGTTCCTCAGCCCGTACGGGGTGCGCGCGCTGTCGCGTCATCACGCCGATCACCCGTACACGTTCTGGGCGGGCGGCCAGGAGTACCGGGTCGGCTATCTGCCGGCCGAGTCCGACACCGGCATGTTCGGCGGCAACTCGAACTGGCGCGGACCGGTGTGGCTGCCGATGAACGCGCTCCTGGTGCGCGCCCTGATCAACCTCTACGGTTTCTACGGCGACGAGTTCACCGTGGAGTGCCCGACGGGTTCGGGGGTGCACAAGAACCTGTTCGAGGTCGCCGAGGAGATCACGGCGCGGCTGACCCGGATCTTCCTGCGTGACGAGGAGGGGCGGCGGCCCGTCTTCGGGGGCCAGACCAAGTTCCGCGACGACCCGCACTGGCGTGACCTGATCCTGTTCCACGAGTACTTCCACGGGGACAACGGCGCCGGGATCGGCGCCTCGCACCAGACGGGGTGGACCGGTCTGATCGCCCCGCTGATGAAGATCTTCGGCACGCTCGGTCCCGACGCGTTCCGTCCCGACGCCGCGAGGAGGCACAACCGATGACCGAGGTGCCGGCGCAGCCCGTCGTCCATGAGGTCAACACCCGTGTCTGGCTGCGGGAGCTGGGGCCGCGCACCGGCCGGCCCCCGACTCTCGCCGAGGTGCCGAAGGACGCGTGGGACGAGCTGACCCCGGCCGGGGTCGACGTCGTCTGGCTCATGGGGGTGTGGGAACGCAGCCCGCTGGGCCGCTCCATCGCCCTGCGCGACCCGGCCCTGCGCGCCGCGTTCGACGCGGCGGTCCCCGGGATCGGCGACGAGGACATCGCCGGGTCGCCGTACTGCATCCGCCGGTACGTCGCGGACGAGACGCTGGGCGGCACCGAGGGGCTCGCGGCCGCCCGCGCCGCCCTCGCCCGCAGGGGCGTCGGGCTGCTCCTCGACTACGTGCCGAACCATGTGGCGCCGGACAGCCCGTGGGTCACCGGGCACCCCGAGTACTTCGTGCGGGGCGACGCCGGGGACGTGCGCCGGGACCCGGCCGGCTTCCTCGACACCGGGCGGTCGGTGCTCGCGCGCGGCCGCGACCCGTTCTTCCCGCCGTGGCCCGATGTGGTCCAGCTGAACGCGTTCGCGCCGCAGCTGCGGCGGGCCACGACCGAAGTGCTGACGGGCATCGGCGAGCTGTGCGACGGGGTGCGCTGCGACATGGCGATGCTGCTGATGAACGAGGTCTTCGCGCGGACCTGGGGCGAGCGGGTGGGTCCGCCGCCCGAGCGGGACTTCTGGACGGAGGTCGTCGCCGGGGTCCGCGAGCGCCATCCGCGCATGCTGTTCGCCGCCGAGGCGTACTGGAACCTCGAATGGGCCCTTCAGGAGCAGGGGTTCGACTTCTGCTACGACAAGCGCCTCTACGACCGGGTCCTGCACGAGAGCGCCGGATCCGTCCGTGATCACCTGCGGGCCGACGAGGACTACCAGCGCGGCCTCGTCCGCTTCCTGGAGAACCACGACGAGCCGCGGGCCGCGCTCACCATGTCGCCGGACAAGGAACGCGCGGCGGCCGTCCTGATCGCCACGCTGCCCGGCGCGACGCTGTGGCACGAGGGCCAGTTCACCGGGCGCCGGATCCATCTTCCGGTGTTCCTGGACCGCCGCGTCGACGAGCGGCCGGACCAGGGGCTGCGCGCGTTCCACGAGCGGCTGCTGGCCCGGGTCCACCGCAGCGGGATGCGGACCGGGCGCTGGCGGCTCCTGGAGTGCCGGATCTGGCCGGACAACACCTCGGGCCTGGACCTGATCGCCTCCTGCTGGACCGGCGACGCGGGCCGCTTCCTGACGGTGGTGAACCTCTCGGACCACCGGGCACAGGCGCGCGTGCCCCTGCCCTGGCCGGAACTGGGCCGGGAGACCTGGGAGCTGACGGAACTGCTCTTCTCCGAGGACAGGTACGGGCGTTCGGGCGCGGAGCTCCTGGACGACGGCCTGTACGTGGACCTGCCGTCCTGGGGCACCCATGTGTTCTCGGTGGCCGGCTCGGGGAACTGATCACCCTTCGTCCCGGGCGACGGTCCAGCGGGCCCCGCTGCGGACCCGGAACGCCACGACGGCCTCCTCGACGGTGGGGAAGAACCGCTCGGGTGCGAAGGTCCGGGTCAGCCCGTACCGCGCCAGCTTGGCCCGCACCGGATCCTTCAGCTCCGCGAAGACCAGCAGGACCTCCTTCTCCTGGAGCGCGGCGTCCAGCTCCAGGAGAACGTCCGCGGCGGTGGTGTCCACGTCGGTGACCGGCTCGGCCGCGAGCAGCACCTGGCGGGCCTCGGGGGTGTGCCGCACGACGCGCAGCACCTCGTCGCGGAACGACTTGGCGTTGGCGAAGAACAGCGGAGCGTCGAAGCGGAGCACGACAAGGCCCGGCAGATGTTCGGCGCGCGGGTGCGAGCGCACGTCGTGATAGCCCGCGAGGCCGGGCACCCGCCCGAGTTCGGTGCTGTACGGCCACCAGGCGCGCCGGAAGACGTTGAGGATGGACAGCCCGACGGCGATTGCGATCCCGGGCAGCACGCCGAGCAGCGCGACGCCCAGGAACGCGGCGATGGACAGCCAGAACTCCGCCTTGCGCTGCCGCCACAGCCGCCGTGTCCCGGGCAGGTCGGCCAGCGACAGGGACGCGGTGATGACGACGGCGGCGAGCGCGGGCTGCGGCAGGTCGCGGAAGAGGCCGGGCAGCAGGACCAGCATGAGCAGGATCAGCCCGGCGCCCACGACTCCGGTCAGCTGGGTGCGGGCCCCGGCCCGTTCGGCGACGGCGGTGCGTGATCCGCTGGTGCTCAGGGGAAACCCCTGGAAGAGCCCGACGGCGACGTTCGCGGCGCCGATGGCGAGCATCTCGTCGTTGCCGCGCACCTCCTGCCCGGTGCGGGCGGCGAAGGCGCTCGCGTTGGAGATGGTGTCGGCCAGCGAGACCAGGGCGATGCCCAGGGCGCCCGCGAACAGCGGGCCCAGGTCGTTCAGGGTCACGTGCGGCACGGTGAACGGCGGGAGCCCCTCGGGCAGCCGTCCCACGGTCCGCACGCCGTGTTCGTCGAGGTGGAACACGACGGACGCCGCGATGGCGAGGACGACCATGACGAGCACGGCGGGGACCTTCGGCAGCAGTCGTTGCAGGAGCAGGATGAGGGCGAGGCAGCCGACCCCGACGGCGAGAGCGGCCGGCACGGTCTTTCCCTCCGCCACCGCCCGGACGAAGGCCTCGACTTCGGCGGGCAGGCCGTCGGCGTCGGTGGAGAAGCCGAAGAGTTTCGGCAGCTGCCCGACGAGGATGGTCAGGGCCAGGCCGTTCATGTAGCCGATCATCGTGGGCTTGGAGACGAGGTCGGCGACGAAGCCGAGCCGCGCCACCGCCGCGAGCACCATGATCGCCCCGACCATGAGGGCGAGCACGGAGGCGAGCGCGACGGCCCGCTCCGGGTCGCCGCCGGACGCCACCAGGGGCAGTACCGTCGCGGCGATCATCGGGCCGAGCGAGGAGTCGGGCCCGAGGACGAGGATGCGGGACGGGCCGAAGACGGCGTAGGCGAGCAGGCAGAGCACGGATGTGTAGAGGCCGGTGATGGCGGGCAGTCCGGCGAGTTCCGCGTACGCCATGCCCTGCGGCACCAGGAGGGTGCTCAGGACGACGCCCGCGACCAGGTCCTTGACGAGCCAGCCGCGGCGGTAGTCGCGCAGCGACCGCACGCCGGGCGGCACCCAGCCCATGGGTGCCTCAGCCCTGCTGCCGGCGGCGGGCGAACAGCTTGCCGAGTTCCCACAGGACGAGCAGGGCGAGGGCGGGCAGCAGCGCCCAGGCGAACTGGCCGATGTGCAGCGAGGTCGTGCCGAGCAGCCGGTTGAGGGCGTCCGTCTGGGTCGCCAGGACGGCGAGCACGAACTCGCCGAGGGCCGTCCAGTTGAGCTGCTTGCTGTCGAAGGTCCTGGTCGTCAGGACGGTGCCGGTCTGCTCGCGGCATTCGAGCGCGGACACGATCAGGCAGAACGCGAACGCGGTGAAGGCGATCGAGTTGCCGACGCGCAGGCTGTCGTAGCGTGCCTCGCCCAGCTTGATCAGGGCGATGAGCGCGACGGCGATGAAGGTGCCGACGAGGCCCACGGTGAGCATCAGGCCGCCGGTCATCACGGGTTCGCCGCGCGGGCGCGGGCGGCGGGCCATCAGGTCCGGCCTGACCCGGTCGAAGCCCAGGGAGAAGCCGAAGGCGGCGTTGACGAAGAAGTGGATCCACAGCACCTGGGCGGGGCTGAAGGGTTCGCCGCCCGCGATGTTGAGCAGGGTCGCGCCGAGGAAGGTGAGGACGAAGACGACCAGCAGGACGAGGACGAACCGGATGTACTTGGTGAGGTTGTCGTAGATCTTCCGGCCCTGTTCGACCGCGTGGACGATCGTGGCGAAGTTGTCGTCGGAGAGGATCATCCGCCCGGCGTTCTTGGCGACCTCGGTGCCCGAGCCCATGGCGATGCCGATGTCGGCTGCCTTGATGGCGGGGGCGTCGTTGACGCCGTCGCCGGTCATGGCGACGACGTCGCCGCGCTTCTTGAGGGTGTCGGCGAGGAGCACCTTGTGCTCGGGGGCGACGCGGCCGACGACGCCGATCCGGTCGATGCGCGCCACGCGTTCCGTCTCGGGCAGGGCGGCGAAGTCGGCGCCGAGGATCGCGTCGCCCTCGATGCCGACCTGCCGGGCGATGGCGGCGCCGGTGATGACGTCGTCGCCGGTGACCATGCGGACGCGGATGTGCGCGGCCTGCGCGGCGGCCACGGCGGCCCTGGACTCGGCGCGCGGCGGGTCGGCCATGCCGACGAGACTCGTGACGCTCAGGTCGGTGACGAGGGCGAGGAGGTCGCCGCTCGGTGCGAAGCGGGCGGGGTCGAGGTCGCGGACGGCGGCGGCCATGACGCGGTGGCCCGCCCGCTCCATCCGTTCCACCGTGTCCTGTGCCCGTGCGCGCAGGGCGGTGTCGAAGGGGATGGCCGTCCCCTCGGAGAGGGCCGTGGTGGTGCGGGCCAGGACGGCCGGCGCCGCTCCCTTCACGAAGCAGCGCACGACCGTCCGGCCCCGCTCGTCGCGGGTCTCGTGGAAGGTCGCCATGAGCTTGTGGGCCGGGTCGAACGGCAGGGTCGCGAGCCGGGGCAGCCGGTCGCGGGTCGCGTCGATGTCGAGGCCGGCCTTGTGGCCGAGGACCAGCAGGGCGCCTTCGGTGGGGTCGCCCACCACCTGCCCGTCGACGAGCGCGGCGTCGTTGGCGAGGAGGTAGGGCAGGATCGCGTCGTCGATGCTCGCGGTGGAACCCGCGGCGTGGTGGACGCGGCCCTCCAGGGAGTAGCCGGTGCCGGAGACGGTGTACCGGTCGAAGGCGTCGACGACCTCGACGACGGTCATCTGGTTCATCGTCAGGGTGCCGGTCTTGTCGGAGTTCACGGCCGAGGTGAAGCCGAGGGTCTCCACCGACGGCAGGTCCTTGACGATGGCGCCCCGCCGGGCGAGTTCGAGTCCGCCGAGCGAGAGGATCGTCTGGGTGACGGTGGGCAGCGCCTCCGGGATCGCGGCGATGGCGAGCGAGACGGCGGCCACGAAGAGCGCGTCCCAGGCCTCGCCGCGGCTGCGCCCCAGGGCGAACATCACGATCATGGTCAGTCCTGCGGCGCCGACGATCCACAGCGTGAGCCGGTTCAACTCGACGGTCAGGGGCGAGGGTTCGGGCCGGGTCGCCGTCAGCATCCCCGCGATCCGGCCGAGTTGGGTCGCGGTACCGGTGGCGGTGACCAGCAGGACGCCGCTGCCGTGGGTGACGGGGGTGTTCATGAACGCCATGTCGGTCTGGTCGGCGGGCCCGAGGTCGCTGCCGCGCACCGGTGCCGGGTCCTTCGCCACGGGGACGCTCTCGCCGGTGAGCGCGGACTCGTCGATCTGGAGCGAACTGGCCGTCAGCAGCCGTCCGTCGGCCGGGACCTCGTCGCCCGCGGCGAGCAGCACGATGTCGCCGACGACGACCTCCTCGGCCGGGATCCGCGCCTCGTTGCCGTCGCGGCGCACGCGGGCGGTGGCCTTGGACATCTCCTTCAGGGCGTTCATGGCGCTCTCCGCCTTGCCCTCCTGGCGGAGCCCGATGACGGCGTTGAGGACGGTCAGGGCGAACAGCACCACGGCCGTCGCCCACTCCTGGATCGCCAGCGACACGATGGCCGAGGCGGTCAGGATCAGCTGCATGTACGAGGTGTACTGGGCGAGGAAGCGGGTCAGGGCGCCGCGCGTGCGTTCCTGCGGCAGCGCGTTGGGCCCGTCGTCGGCGAGCCGGGCGGCGGCGCGTGCGGCGCTCAGACCGAGCGCCGGGTCGACGCCGAACTGCCCGGCGACCGCCTCGGCCGAGCGTGTGTACCAGACCTCCGCCGCGGTGTGCGCGGTCATCGCTTCCGCCTCCGATTCCGCCCGTGGCCGGCGGCGTACGGATCCGCTGCCGTACCGGCCGGTGCCTCGCGCTCCAGCTTGCGTTTCTCGCGGGCGAGTTCGCCGCGGCTCTTGTCGTCGACCTCCGGGTAGCGCGGATCGATCTCGATGAGGGTGTGGGCGAGGACGGCGGCCGCGCAGATCCGCGCGAACCATTTGCGGTCCGCCGGGATCACGTACCAGGGCGCCCACTTCGTGCTGGTCGCGGAGAGCATCTCGGAGAACGCGCTCTGGTAGGCGTCCCAGCAGCCGCGCTCACGGACGTCCGCCGCCGAGAACTTCCAGTTGTGGTCGGGCAGATCGATCCGCTTGAGGAAGCGGACGCGCTGCTCCTCCTTGGACAGGTTGAGGAACAGCTTCACGACGCGGAAGCCGTTCTCGGTCAGGTACCGCTCCCAGTCGTTGATCTCCCGGTAGCGCCGGCGCCACAGCGCCCGGCCCGTGGAGGCGCCGGGCAGCCGCTGGCGGCTGAGGAGTTCGGGGTGCACCCGCACCACGAGCACCTCCTCGTAGTGGGACCGGTTGAAGATGCCGATCTCCCCGCGGCTGGGCAGCTCGCGGGCGTAGCGCCACAGGTAGTCGTGGCCGAGTTCGTCGGCGGAGGGCACCTTGAAGCCCGCCACGCGGACGCCCTGCGGGTTCACCCCGCTCATGACATGGCGGATGGTGCCGTCCTTGCCGCCCGCGTCGAGCGCCTGGAGGCAGAGCAGCACCCCGGTCGCGCCGTCGGCGGCGAGCCGCCGCTGGTAGTCGGCCAGGAGCGCCACGCCGGTGCGCAGCAGCTCCCGGCCGGCCTTCTTGTTCTTCACGCCCGCCTTGTAGGCGGGGTCGAAGTCGTCCGCCAGGTGCACCTTCGCGCCGGGCCGCACCTTCAGCGGAGCGATGAACTCGGCGATCCGCTCGGCTCGTTCGTCCGGCGTCCGTGCTGGTCCTTCGCGCATACGTCACCTCGGCCCGTCGGGCCCGACTCGGTTGCGCCCGGAGGGCGGGGTCAGAAGAGGGTGTCGCGCCGGACCACGCACAGCGCCCAGATGATGAATCCGTCCATCGCGATGAGGGTCAGGGACCAGAGCGGGTGGTAGGGGATGGAGAGGAAGTTGGCGATGATCATCAGTCCGGCGATGATCACGCCGACGACCCGGGCCCACTTCATCGCGACGAAGAGGCCGAGGCTCACGGCCACCGCGATCACGCCGAGGGCCATGTGGGTCCAGCCCCAACCGGTCAGGTCCCACTCGTAGACGTAGTTGGGGGTCGTCAGGAAGACCTTGTCCCTGAGGACGGCCGACAGACCCCGGAGGAAGTCCAGGGAGCCGGAGATGAACAGCAGCACGGCGGCGAAGACGGTCAGTCCGCCGGCCGCGGCCATTTTGACGTCGGAGCGTGGGTGCGAACCCGTCGAGGTGGCCATGACACTACCTCCGTGTTCGGTGCCGGTGCTGAACGCACCGCTGTGCCCCGAGTGTCGCGCCCGGTACCGGGGGTGGGTCGTCACCCTCCGGGGGTGACGACCCGGAGGGGGCCGTCCGGAACGCTGTCCGTCGTCCCGCCCTCGATCGGAGGCGGTCCCGCCCTCGATCGGAGGCGAGCCGATGACCGTGCCCACGGCTCCGCGCACACCGGCTCCCTGGCCTCGCAGGGTGCTCGCGCCCCTCGCCCTGGCCCAGTTCCTGTGCAGTTTCGCCGGGTCGAACATGAACGTGATGATCAAGGACATCAGCACGGACCTGGACACCACGGTGCAGGGCGTGCAGATCGCGATCACCGTGTTCCTGCTGGTGATGGCCGCGCTGATGATTCCCGGCGGCATCCTCACCGACCGCTACGGCCGCAAGCGCTGTCTCGTCGTGGGCCTCGCGGTCTACGGGGTCGGGGCCCTGCTCAGCGCGGCGGCGCCCGGTCTCGGCGTCCTCATCCTCGGCAACTCGATCCTGGAGGGCATCGGCACGGCGCTGCTCATCCCGCCCGTCTACATCCTCACCACGCTTCTGTTCACCGAAGTCGCCGACCGGGCGCGGGCGTTCGGGGCGATCATGGCGATGGGCGGGATCGGGGCGGCGGCGGGGCCGCTGATCGGCGGGCTGATCACCTGGGCGCTCAGCTGGCGGGCGGCGTTCGTCTTCCAGGCGCTCGTCGTCGTGGTGATCATCGTGCTCAGCCGCCGCGTCCACGATCCGCTGCCGCCGGATCCCGAGTGCGAGGTCGACACGGTCGGCGCGGTGCTCTCGGCGTCAGGTCTCGTATTACTCGTCCTCGGCATTCTCGCGGCGGACGACAACGGCTGGCTGACGCTGGGGCTGGTGTCGGCGGGCGTGGCGGTGCTCGCCGGGTTCTTCCGCTGGGTCCGGGCGAGGGAACGCAAGGGGGTCCAGCCCCTGCTCCCCACCGCCCTGTTCCACGTCCGCACCTCGAACCTCGGACTGATCACCCAGCACGTCCAGTGGCTGCTGCTGATGGGCATCTCCTTCACGGTCGCCGCGTATCTCCAGGTCGTCCGCGGATACGACGCCATCAGCACCGGTGCCATCTTCACGGCGTCGACGGTCGGGCTGCTGGTGTCGTCCCTGGGAGCGCAGCGGTTCGCCCGCCGCAGGGAGCAGCGGAGTCTGGTGATGGCCGGGTTCGTCACCACGGTCTGCGGCATCGGTGTGCTGATCGGCCTCGCCCACGGGTCGCCGAACGTCTGGCTGTTGACTCCGGGGCTGCTGCTGATCGGGCTGGGCCTCGGGGTGATGCTCACCCCGTCGGTCAATGTCGTGCAGTCCAGCTTCCCCGAGGATCTGCAGGGCGAGATCTCCGGGCTCTCCCGCAGCGTGTCCAACCTCGGTTCGTCCGTGGGCACGGCGGTCGCGGGCACCATCCTGGTCGCCGATCCGGCCGTGGGCCCGTACGCGACGGCGCTCGTCGTGCTCGCCGTGATCGGGCTCGGCGGTCTCGCCGCGGCGGCGCGGTTCCCGCACGGGCGGGGGTCAGCGGCCGTCGTAGCGCACGGCGGCACCGACCACGAGGTCCGGCACGGCGGCCCGGCGCCGGCTGAACGGGATCCACAGCAGCCCCAGCGGGAACGACACGGTGAGTGCGGCCCTGAGCAGGGCCCGTAGGAGTCCGAGCCGCCGCCCGGCCCGGTCGCCGACGCGTACGCCCATCAGCCGCCCGCCGACGCTCTGTCCCGTGAGCGCCCAGGCCCCGCCGAGATAGCACACGGCGAACGTCCACGCGATCGCGCCGGCGAGCCGCCCGTCCCACTGAGGCACCCGCAGCGGCGGCCCGACGACGAGCAACCGGGCGAAGCCCGCGCCGAATTGGACGGCGAGGCCGGTCAGGGCGACCAGCAACGCGTCGAGCAGCCCCGCGACTCCCCTGGTGACGAGCCCCGCCTCCTCCCCCTCACTCATCGCCCCGCCGCAGCATCCGGTCGGCGAACCGGTTCACCCCACGGTCCCCGCGCCGTCCGATCCCCCGCACGGCGGCACCGGTGTCCGCGGCCATCCCGCCCCCGGTCTCCCGCACGATCCGCCCGAGATCGATCTCCCGCAGCACGTCACGGGTGAGCCCCACGAGGTCGATGCGGGCGATGATCCGTTCGATGTCGACGCGGTCGGCGATGCCGTTCACGTCGACGCGGGCCGCGATGGGGACGACGTCGACACGGTCCGCGATCGTGTCGACGTCGACGCGCGCGGCGATGGCGTCCACGTCGATCCTGGCGGCGACCGCGTCTACGTCCACCCGGGCCGCGACAGCGTCCACGTCCACCCGGGCCGCGACGGCGTCGGCATCCACGCGGGACGCCACCGCGTTCACGTCCACTCGGGCCACTATTCGGCCGATGTCCACCCGGGCGACCACGGCGTCCAGGTCCACCCGGTCCAGGACGAAACCGACCGAACCGCGCACCAGGGCTCCGGCGATCGACTCCGCCGCGTCCCGGGCGCACCGCACGCCCCGGGCCAGGAATCCGGTGAGGGCGTCCGCGTAAGCAGGCATCATCCGCAGACCGCAGCAGAGGGCCGGACGGGCGGCATCATCCGTCGCGGGTGATTCGGTGCCGGAGTGTGTCAATGCCTGCACAGAACGTGGCCCCGGGTCGTAACCTGTTCGTCCAGGCCGTCCCTGACCCCGGTGGCCGAATCCCGTCGTCCTGCTTCCCGGGCTTCTGCGGAAGTCCGACCGACCTGGGGGAAGTCGCCGTGCTGGAAGACAACGCATGGCCCGTCGGGCACATCCGGGTCCGTGAGACCCACGGAATCATCGTGATCGAGTTGCACGGCGAGATCGACATCGCCGGCACGCTGGACGCCCTGCCGTCCCTCGACGCGGCCACCAGCGACGAGGGACGGACCGTGCTGCTCGACCTGGGTCCGGTGACGTTCTTCGACGTCTATTCGCTACGGCTGCTGTGCCGGGCGCAGGACCGCGTCGTCGCCCGGGGCGGGCGGCTGCTCGTCGTCTGCGCGCAGCGGAACATCCTGAAGCTGCTGCGCGTGGCCGGTCTGCTGGACCGCTTCGATCCGCTTCCGACCGTGACGGAGGCGATGGAGCGGGGCGCCCGGGAGGCCGCGGGCTGACCCCGGCCGCGCCCACGACTCACCGTCCGTGGACAGGAGTTCGGCCCGCGCGCCGATGAGGCCGAACGGCAGGCCGTAGCGGTCGGCCAGGGTCCGGGCCAGCCACAGCACACTGACGCCCGCGGCCCCGAGCCGCCCGGCGTGCCGCAGGTCGACGAGGACTCCGGTGCCACCGGGACGGATCGCCTCGTGCAGCAGCCGGCCGACCGGCGCCTCGGCGGTCGGCCCGAGCGCGGCCCGTACCTCGATCACCAGGCATCCGCCGACGCGCCGCACCACCACGGGCGCTGGTGTCCGGCGGCGGAGCCGGAGCACGGGGCTCCATGCCATGGCGAGCACCCCCTGGGCTCGGCGAAGGCCCACCGTGGCGCCGCGCACGACGACGCGGGAGGGGCCGGTCGGCCCTCACCCGCGGGGCCGGTCGGCCCCGCATCCCGGCGCGCGCCGACTACACCGGACGCCGTAGGCCCCTGGTCCTCGATCCCAGGGTTTTCACCGTGGCCGGGGCGCCGCCGGGGAGTCATCGTGGAGGGCACGGAAGTTGACGGGGGCTTTCGTACCTGGGGGAACACGGGGGACGGGGGTGTCCGGGCGGGGCACCCCCGCTGTTCCGGCCCGGCGGTCGCGTGGTCCGCCGGGCCTCCTCAGGTCCGGGCCGACCGGCTGATGAGGCGCACGAGTTGGGCCCTGCGGTGCACCCCTTCCAGCTTGCGGTAGATGTTGCCGAGGTGGAACTCGACCGTCTTGACGCTGAGGAAGAGCTGTTCGGCGACCTCGTGGTTGGTGACTCCGCGTCCGACGGCGAGCGCGACGCGCAGTTCCTGCGGGGTGAGGCCGTCGAGCGGGGTGTGTCCCGCGCCGCCGACGCGGACACCGTCCCCGCCCGCGGCGCGGAGTTCGGCGGCGGCGCGGTCCGCCCAGCCGCTCGCGCCGAGCCGTTCGAAGAGGGCGAGTCCGAGCCGCAGCCGGCGCCGGGCCTCACCGCGCCGCCCCTGGCGGCGCAGCAGCTCACCCCGGGCGAACTCGGTGCGGGCCCGCTCGAACGGCGCGGTGACGTCGTCGAGCCGGGCCAGCGCGCGGTCCATGTGGTGGTCGGCGCGGGCCGGTTCGAGCATGCCGCGCACGCGGGCGGCCGCGGCGGCGGTGACGGGGCGGTGGCCCCGGCCCGCCTCGTGGTCGAGGACGCGCAGGACGTCGTACGCCGCGTCGGTGCGGTGCAGATGGACGTAGGCGTCGGCGAGGTCGGCGGCCCAGGACAGATAGAGGCCGTCGCCGCGACCGTTGGCGACGGAGAAGTCCCTGACCCGCTCCAGGTGCCGGGCCGACTCCTCGAAGCGGCCCAGACCGAGTTCGAGCAGCCCGAGTGCGCCGTGGGCGCGGACCGCGTCCATGGGGAGCCCGGTGACGGCCGCGAGCGACACGGCCCGCGCCGCGTGCCGTCGGCAGTCGGCCTCCTTGCCGCGGGCCGCCTCGGTCCTGGCCTGGGCGGCGAGCGCCCGGCACACCTCCAGGACGCGCCCGGTGTCCTCGCCGAGCCGGACGGACTCGTCGGCGTGCGCGAGCGACGCGTTCCAGCGGCCGCTCCAGAACTCGATCACGGCGGCCGTGCCGAGGAGATGGGCGAGCAGTCCCACGGTGCTGGAGGCGCGCGCGGCGTGCACGGCGCGGTCCAGCAGGGCGTTGCCCGCGTCCAGTTCCTCGGCGGCGAGATGGCACAGGCCGCCGACGCCGGAGACCGGGTACGGGAACGCCGGGTCCGGTGCGGCGAGCGGCTTCTCCAGGTCGTGGAGGAGCGTGCGGCCCTTCTCCGCGTCGCCGCCGAGGAGTTCGACGAGCGCGTGCAGAAGGCGTACGGGCAGCGCGGTGGACGGGTCGCCGAACGCGTCGCTGATCCGCATGGACTCGGCGGAGGCGGCGCGCGCCGCGGTGAGGTCGCCGATGGCGAGTTCGGTGAAGGTGATGCCGCCGAGCATGACGGCGGTGAGCGCGGGATCGACGTGCCGGGCGTCCTCGACGGCGGCGCGCAACTGGTCGCGGGCGAGGGCCGTGCGGCCGCGCTGGATGTCGACGTAGCAGCGCACTTGGCGGATGTCGAGGCGGGTGTGTTCCTGGGCGGCGTGGGTGAGGGCGCGGTCGAGCAGGCCGGCCGCCTCGTCGAGGGAACCGGCGGCCTGGGCGGCGCGGCCCGCGGCGAGCAGCCGGCGCGCCCTGTGCTCGTCCTCGGGGGTGAAGCGGGCGGCGTGTGCGTACAGCCGGGCGGCGAGCGGCAGGGTGAGGCTGCCGGGCCCGCCGGACGCGGCGCGTTCCAGTGCGGCGGCCACCTCTTCGTCGGGGTCGGCGCCGGACTCGGCCAGATGCCAGGCGTACCGCTCGAGAGCGGTGGGCGCCGTGGCGTCCCGCAGGGCGTGGGCGACGGTGCGGTGGGCCTGCCAGCGGCGCACGGCGCTCGCCCCGTGATAGACGCTGGAGCGCACCAGCGGATGACGGAAGACGTACGCGCCCTCCTCCACGGTCAGCAGCCCGGCCCGCTCGGCGGGTTCGAGGGCGGCGTAGGTCAACTCGTGGGCGCGCAGGACGCGTTCGGTGCCGGCGAGGGGGCGCGGGCCGAGGACGGCGAGCAGCAGCACGGCGTCCTGGGTGCGCGCCGGGAGCCGGGTGACGGCGCTGTGGAAGGTGCGGTTGAGCATGTCGCCGATGGGCAGCGGGGCGCCGGTGTCGGGCCGGTGGCCGCCGCGGGCGAGGAGCGCGGGGAGTTCGAGGAGGGCGAGGGGGTTGCCGCGGGCCTCGGCGAGCAGCCGGTCGACGTCGTGCGCGCAGAGCGGTCCGCCGGCGACGAGACGGCGCGCGGAGTCGGCGTCGAGGCCGCCCAGGGTCAGTGTCTCCACGGGCGCGAGCCGGGCGGCGGCCTCGTCGCCGTCGCGGGCGGCGTACAGGGCGGCGACGCCCTCCCGCCCCAGCCTGCGGGTGGCGAAGGCGAGGGCGTCGAGGGAGTACGGGTCGAGCCACTGCGCGTCGTCGACGACCATCAGGACGGGGCCGGACTCGCTGACCGCGCCGAGCAGGCTCAGCGTCCCCGCGGCGACGGCGAACCGGTCCTGGGCGACGGCCGGCCCGAGCGCGAGGGCGCCGGTGAGGGCGGCGGCCTGCCGTTCCGGGATCCGGTCGAGGAGGTCGGTGACCGGCCGGAAGAGATCGGCGAGTCCCACGTAGGGCAGTCCGCTCTCGGACTCGGTGCCGTGGGTGCGCAGCCGCGTCAGGTCCGCGGCGACCGACTCGGCGTACGCGAGGAGGCTCGACTTGCCGATCCCCGCCTCGCCCCGCACGACGAGCGCCCCGCTGCGTCCGCCGCGTGCCGCGTCGACCAGGTCGTCGAGCCGTGCGCACTCCGCTGTCCGCCCCAGCAGCATGCGGCCAGGGTAGCCGCGGCGCGCGCGACGGCGTCCCGTCGGATCGGGCCCGGTCGCGGCGTCCGCGGCCGGGCGGCGCTCACCTCACTTCCGCCACCGCCACCGCCTCCGGCTCCTCGTGCGCGAACTGCGTCCGGTACAGCTCCGCATACCGTCCCTCGACGGCGACGAGTTCGTCGTGCGTGCCGCGTTCGACGATCCGGCCGTTCTCCACCACGAGGATCTGGTCGGCGGAGCGGATCGTGGAGAGCCGGTGCGCGATGACGAGGGCGGTGCGTCCGTCGAGGGCCTCGGCCAGGGCCTCCTGCACCGCCGCTTCGGAAGTGTTGTCGAGGTGGGCGGTGGCCTCGTCGAGGATGACCACGCGCTGGCGGGCGAGGAGCAGCCGGGCGATGGTCATGCGCTGGCGTTCGCCGCCGGACAGCCGGTAGCCGCGCTCGCCGACCACCGTGTCGAGCCCGTCGGGCAGTTCGCGGACCAGGGTCTCCAGGCGGGCTCTGCGCAGCACGTCCCAGAGTTCGTCCTCGGTCGCCTCCGGCCGGGCGAGCAGCAGGTTGGCGCGGACGCTGTCGTGGAAGAGGTGGCCGTCCTGGGTGACCATGCCGAGGGTGGCGCGGATCGAGGTGGCGCTCAGGTCGCGTACGTCGACGCCGCCGATCCGGACGGCGCCCGCGTCGGTGTCGTACAGGCGGGGCAGCAGTTGCGCGACGGTCGACTTGCCGGCGCCCGAGGAGCCGACGAGCGCGATCGTCTGGCCCGGTTCGGCGCGGAAGGAGACGCCGTGCAGGACCTCGGCGCCGCCGCGGCCGTCGAGCGAGGCGACCTCTTCCAGGGAGGCCAGGGAGACCTTGTCGGCGGACGGGTAGCCGAAGCGGACCTCGTCGAACTCCACGGCCACCGGCCCCTCGGGCACCTCGCGGGCGTCCCGTTTCTCCTCGATGAGCGGCTTGAGGTCGAGTACCTCGAAGACCCGCTCGAAGCTGACGAGGGCGCTCATGACCTCGACGCGGGCGCCCGCCAGGGACGTCAGCGGCGCGTACAGCCGGGTGAGGAGCAGCGCGAGGGAGACGACGGTGCCCGCCTTGAGGCTGCCGTCGAGCGCGAAGTAGCCGCCGAGGCCGTAGACGAGGGCGAGCGCGAGGGCGGAGACGAGGGTGAGCGCGGTGATGAACGCGGACTGCGCCATCGCCGTGCGCACCCCGATGTCGCGCACCCGCCGGGCCCGTGCCGCGAACTCCCGCGACTCCTCCTCGGGGCGGCCGAAGAGCTTCACGAGCGTGGCGCCCGGCGCGGAGAACCGCTCGGTCATCCGGGTGCCCATGGCCGCGTTGTGCGCGGCGGCCTCGCGCTGCATCCGGGCCATCCGGGAGCCCGTGCGGCGGGCGGGGATCACGAAGACCGGCAGCAGGACCAGGGCGAGGAGGGTGATCTGCCAGGACAGGGTGAGCATGACGACCAGGGTGAGGACCAGGGTCACCACGTTGCCGACGACGCCCGACAGGGTGTTGCTGAACGCGCGCTGGGCGCCGATCACGTCGTTGTTGAGGCGGCTGACGAGGGCGCCGGTGCGGGTCCGGGTGAAGAACGCGACGGGCATCTTCTGCACGTGGTCGAAGACGGCCGTACGGAGATCGAGGATCAGTCCCTCGCCGAGGTTGGCGGAGAGCCAGCGGGCGAGCAGGCCGATTCCCGCCTCGGCGAGCGCGATCACCGCGATGAGGACGGCGAGTCGTACCACGAGCGTCTGGTCGTGACCGTCGACGATGGCGTTGACGACGTCGCCCGCGAGCACGGGGGTCGCGACGGCCAGCAGGGCGGTGAGGACGCTCAACAGGACGAACTGGACGATGCGCCGCCGGTGCGGCCGCGCGAACGCGCCGATGCGGCGCAGGGTCGCGCGGGCGAAGGGGCGGTTCTTGGATCCGCCGTTCTGGGCGTTCATGACGCTGTGCAGCTGCGTCCAGGCTGTGGTCTCCATGCTCATGCCGTCGACAGTAGGACCTCAACCTTTCTTGAGGTCAACACATGGGATGCGAGGAGCCAGGACGTGCCGGAGTTGGGAAGACGGACGTTGCTGTCCGCGATCGGCGTCACCGCCGCCGGAGGGCTGCCCTCCGCCGCGCCGGCGACGGCGGACGAGCGGCGCGTGGGCCCCTACGAGGACGAGGTGCGGGCGCTGCTCGCCCGGATGACGGTGGAGGAGAAGCTGGGGCAGTTGCAGCAGCTCCCGTGGGCCTACGACCTGAATCCGGGGTCGGGTTCGACCAAGGAGGTCGAGGACGCGGCGCGGGCCGGCCGGCTCGGGTCGGTGCTGAGCATCTTCGGCGCGCGGACGACCAACGCGCTGCAGCGGCTCGCCGTCGAGGAGTCGAGGCTCGGCATCCCGCTGCTGTTCGGCCTGGACGTGATCCACGGCTTCTGGACGACCTTCCCGGTGCCGCTCGCGCAGGCCGCCGCCTTCGACCCGGAGGTGGCGCGCGCGGACGCCGAGGTGTCGGCGCGGGAGGCCCGGTCCAACGGCGTGCACTGGACGTTCTCGCCGATGATGGACGTCACGCGCGAGCCGCGCTGGGGGCGGATCGCCGAGGGGAACGGCGAGGACCCCTTCCTGACCGCGCGGTACGCGGCGGCGAAGGTGAAGGGCTACCAGGGTTCGGGCCTCTCCGCGAAGACGGCCGTCGCGGCGTGCGCCAAGCACTTCGTCGCGTACGGCGGCGCCGAGGGCGGCCGCGACTACAACACGGTCGACGTGTCCGAGTCCCGGCTGCGCAATCTGTACCTCCCCCCGTTCAAGGCGGCGCTGGAGGCGGGCGCGGCGACGGTGATGGCGTCGTTCAACACCGTCAGCGGCGTCCCGGGACACGGCAACACGCACACCCTCACCGGCATCCTCAAGAAGGAGTGGGGCTTCGACGGGACGGTGGTCAGCGACTGGACCGGCGTCCAGGAGCTGATCGCGCACGGCTTCGCCGAGGACGGCGCGGACGCGGCGCGCCTCGCCCTGAACGCGGGCGTCGACATGGAGATGACGAGCACCAACCTCCGCACCCACGGCAGGCGGCTGCTGCGCGAGGGGCGGATCGCGCGGCGCCGGGTCGACGACGCGGTGGCGCGGGTGCTGCGCCTGAAGTACGCGCTCGGGCTGTTCGCCGATCCGTACGTCGACGAGGACGCGGCGCTCGCCGGGCCGTCGGCGAAGACCCGGGAAGCGGCGCGCGCGGCGGCCGCCCGTTCCATGGTGCTGCTGAAGAACGACGACGGGGTCCTGCCGCTGAGCCGGAACCTCGCATCCCTCGCCGTGGTGGGCCCGTTCGCCGCTGCGACGGATCTGCTCGGTACGTGGGTGGTGCCCGCGGCGGCCGAGCGGTACCCGGCGGTGAGGATCCTGGACGCCGTCAGGAAGGCCGCGCCGGACACGGAGGTGACGTACGCCCGGGGTGTCGCGCCGGAGGGCACGGACACGGCGGGGATCGGGGCGGCGGTCGCGGCGGCGAGGGCCGCGGACCTGACGGTCGTGGTCGTGGGCGAGCCCGCGGGCTTGAGCGGGGAGGCGGCGGCGCGCAGCGACATCGCGCTGCCGGGCGCGCAGGAGAAGCTGATCGCGGCGATCGCGGGGACGGGCCGGCCGTTCGTGGTCGTCCTGGTCAACGGCCGTCCGCTGACGGTCGGTTCCTGGCTGGAGCGGGCGCCCGCCGTCCTCGAGGCCTGGCATCCCGGCATCGAGGCGGGGCACGCCGTCGCGGACGTGCTGTTCGGCGCGGTGAACCCGGGCGGGAAGCTGCCGGTGTCGTTCCCGCGGACCGTCGGGCAGCTCCCGGTCCACTACAACCACGAGTCGACGGGCCGCCCCTTTGACGCGGACAACAAGTACACGTCGAAGTACCTGGACCTGCCGCCGTCACCGCAGTTCCCGTTCGGGCACGGCCTGAGCTACACGACCTTCGACCTCGGCACCCCGGAGTCGAGCCGGGCACGCGTGTCCGCGCGGGCGCTGCGCCGGGGCGACACGGTGGAGGTGTCGGTGCCGGTGCGCAACAGCGGGTCCCGCCCGGGGGACGAGGTGGTGCAGCTGTACGTGCGCGACGTGGCCGCGAGCATCGTCCAGCCGGTGCGCAGGCTGCGCGGGTTCCGGCGGGTCACGCTCGACGCGGGCGCGGCGACGACCGTCCGGTTCCGGCTCGGCGCGGAGGACCTGGGGTTCTGGACGAACGATCCGGACGGGACGTTCCTTGTCGAGGAGGGGACGTTCAAGCTGTACGTCGGTACGAGTTCGGCGGCCGCCGCCGAACTGACCCTCGCCGTCACCTAGTCCAGCCGGGAGCAGCCTCATGCCGTCCGTCCGTGTCGAACGCGCCGCCCACGTCACCACGGTGATCCTCTCCCTCCCCGAGGCCCGCAACGCGGTCGACGGCGCCACGGCCGCACAACTGGCCGACGCCTTCCGGGCGTTCGAGGTGGACGACGCGGCACGGGTGGCGGTGCTGTGGGGCGAGGGCGGCACGTTCTGCGCGGGTGCCGATCTGAAGGCCGTCGGCACCGAGCGCGGCAACCGGGTGGCGGCGGACGGCGACGGGCCGATGGGACCGACGCGACTGCGGCTGTCCAAGCCGGTGATCGCGGCGGTGAGCGGTCACGCGGTGGCGGGCGGTCTGGAGCTGGCGCTCTGGTGCGATCTGCGGGTCGTCGAGGAGGACGCCGTGTTCGGGGTGTTCTGCCGCCGCTGGGGTGTGCCGCTGATCGACGGCGGCACGGTCCGGCTGCCCCGGCTGATCGGGGAGAGCCGGGCCATGGACCTGATCCTGACCGGGCGGCCCGTCGCGGCGCCGGAGGCCCACGCGATGGGTCTGGCCAACCGTCTGGTGGCGCCGGGCCGGGCCCGCGCGGAGGCGGAGGAGCTGGCCGCACGGCTGGCGGAGTTCCCGCAGGCGTGTCTGCGCAGCGACCGGGCGTCGGTGCGGGAGCAGCACGGGCTCGACGAGGAGACGGCCCTGCGGGGCGAACTCGGCCACGGGACCGGAGTGTTGCGCGAGGGGATCGAGGGGGCCGGGCGGTTCGCGGGCGGAGAGGGCCGGCACGGCTCGTTCGGCGAGCAGCGGCGGTGGTGATCACACGACGGCCCGGCTGCCCCGGAGCGGCACGTGGCAGCGCTTACACGAAGCTCACAGCCATGGCGAACATCACACATGGCGATACCCACGTCACCTACGGGAGCGGAAAGTCGTACCGATCCCCTAGGCTCGTTCACATGTCCCTCACCCCTGCCCCGCGCTCCGCACGCCCCGCCCATGTGGTCAACGAGCAGATTCGAGGCCTTTGGGCGCGTACGGGTGGGCAGTTGACCGCCGATGACCGTGCGGAGTACGAGGCGCTGGTGACGGAATGGGCGGCCGCGACCGGTGAAGGAGTCGTGCAGAAGGCCTGACCGCCCCGAAACCGCTCACCCTCAGGACTGAGGACGACTTCCATGGTTCGCCGCGTGCTTGCGGCGGGCCTTCTTTTTGCGTCGGCGCTTCGAGGACATGAGGGCCTCCTCCGGAGTGAACGGGCATTCAGGGCATTTCGCCACCACCTTTCCACACGGCTTCCTCGTCCGCGATCCGGCCTCTTCGGCACCGCGTGTCACCCTCAAAGGGAAAATTAAGACAAGCGCCCCTTTTTCCAAGGATCCGCCCAGGTCGGCGCGGCAGCATTCCCCACCGCAGAAGACGTGGATCAGGAAGGCAGCGGCGTGGGCGACTCTCAGGATCGAATAGCGGACGGGCCGGACCACTGGTCGCGGAGGGGGCTGCTGTCCACGCTGGGCGCGGCCTCCCTGCTGACCGTCGCGGGCTGCGCCGGCACGGCCGGGGCGAAGTCCGGATCGGGCGGGGCCACGGCCGACGCCACGAGCAGGGCCGAGGTCACCGTGACCCCGGCGAGCGGGGCCACCGCGGCCGACTTCACCACCCCGGTCACCGTGACGGCGTCCGGCGGGACGCTCTCATCGGTGCGGGTCACCGCGGACGGCGGCGACCCGCTCAAGGGCACGTACAACGACGGCCGCACCGAGTGGACCTCCAGCGCGAACCCCTCGTCGGGGACGGACTACACCGTGACGGCCGAGGTGGAGGGTGCCGGCTCGGCGCACACCTCCCGCTTCACGACCCGAAAGCCGGGCGCGACCTTCGTCGGGTACTTCACCCCCGAGGACGGCTCCACCTCGGGCGTCGGCATGCCCGTCTCGCTCAACTTCACCAAGGCCGTCACCGACCGCGCCGCCGTCCAGAAGGCGATCACCGTGACCGCCGACCCGGACGTGGAGATCGTCGGTCACTGGTTCGGCGACACCCGGCTCGACTTCCGGCCCGAGACGTACTGGGCGGCGGGCACGAAGATCACGCTGCGGCTCCGGCTCAAGGACGTCGAGGGCGCGGACGGGGTGTACGGCACCCAGGACAAGGAGGTCACCTTCCTCATCGGGCGCGAGCAGATCAGCGTCGTCGACCTCAGCAAGAAGTCGATGACCGTGACCCGCGACGGTTCCGAGATCGCCACGTACGACGTCACGGGCGGCGGCTCCGGCTACGAGACCTGGGCGGGGAAGATGGTCGTCTCCGAGCGGTTCGAGGAGACCCGGATGGACTCCACGACCGTGGGGCTCGGCGACGAGTACGACATCGACGACGTACCGCACGCGCAGCGGCTCACCACGTCCGGCACCTTCATCCACGGCAACTACTGGGCGTCCTCGTCGATCTTCGGTACCAGCAACACCAGCCACGGCTGCATCGGGCTGCGCGACGCGCAGGGCGCGGACGACGCCTCGACGCCGGGAGCGAAGTTCTACAAGAGTTCCATGGTCGGCGACGTCGTCGAGGTGCGCCGGTCCGGCGAGGAGACCGTCGACCCGGCCAACGGCCTCAACGGCTGGAACCTTTCGTGGACGGCCTGGAAGGCAGGCAGCGCCCTCTGAGTCCTGTGGGATTCCTGGGGCCAGTGGGAGGCATGAGTCGCTGCGTCTGTTCTGCGCCAGATGCTCACGGCTTCTCCTTAAGGCGTTGACGGCGCGGGAAACGCTCTGACAAGGTCGCGGGGCCCGTCGAACCCCCTTGGCGAGGGACTCAGGAGCCCCCGGACCCGATGAACGCCAGCGCCGCACCCGCACCAGGCCACGACTTCTCCGGCCCCGCCCCCGGTCAGGACTGGCGGCGCTTCGCGCAGGTCCACTGGGCACGGGAGCCGGTGGTGGTCCCCGGAGTCCGGCCGCTGGGCCTCGGCCCGGCCGACGCCCACGCGCTGGTGCGGTCCGCGATCGCGGCGGCCGCGCCCCGGCAGGTGCGCCTGGCGACGGCGGACGGCTGGCTGCGCGACCCCGGACCGCTGCTGCCGGGTCCCGGCGAGCGGGACCCGGCCGGCTACGCCGCGCGGCTCGCCCGGGAGCCCCGCCTCGCCGGTGACGGCTGGCTGCTCACGATCTCCGATCCGCTCGGCCACGACTTCGCCCTCTGGTCGCGCGTGCGGGACGTCCTCGCGGATCTGTGGCGGCACGTCGGGCAGGCCCCGCTGCCGGTCACGGCGGAGCTGGCGGTCGGCGACCGGCACCATTCCGCGGAGGACGCCTCGGCCCGGACCGACGCGGCCGCGCTGACCTGGGTGCTCGACGGTGAGCTGACGGTACGGGTGCGTCCCGAGCACACCGGGACCGAGTACGTGCTGCGGGCCCGCGCGGGCGACATGGTCCACTGGCCGGCCGGCGGCAGCCACCTCGACCACCGGCCCGGCCGGTGCACGACGCTGCGGCTGCGCGTTCCCGCGCGCACCACCTCGGCGCTGCCGCTCGTGGCCGACGTCCTCGCGGACCTGATGCGCGACCGCCCCGGGCACCCGGACGGGCAGCTCACCCTGCCGCACCCGATGCCCGCGGCTCCCGACGGCCGGCTCGGCGCGCCGCCCCGGCTCGCCGCGTCGGTCGCCCTGCTCACGGACACCCTGGCCGGGCCGGATCCCGAGCGGGCGCTGCTGATGCGCTGGGCCGCGCTGCGCTCCGCCGCCGGTCTTGACCCGGCGCCGCCGCGCAGGCCCGCCGTCCGGCTCACTCCCCGGCACCGATTACGGCGCGTCGCCGAGATCGTCCGGCTGCCCCGCGAGGGCGGCGACACGGTGTGGGCGGCGAACGGCCACGCCTGGACGGCCCGCCCGGCCGGCGCCGACGCCGTCCTCGCCCGGCTGCGCACCGCACCCCGCGCCGTCACCGTCGCGGAGCTGGCCCGCACGGCCCGCACCTCGGCCGACGACCCCGAACTCCTCTCCCTGCTCGTCGAGTCGTACCGCGCGAGGGCCGTGGAGGCGGCGCCGGAGCGCTCGGAGCGCCGCTCATGAATCCGCGCTCCCCGGCGCCCCTGGACATCCTCGACACGCTGGACTGGCCCCGCTTCGCCACCGAGTACTGGGACCGGCGCCCGGTCCTGATCCGCGGCACGGGACTGCCCCGTGCGCCGTTCGACCCGAACGAGCTCTTCGAGAGCGCCGTCATCGC
The DNA here is from genome assembly GCF_040645755.1 of Streptomyces sp. NPDC046716. Classification (NCBI taxonomy): domain Bacteria; kingdom Bacillati; phylum Actinomycetota; class Actinomycetes; order Kitasatosporales; family Streptomycetaceae; genus Streptomyces; species Streptomyces sp. NPDC046716. The sequence goes on from NZ_JBEYYU010000070.1 coordinate 38,335, forward strand.
GGCGCAGCGGCCGGGCGTCGCGCACCGGATCCGGTTCAGCGCCGGACAGCGCCACCTGGTGGACCCCGGGGATCTGCTGCCGCGGCCCGAGGACGCCTCCTTCGAGGCCTACGACCGGCGGGTGACGGGACAGCTCCACGGAGAATCGTTCTCCCTCATGGTCCTGTGCCTGCACTCCGCCCATCACCCGCTGTGGGCGCGGGAGCGGGACTTCCTCACCGGCCTGTGGGAGCACGTGGGCCAGCCGAGCGCCGGCGCGACGACGACCCTCCTCCACGGATCCCGCGCGCCCGGCCCGTCGACCGTCCGGCGCGGCGCGGGCTTTCTGTACGTGGCCCTGGGCGCCCGGCGGCTGCGGCTCGGCCTCGACGGGCACTGGTCGGCGGCGGACGCGGTCCCCGGCGACCTCGTGTACTGGCCGGCGGGCTGGCACCACACGAGATCGCCGGGGACCGCCCCGGCCGCCTCCGGGACGTCCGCCCGGGCCACGGCGAGCGTGCACATCGGCATCCCGCGCGAGCCGACGCGCCACGGCACCGGGCTGCCCTCCCTGCTCGCGCCGGGCCCGAACCCCGTCTCCCCGCAGGAGGGCTGGGGCGGGGACGGCATCCACGTACCGGACGGCGACCCGCCGGACGATCTGCCCACCGGACTGCCGCCGGTGCTCGCGGCGGCGCTCGACCACTTCCGGCAGGCGGCGCGGCCCGCGGCCCTGGAGCGCCGGGTGGCCCGTGAGGCGCTGCTCCAGGCCACCAACGGCGGCCTGGACCCGGTCCCGCCGCCCGCGCGTCCCGGCTACTTCACCGACGACGACGCGGTACGGGCCACCGAGCGCGTGCTGTGGTCCAAGGTCGGCGGACGTCAGCTCGTGGCGGCCTGCGGCCATGTCCTGGAGACGGACCTGTCGGCGCCGGAACTCTCCGCCGTCATCGGCCTGTTGAACGCGGGCGAAGCGGTGCTGGTGGGTGAACTCGCGCCGCCCGCACGCTCCTTGCTGTCCCGCCTCGCCGGGTTCCGTGCGGTGGAACGACTGTGACCGGGCTGCCGGGGCCTGGGGTTCCCGCTACGCGCCCGTGGGGATCGCGAGGTACTTGTACTCCAGGAACTCCTCGATGCCGACCCGGCCGCCCTCGCGGCCCAGGCCGGACTGTTTGACGCCGCCGAAGGGCGCGGCCGGGTTGGAGACCAGCCCGGTGTTGATGCCGACCATGCCGGTCTCCAGGCGCTCGCCGACGCGCAGCGCCCGGTCCAGGTCGCGGGTGAAGACGTAACTGACGAGGCCCCACTCGGTGTCATTGGCGACGCCTACGACGTCGTCCTCGTCCTCGAAGGTGAACAGGGCGGCGACGGGGCCGAAGATCTCCGTGGTGGTGAGGTCGGCGTCGCGGGGCACCTGGGCGAGCACGGTCGGCGGGTAGAAGTTCCCTTCGCCCGCCGGGACTTCGCCACCGGTGAGGACCTTCGCGCCGCGCCCGACCGCGTCGCGCACGAGCCGGACGACCTTGTCGCGGCCGACGCCGTCGATGAGGGGGCCGACGTCGGTACCGGGGACGGTGCCGTCGCCGACGTTCAGGGCGGCCATGCGGGCCGTGAGGCGGGTGGCGAACTCCTCGGCGACGGCCGTGTGGACGTAGATCCGGTTGGCCGCGGTGCAGGCCTCCCCCATGTTCCGCATCTTGGCGACCATCGCGCCGTTCACCGCGGCGTCCAGGTCGGCGTCCTCGAACACGATCAGCGGGGCGTTGCCGCCGAGTTCGAGCGAGGTGCGGACGACGGTGTCGGCGCACTGGGCGAGCAGGATGCGGCCCACCTGGGTGGAGCCGGTGAAGGACAGCTTGCGGATGCCGCCGCCGCGCAGCAGGGGTTCGACCACGCCGGCCGCGTCGGAGGTGGTCAGGACGTTCAGGACGCCCGGGGGCAGGCCCGCCTCGGTGAGGATGCCGGTCAGCGCGAGGGTGGACAGCGGGGTCTGCGGGGCCGGTTTGAGGATCATGGTGCAGCCCGCGGCGACGGCGGGGCCGATCTTGCGGGTGCCCATGGCGAGCGGGAAGTTCCAGGGGGTGATCAGCAGGCAGGGGCCGACGGGCTGGCGCAGTACCAGGTGACGGTTGCGGCCGTCCGGGCTGGTGGCGTAGCCGCCGTCGATCCGGACCGCCTCCTCGGCGAACCAGCGGAAGAACTCCGCCGCGTACGCCACTTCCCCGCGGGCCTCTGCGAGGGGCTTGCCCATCTCCAGGGTCATCAGCAGGGCCAGGTCCTCGGTGCGCTCGAGGAGGATCTCGTGGGCGCGGCGCAGGATCTCGGAGCGTTCCCTGGGGGCGGTGGCGGCCCAGGCGCGCTGGGCCTGTGTCGCCGCCGTGAGGGCGCGTGCGGCGTCGTCCGGGCCGGCGTCCGCCACGTGGCAGAGGGTGGTGCCGGTGGCCGGGTTCTCGACGGGCATCGTCCGCCGCGTTGCCGCGGGGTGCCAGTCGCCGTCGGTGTGGAGTTCCTTCGGTACGGCGGCGATGACGGGGGGCGTGGTCATGGTGCGGGCTCCCTGGGGTGGCGGTGGCATGGTCGGGGTGCTCGGTCGGGTACCGGTGCGCGGTGGCTGGTCGCGCAGTTCCCCGCGCCCCTGTTGGGTTGTCGGTCGCGTGCCGCCCGGTGGGGCTTCTCGCGCAGTTCCCCGCGCCCCTGAAGGCTGCGCTTCGCGCGCCTTCCCCTGCCCCTGGGCGAGCGGAGCTCGCATCCAGGGGCGCGGGGAACT
>NZ_JBEYYU010000071.1:0-40655 GCF_040645755.1 Streptomyces sp. NPDC046716
GGAGTCCTTGCCGCCGGAGAAGAGGATCACCGGCTTCTCGAACTCGCCCGCCACCTCGCGGAAGATGTGCACCGCCTCGGACTCCAGAGCGTCCAAGTGGCTCAGCGCGTAAGGGCTGTCGGTCTCCTCGGAGACACTGGCTACGGTCGTCATGCGGCGAGACCCCTCTCGGTGAGCAGCGCGCGCACGGCGGCCGCGGACTCCTGCACGGTCTGGTCCTGCGACTCGATGCGCAGGTCGGGCGATTCGGGTGCCTCGTAGGGGTCGTCCACCCCGGTGAGGCCCTTCAGTTCACCGGCGGCCTGCTTGGCGTACAGGCCCTTCACGTCGCGTACGGAGCACACGTCGACCGGCGTGGCCACGTGCACCTCCAGATAGGCGGTGCCGCCCACCTGGTGGCGCTTGCGCACCGCCTCGCGGCTGTCCGCGTACGGGGCGATGACGGGGACGAGCGCCAACACGCCGTTACGGGCGAGGAGTTCGGCCAGGTAGCCGATGCGCTGCACATTCGTGTGGCGGTCCTCGCGGCTGAAGCCGAGGCCCGCCGAGAGGTATTCGCGGATCTCGTCGCCGTCCAGCACCTCGACCTGCCGGCCCTCGGCGCGCAGCGTGTCGGCCAGCTCGTACGCGATGGTGGTCTTGCCGGCGCTCGGCAGACCCGTGAGCCAGATCGTGGCTCCGGTCACTTGCTTCTCCAAAATCTGGGGGGCGTTCATGGGGGTCAGCCGTGGAGTCCGCACTCGGTCTTCGCGCGCCCGGCCCAGCGCCCGGCGCGCGCGTCCTCGCCCTCCAGGAGGCGGCGGGTGCACGGGGCGCAGCCCACGGACCCGTAGCCGTCCATCAGGAGCGGGTTGGTGAGCACTCCGTGCTCGGTGACGTAGGCGTCGACGTCGTCCTGCGTCCAGCGGGCGATCGGCGAGACCTTCACCTTCTGCCGCTTCTCGTCCCAGCCGACGACCGGCGTGTTCGCACGGGTGGGGGACTCGTCGCGGCGCAGCCCGGTGGCCCAGGCGGCGTACTGGGTCAGCCCCTCCTCGAGCGGCTTGACCTTGCGCATCGCGCAGCACAGGTCGGGATTGCGGTCGTGCAGCTTCGGGCCGAACTCGGCGTCCTGCTCGGCGACGGTCTGCCGGGGCGTGAGGGTGATGACGTTGACGTCCATCACGGCCTCGACGGCGTCCCGGGTGCCGATCGTCTCCTCGAAGTGGTAGCCGGTGTCGAGGAAGACGACGTCCACACCGGGCAGGGCCCGCGAGGCGAGGTGGGCGACGACCGCGTCCTCCATGGACGAGGTCACGCAGAACTTCTTCCCGAAGGTCTCCGTCGCCCACCGGAGGATCTCCAGGGCGGAGGCGTCCTCCAGGTCGCGCCCGGCCTGCTCGGCGAGCGCCTTCAACTCTTCAGTGTCCGAGGCGATCTGAGTCGCGGTCATATCTCTTCCCCTCCACCGTCGTTGCGCTGAAGTCCCCGGGTCAGGAGCCCGAGGAACTTCAACTGGAAGGCTCGATTGCACGCTCCGCATTCCCAGGCGCCGTGACCTTCGGGGTTCGGCCGAAGGTCCTCGTCGCCGCAGTAGGGGCAGTAGAAGGGCGCCGCACGCTCGCTCACGACAGGGCCTCCTCGGACGCGCGGCCCGCCCAGGCGGCGAAGCGCTCGCCGGTCTCGCGCTCCGCCTGGAAGCGCTTGAGGACCCGCTCGACGTAGTCGGGCAGCTCGGTCGCGGTCACCTTCAGGCCGCGCACCTTGCGGCCGAACCCGGCCTCCAGGCCGAGCGCGCCGCCGAGGTGCACCTGGTAGCCCTCGACCTGCTCGCCGTTCTTGTCGAGCATCAGCTGGCCCTTGAGACCGATGTCCGCGACCTGGATACGGGCGCAGGCGTTGGGGCAGCCGTTGAGGTTGATGGTGATCGGCTCGTCGAAGTCCGGGATGCGGCGCTCCAGTTCGTCGATGAGGGAGGCGCCGCGCGCCTTCGTCTCGACGATGGCCAGCTTGCAGAACTCGATGCCGGTGCAGGCCATCGTGCCGCGCCGGAACGGCGAGGCGTTGACCTTCAGGTCCAGCGCCTCCAGGCCGGCCACCAGGGAGTCGACCTGGTCCTCGGCCACGTCGAGCACGATCATCTTCTGCTCGGCGGTGGTGCGCAGCCGGCCGGAACCGTGGGCTCCCGCGACCTCGGCGATCTTCGTGAGGGTCGTGCCGTCCACCCGGCCCACGCGCGGCGCGAAGCCGACGTAGAAGCGTCCGTCCTTCTGGCGGTGCACACCGAGGTGATCGCGCCAGGTGCCCGCGGGTTGCTGCGGGGCGGGCCCGTCGACCAGCTTCCGCTTCAGGTACTCGTCCTCCAGGACCTGCCGGAACTTCTCGGTGCCCCAGTCGGCGAGCAGGAACTTCAGGCGGGCGCGGGTGCGCAGCCGCCGGTAGCCGTAGTCGCGGAAGATACCGATGACGCCGCCGTACACGTCCGGCACCTCGTCGAGCGGCACCCACGCGCCGAGCCGCTGGCCCAGCTTGGGGTTGGTGGAGAGGCCGCCGCCGACCCAGAGGTCGAAGCCGGGGCCGTGCTCGGGGTGCTCGACGCCGACGAACGCGATGTCGTTGATCTCGTGCGCCACGTCCAGCTGCGGGGAGCCGGAGACCGCGGTCTTGAACTTGCGCGGCAGGTTGGAGAAGTCCGGGTTGCCGATGAAGCGCCGCTGGATCTCGTCGATGGCGGGGGTGCCGTCGATGATCTCGTCCGCGGCGACCCCGGCGACCGGCGAGCCGAGGATGACGCGGGGCGTGTCACCGCAGGCCTCGGTCGTCGACAGGCCGACGGCCTCGAGCCGGTTCCAGATCTCGGGCACGTCCTCGATCCGGATCCAGTGGTACTGGATGTTCTGCCGGTCGGTGATGTCGGCGGTGCCGCGCGCGAACTCCTGCGAGATCTCGCCGATGACGCGCAGCTGCTCGGTGGTCAGCCGCCCGCCGTCGATCCGCACGCGCAGCATGAAGTACTCGTCGTCCAGCTCCTCCGGCTCCAGGATGGCGGTCTTGCCGCCGTCGATCCCGGGCCGGCGCTGGGTGTACAGACCCCACCAGCGCATGCGTCCGCGCAGGTCATTGGGGTCGATGGAGTCGAATCCGCGCTTGCTGTAAATCGTCTCAATGCGTGTCCGCACATTGAGACCGTCGTCGTCCTTCTTGAACTGCTCATTGCCGTTGAGCGGCGTGTGGTGGCCGACGGCCCACTGGCCCTCGCCGCGGTGACGGCTCACCTTGCGGCGGGGCGCGGCCGTGGTGGGCTTTTCAGGGGTGGCAGCCATGGATACGTCCTTCAAGGCAGGGCTGGGGGCGGCTCTGACCCGCACACTTCGCGCAAATGGCGCGGCGGTGCGCAGGGAGATAGGGGTGAAGCGGAATCGGCGGTGCTGGTTCTCTCAGCGCGCCGGACAGATGGCGCTGGACATGCGGCCGAAGTCGACGTGCCGTCGACTCACCAAGGCGATTCCAGCTGTAGACATGACGGAAGCGTGTCACGGGACTTTGGGCCCGGTCCACCATCGTCCGCCATGTGGACGTATGTGTCCCACATGGCGGACAGGTGTGGTTCTGGTCACGTCAAGGGTGGCTCCGGGCGCCCGGAGTGCCGTGAATAGGGCGGTCTGTGCCCCGCGTCAGGCTCCGGGCCACGGCCCCGGAGTGGCCACGGCCGGTTCCTCCGCGACCTCGGTCTCGAACAGCCGGAACCCGCGCCGCTGGTAGTTGGCCATGGCATGCTCCCCGTCCAGGCTGCACGTGTGCACCCACACCCGCTTCGTCGGCATCCGCCCGGGCCACCGCTCGGCCAGGTCCCAGGCCCGCGCGATCCCGTACGACAGCAGGTGACCGCCGATCCGGCGCCCCCGGAAGGCCGGGAGCAGCCCGAAGTAGGCGATCTCCACGGCACCGTCGTCCTGCACCTGAAGCTCCACGAACCCGGCGGGCGTGCCCTTCTCGTACGCGACCCAGGTCTCGCTCCCCGGCCGGCCGAGCTGCTCCTGCCACTGGGCGTACGTCCAGCCCAGCCGGTCGATCCAGTGGATGTCGCCGCCCACGGACGCGTACAGGAAGCGGCTGAACTCGGGGGAGGGCACCTCGGCGCGCACGATGCGCACGGCGTCGCCCGCGGGCGGCGTCGCGGGCCGCAGGTCGGAGGGGGAGGTCTGCTCCAGTGACCAGGTGGTGACGGTCACGGTGGCGGTGTCGCTGCTGCTCATGCGGCCATCGGATCACGACGGGCGACGTCCGGCCAAGGGCTGCCCGCGCGGCGCCCCGGGCGCTAACCTCGGCGCCCATGATCGTATGGCTGAACGGAACCCACGGCGCCGGCAAGACGACGACCAGCAGAATCGTGCAGCAACTCGTCCCCGACTCCCGGGTGTTCGACGCGGAGAAGGTCGGCGAGACCCTGATGGACATCACGCCGACGCTGTCCGCGACGGACAACTTCCAGCACTGGCCGCCCTGGCGCCCCCTCGTCGTCGAGACCGCCCGCCACGTGCTCGACTACACCGGCGGCGCGCTCGTGATGCCGATGACGGTCCTCGTCGAGGAGTACTGGCGCGAGATCAGCGCGGGCCTCGCCCGCCACCGCATCCCCGTGCACCACTTCGTCCTCCACGCCGACCAGGAGACGCTGCGCGGACGCATCGAGGGGGACACCGACATGGGCCCCTCCGCCTTCCGCCTCAAGTACCTCGAACCGTACGCGGAGGCCGCCCGCACCTGGCTGCACGAGGAGGCCGAGGTCGTCGACACCACCCACCTCACGCCCGAGCAGGCCGCCGAGCGGATCGCGCGGGACGTCGCGGCCGTCAGGGCGCCGGGGTCCGCGCGCTGACGACCGCCGGCGCCGTCGAGTGCGGCAGCAGGTCCAGCGGGTCCTCGGGCAGCACCGTCTCGACCTCCGCGTCCTCCTGGAAGCGGTACGGGCGATGGGCCAGCAGGCCGCCCAGATAGCGCCGGATCCGCGACATCTCCGCGCGCACCGTCACCGTCCGCGCCGGGTCGCCGAACAGGTCGTCGGCGAGGCCCGCCGCGGTGCGGCCGTCCGGCTGCCGCGCCAGCAGGAACAGCAGTTCGGCGTGGCGCGGGCTCAGTTCGTGGACCCAGGAGGCCGCGCTGCCCGTCACATGCAGCGACGGGCGGCGCGGACGGCTCAGGTCCAGAGTGATCCGGGTCGCGGTCAGCGGCTGCGGGGCGTCGTCCGCGAGCACCAGCAGCCAGCCGCCCGCCAGCGGCGTCACCTGACAGGCGCCGAGCGACGGTATCCAGCAGCGCCCCTCCGCCACGTGCCTGGGCAGCGCCACCCGCTCCGGCAGCGGCATCCCGGTCACCGCGGCGGGCCAGCCGTGCGCGTCGACGGCGAGCGCCCGGCCCGCCATCCGGGCGAGCAGCGGCGCCGCCACCGACCGCAGCCGCTCGAGACCCGCGACATGCCGCTCGCGCAGCCGGGCCTCGGCGAGCTGCGCCACCGAGGTCACCCAGGACAACGTTGCCGGATGCATCGTCTCCAGCGGCCCGCTCACATCCACGACCCCGAGCACCCGCCCGTCGCGCGGATCCTTGATCGGCGCCCCGGTGCACGTCCACCCGTGGTGCGACTCCACGAAGTGCTCGGCCGAGAACACCTGGACGGGGCGCCGGGTCACCAGCGGCGTGCCGACCCCGTTCGTACCGACGACGTCCTCCGCCCAGAGCGCGCCCACCTGGAAACCCAGCCGGTCGCCCTTGCGCAGCACCGCTGGATGCCCCTCGCGCCACAGGATCCGGCCGTCCGCGTCACTGATCACCACGATGTGCTGCGCGGCCTCGGCCACCGCGACCAGCGCCTCCCGCAGCACGGGCAGCACCGGCACCAGCGGTGACGACTGCCGCCGCTCCTCGATCTCGTCGAGACTCAGCAGCCCCCGGCGCACATCGCGGTCCGGATCGACGCCGTCGCGCAGCATCCGCCGCCAGGACTCGCCGATCACCGGCCGGGGCCGCACCCGGGGCCGCTGCCCGGAGAGCGTGGCGGCGCGGACGCCCTTGAGCAGGCGCGACGCGAGCGTCACGTCCATCGCCGACAAGCGCGCCAGATCGATCGTGGAGTCGTTGTTCATGCCGGGAACCTCGGTCTGCAAGCGGGCTGCTGACGGCCCACGGAGTCGTCACGCCCTCGTGCGTCCCCCCGGACCACGGCAAGCGTCGGACTTTAGAAGGAACGTTGCAACCCCCTGCAACCCTGGCGAACAGCCGTGCGGCGTTTGAAACTGGGATCAACGCCGCCCCGGCGGCGCTCAAGCTCCTGACGGGGCCTCTGAAGGCGGGGATGGTGCCGTGTCGGCGCGGCACCATCCCCGTAACTCTGTGCGAGCGCCGGTCAGAGCGGCCGGGCCCGCTGCACCAGCGCCCCCAGGTCGAGTGTGTGCGGCAGGGTGCCGAACGCCGCGCCGCCGTCCCCGCCCAGCCGCGTCGCGCAGAACAGGTCGGCGACCTCCGGGGGAGCGAACCGGACGAGGAGCGAGCCCTGGAGGACCAGCGCGATCCGCTCCGTCAGCCGGCGGGCCCGCGCCTCCATGCCGTCCAGGTCGCCGAGCTCGGTCAGCAGGCCCTTCACCGCGGCGTCGAGCCGGTGGTCCGCGCCGCGCGCCCGGCCGATCTCCACCAGGAACGCGTTGAACGCCGGCGGCTCCCGCCGCAGCACCCGCAGCACGTCCAGCGCCTGCACGTTCCCCGATCCCTCCCAGATCGAGTTCAGCGGCGACTCGCGCAGCAGCCGCGGCATCCCCGACTCCTCCACGTAGCCGTTGCCGCCCAGGCATTCCAGGGCCTCGGCCACCAGCGGGGTGCAGCGTTTGGTGACCCAGTACTTGGCGGCGGGCACCGCGATCCGCAGGAAGTCGCGCTCCGCCGGGTCCTCGGAGTCGTACGCCGCCGCGAGCCGCAGCGCCAGCGTCGTCGCCGCCTCCGACTCCAGCGCCAGATCGGCCAGGACGTTCTCCATCAGCGGCTTGTCGAGCAGCGGGCCGCCGAACGCCTCCCGGAACGCGCAGTGGTGCACCGCCTGGACGACCGCCTGCCGCATCAGGGCCGCCGAGCCCAGTACGCAGTCGAGCCGGGTCGCCGCGACCATGTCGATGATCGTGCGCACCCCGCGGCCCTCGTCGCCGACCCGGCGCGCCCACGTCCCGTCGAACTCGACCTCGGCCGAGGCGTTGGAGCGGTTGCCCAGCTTGTCCTTCAGCCGCTGGATCGCGAACACGTTCCGCCCGCCGTCCTCCAGGACGCGCGGCACCAGGAAGCACGTCAGCCCCTCGGCGGCCTGCGCGAGGACCAGGAAGCCGTCCGACATGGGCGCGCTGCAGAACCACTTGTGGCCGGTCAGCTCGTAACTGCCGTCGCCCCGGACGAGGGCCCGCGTGGTGTTCGCCCGTACGTCGCTGCCGCCCTGCTTCTCCGTCATCCCCATGCCGAGGAGCGCCCCCGCCTTGTGCGCGGCGGGGCGCATCCCGGCGTCGTACACGGTGGAGGTGAGCAGCGGCTCCCAGAGCGCGGCGAGGTCCGGCTGCGCGCGCAGCGCGGGCACCGCCGCGTGGGTCATCGACAGCGGGCACAGGTGCCCGGCCTCGACCTGGGACCAGACCAGGAACGCCGCGGCGCGCCGCAGATGGCCCCCGGGCCGGGTCCAGGCCGCGGTGAGCCCGGCCGAGACGCCCTTGCCCAGGAGGCGGTGCCAGGACGGGTGGAACTCCACCTCGTCGATGCGGTGGCCGTAGCGGTCGTGGGTGCGCAGGACGGGCGGATTCTCGTTCGCGAGCCGGCCCCACTCCTGGGCCTGCGCCGAACCCGCGGTACGGCCGAGCAGCGAGAGCTCCGCGCGCGCCTCGTCCAGGAGTTCGGGCGCGAGATGCCGGGCCACGCCCTCGGTGAGCGGCCGGTCGGTGGTGAAGACGTCGTGCCCCGTCAGGGGCGGGGGCTGGTTCCCCACGGTGTGCGTGCTGCCTGCCATGTCCTGGAACCTACCCGGGCGTACCCGGACGCTTCACCACCACACTCAGCCGATGTGCGCCATCGCCGGCTCCGCCTCCGGTTCCCTCGGGTGCCGACCGCTGTCGGCGGGCGGCCAGCCGTCGCGGTACACCGTGTCGAGATAGCGTTCGCCGAGGTCCGGGGCGATCGCCACCGCGGTCAGGCCGCGCCGTCCGTGCCGGGCCAGCCACTGGTCCGCCCCGCTGATCACCGTTCCGGTCGAGCCGCCGAACAGGAAGCCGTGGCCGGCGAGCCTGCGGCACACCCGCACCGCCTCGCTCTCGTCGACGTGGACGACGTCGTCGATGTACGAGGTGTCGAGCAGCGGCGGCCGTACGCCCGCCCCGAGCCCGGGAATGAGCCGGGGAGCGGCCTGGCCGCCGAAGGTGACCGAGCCGACGCTGTCGACGGCGACGATGCGGACCCGGCGCCGCCACTGCCAGAACCAGCGGGCGCAGCCCATCAGCGTCCCCGTCGTGCCCGCCCCGACGAACAGGACGTCCAGATGCGGGAACCGGTGGGCGATGGCGGGGGCCGTGGTGCGGAAGTGCGCCCGCCAGTTGCCGTCGTTGCTGTGCTGGTCGAGCCAGACGTAGCGGTCGTCGGCCGCGCACAGGGCCCGTACGTACGCCTTCCGGGCGCCCAGCAGGCCGCCGTGCGCGGTCGGTTCGCGGACGACGTGGACCTGGGCGCCGAGCGCCCGCATGAGCCGGATCGTGGGCTGGTTGCAGCGCACGTCCGTCACACACAGGAACCGGTATCCGCGGTGCGCCGCGATGACGCTGAGCGCCACGCCCAGGTTCCCGGACGAGGACTCGATCAGGATCGAGCCGGGCCGCAGCAGCCCCTCGCGCTCGGCGGCGTTCACCATCTCGGTGGCCGCCTTCATCTTGATGGATCCTGCGAAGTTGAACCCTTCGCACTTCAGGAAGAGCGGCAGACCGATCGTCGACCGAAGGTCGACGTAGAGCCCCTCCTCGTTGAACTGTGCGGGATCGTCAATGACAGGCATGATGTCCCCCCGCCCCCCTCTCCTCGAATCCCCCGTTGCGCATGTCCCCCTGCCTTTCCTGTCGTGCTGTGCTGCTGCCGTGCGGTCAGCCGTGGCGGCGCAGCTCGTGGAAGAAACCGTCCACGACGTGCAGCCCTCCCCTTCGGGCCACTTCGTCGTGGACGAACCGGCCGACGGCGAGATCGAGCACCCCGAGACCGAACGGTGAGAACACCACGGTCCGGTCGTCGGGCACCCGGGACCGTCCGGCGAGCACGTCGGCGAGTGTGCCGTCGATGAACTCCCTTCCTCCGGTGAGTTGTTCGGCCAGGTGTGGCGAGGTGTCCGCCTTGAGGCAGTGCTCGACGTCGTCGACGTAGTTGGCGGACGCCAGCAGGATCTCCGGCGCGAGATCGCGCAGCGATACGTGCAGGACCAGCGGACGGTGGGCGAACCAGGCCGGGTCGTGCAGGTGCGGCCGGGCGGCGACCGTCGCGCAGACGATCAGATCGCTGCCGCGGACGAGGGACTCGGCCGTGTCGTGCACCGTGACCGTCCCCTTCGCGGCGGTCCGTTCGAGGTAGTCGCGGAACCCGGCCGCGCTGTCCGGCGCCACGTCGTACACCCCCGTCTCCTCGAACTCCCAGCCGGTGGCGACGAGATGGGCGTGGATGTAGCGGGCGATGAGACCCGTCCCGATGAACCCGGCCCGCGTCGGGCGGGCCCGGTCGCGGCTGAGCCGGTCGGCCGCGAGGGCCGCGGAGGCTGCGGTCCGGGTGGCGCTGATCACCGAACTCTCCAGGCAGGCGTACGGGTAGCCGGTGTCCGGGTCGTTGAGGATCAGTACCGCGGAGGCCCTGGGAAGTCCCGCCGCGGTGTTCTCCGGAAAGCTGGAGATCCACTTCAGGCCGTCCACGCGCAGCGGTCCGCCGAGCGAGGCGGGCAGCGCGATGATGCGGTCCTTCGGCCGGTCGGGAAAGCGCAGGAAGTAGGACGGCGGGTTCACGGTGCCGCCCGTGTCGTGCAGCAGATACACCGCCTCGATCAGCTTCCCGAGCTCCGGTTCCCGCCCTGCCAGGGTCTGTTGGACCTGTTCGCCGGTGACCACGGCGAAGCTGGGTGTCATGCGCTCACCCCGGCCGTCGGCGTGCAGTCGGCGAGCCGGACCGGATCGGCGAGCGCGGCGAGCATCTCGCGGGGCCCCTCGAAGGGCTCGCGGCTGTGCGCGGTGCGGATGTTGTCGACGAGCAGCAGATCGCCGGCCTGCCAGCCGACGCGGACGGTGTGCGCCTCGTACACCTCGTTCAGGACGCGCACGACGTCCTCGTCGACCGGATCGCCGTTCCCGTACCGGGTGTTGAAGGGCAGGCCGTCCGGCCCGTACTCCTCCACGAGGTAGTCGCGGACCTCCGGGTCCATCGTCCACTCGCTGAGGAACGCGATCTGGTTGAACCAGACGCGGCGGCCGTCCACCGGGTGGCGCAGCACCGCGGCGCGGTGCTGCCGGGTGCGCAGCGAACCGTCGCTCTGCCACGCGAAGTCGATGGCGTGCGTGCGGCAGTACGCGGCGACGGCGTCCCGGTCGTCGGTGCCGAAGGCCTCGGCCACCGACGCCCCGATCTCGTCGTGGTACGACCGGGTGAGCAGCCAGCCCTCCTGCTCGAACCGCTTGGTCAGGTCGGCGGGGAGCGCGTCCAGGACGGCGCCCGCGTCGGCGAGACCGGTGGCGCCGCCGCTCGCCGGCGCCTCCAGACAGGCGAAGAGCATCAGACCCGGGAAGTCGAGGGCGTAACTCACCTCGTGGTGCATGCACATCAGCTGGTTCGGGGGCCACTTGGTGGCCGAGTACAGGCCCTCTCCGTAGGTGCGCCGCGGTGCGAAGGGCTCCGGGTCGGGCATGAGCGTACGGGCGCAGCGGCGGAAGACGGCCGCCACCGCGTCCGGACCGGACAGGCCGAGGCCGCGGACGAGCAGGTGCCCGTGTTCGGCGACGGCCGTCCGCAGGGTGTCGCGGTTCCGGGACGCCCAGTCGGCGGGATCGCCGTCGAACTCGGCTCGCAGCAGGGGCGGTTGTCCCGGTGAGAGATGGATGTGCGGGGTCGAGCTGGAGAGCGGCATGCGGGTGCTGCTCCTTTCGGGTGCCTCGGTTCAGATGCGTCGGTCGAGCAGGGCGGCGAGGTCGGCGAGGACCGGCTGCCGTGTGACGTCCTTGAGGGTGACCACCCGGTCCAGGGTGATCGCGAGTTTCACGGCGGCCAGCGAGGTGCCGCCGAGGTCGAAGAAGTGGTCGTGGCGGCCGATGCCCTCGACCGGCACCCCGAGCACCTCGGCCCAGGCGGCGGCGGTCCGGCGCTCGGCGTCCGTGCGGGGCGGCTCGCCCGTCCTGCCGTCCAGCTCCTCGGCGAGCGCGGTGAGCGCACGGCGGTCGATCTTGCCGTTCGCGGTCAGCGGCAGCCGCTCCCGCCAGTGCACCGCGTACGGCACCATGTAGGACGGCAGCGAGACGGCCAGCCGGGCGCGCACGTCGTCCTGCCGGGTGCCCGCGCAGAACGCGGCCAGTTGCGTGCCGCGCACCACGACCACCGCGCCGTCGCGGACGCCGGCCACCCGCAGCAGCGCGTTCTCGATCTCGCCGAGTTCGACGCGGAAGCCGCGGATCTTCACCTGGTTGTCGCGCCGCCCCAGGAACTCCAGCTTCCCGTCGGGCCGCCAGCGCCCGTGGTCGCCGCTGCGGTACAGGCGCTCGCCCGGCCGGTGGGGGTCCTCGGTGAACGCCGCCTCGGTGCGCTCCGGATCGTTGACGTACCCGCGCCCGACGCACACCCCGGAGAACACGATCTCGCCGGGCGCGCCGAGCGGCACGGGCAGCAGATCCTCGTCGACGACGTAGATCCGCACGTTCGCGACGGGCGGCCCGAGCGGCACCCGGTCCCCGTCCGGGGCCCGGTACAGCACCTCGTGGTTGGTGTCGTCCGAGGTCTCCGTCAGGCCGTACGCGTTGACGAGCCGTACGCCGGGCCGGGCGGTGAACCAGCGCCGGACGAGTTCCGCCTTGACGGCCTCGCCGGTCACCGACACGCAGCGCAGCTCGGGCAGTTCGCGCGGCCGCTGCCCCAACTCGGCGAGCACGGCCTCCAGATAGGACGGCACGACCTGCACCACGTTCACCCGTGCCTGCTCGAGCGTCCCGACGAACCGCGACACGTCGAGGATCGTCTCCTGCCCGACGACGCACGTGCGGCCGCCCGCGAGGAGGGCCGCGACCAGCTGCCACAGCGAGATGTCGAAGCACTGCGGCGCGGTCTGGGCGACCACGTCGCCGGCGCCGATGCCCAGGTCGGCGATCTTGGCGAGTACGTGGTTGAGGAACCCGGCGTGCTCGCACATCGCGCCCTTGGGCTCGCCGGTGGAGCCGGACGTGAAGTAGATGTACGCGAGCTGGGACGCGGCGACCGGAACGCCGAGATCGGCGTCGTCGTGGCCCTCGGCGAGGGCCTGCGCCACGGACAGGGTGCCGGCCGGGTTGCCGGTGCCCGCCGGGTCCCCGGTCTCCGCGACGATCAGCGAGCAGTCCGCCCGGCCGAGCATCCCCGCGATCCGCTCCTCGGGGAAGTGCGGCTCGACCGGCAGATACACCCCGCCCGCCTTGAGCACGCCGAGCACCGCGGCCATCCACTCCAGGCCCCGGTCGAGGACCACGGCGACGACGCCCTCGGGCCGCAGCCCGCGCGCCAGGAGGGCCCGGCCGACCTGATT
The DNA here is from genome assembly GCF_040645755.1 of Streptomyces sp. NPDC046716. Classification (NCBI taxonomy): domain Bacteria; kingdom Bacillati; phylum Actinomycetota; class Actinomycetes; order Kitasatosporales; family Streptomycetaceae; genus Streptomyces; species Streptomyces sp. NPDC046716. The sequence goes on from NZ_JBEYYU010000071.1 coordinate 12,779, forward strand.
GGCGCGGGAGTTCAGCTCCGCGTACGTCCACTGCCGCTCCCCGTGCAGGGCGGCGACGTCGTCGGGCCGCGCGGCCGCCTGTTCCTCGAACAGCTCGTGCACCCGCCGGTCGGGCAGCGTGCGCGTCGGGCCCGCCAACTCGTGCAGCTGGTGGCGGAGTTCGGCCTCGGAGAGCAGGCTCCGGCGGCGCGGGGCGGTCAGCGCGGTGACGTGATAGCCGGCGATCCGCTCGGCCGCGGCCCGGTCGTACCGCTCGGGCAGATGGCGTAACAGCAGGGTGTGCCGCGGGGTGACGCTCACCCGCAGCGCGCGGTCGTCGCGGTCGGCGGACAGCGCAGCGAGCACCCGCTCGTGCGCGGCCTCCACCGCGTCCCGGGGCACCGAAAGGCCCTCGGGAAGCGGCACTTCGACCTGTTCGAAGATCTCTGTGGTCATGGTGTTACCTCCCCACCGCCGGGTTGCCGCCCCAGTGCGCCCCCGGTGGCATCTGCTCGCCCTTCATCAGGAAGGAGTCGGGGGCGAGCACCGCCGCGTCTCCCATCTCCACGCCGTAGTGCACGAGTGCGCCCGTGCCGAGCGTGCAGCCGGCGCCGATCACGATGTGGTCGGACTTGAAGGTGCCGTCCTCCTGCGAGTGCGCCTGCACCTTGGAGTGCGTGCCGAGCGTGCAGTCGTCGCCGATCGTCACCAGGGTGCGCTCGGTGATGTACGCGCCGTCGTCGAAGACCCGGCGCCCGATCCGCACGCCGAGGGCCCGCCACACCAGGGCCTTGAACGGCGTGCCGTTGAAGATGGCCAGATGGTTGTCGGGCGTCTTCCACAGCCGCTCGTGCCACCAGAAGTACGGGTCGTAGATCGAGCACAGCTGGGGCTGCAGCGGCCGGAACCGGCAGATCACCCGCTCGATGAACACGTAGTAGGAGGTGCTGAACACGAGCCCGAGCAGCATGGCCGCGCCGACGAAGAGGGCGGCGGCCCCGCCGTGGGTGTCGTAGAGGTCGAAGGCGACGAGCGCGATCAGCGAGATCGCGAGCCAGTGCAGCCAGCGCAGCGCCAGGAACAGGCCCATCGTGGCCAGGTTGGAGCGGTTCTTCGCGGCGAGCCGGCGCCGCAGCTCCTCGCCCTCGCGCAGGTGGTCGAAGCGGCTGTCGCGCTCCACCGAGCGCGGGATCTCGAAGGCCGGCGAGCCGAGCAGCCCCACGCCCTCGCGCACCGGGCCGTCCAGAGGCACCAGCACCTTGGTCGCCAGCAGACAGTTGGCGCCGGTGCGGGCACCCGACGGGTAGACGATGTGGTTGCCCAGGAAGTTGTGGTCCCCGATCGTGGTGCGCGAGACCCGGAACGAGGTGGCCGAGAAGTCGGCATTGATCACCGAGAGTCCGTCGGCGACCATCGTGCCGCTGCCGACCGTGGCCAGGTACGGCGTCTCGTGCTGCACCTCCGTACCGAAGTTGGAGCCGGTCTGCTCGACCTTCGACAGGTCGTAGCCGATGGCCTTGAGGTAGCCGGTGATGTACGAGCTGTCGCCGCACAGCCACTTGAAGAACTTGACGTTGGTCATCCGGGCGATGGCGCGCTGCACCGAGTAGTGGAAGCCGTACAGCGGATAGACGCGGTCCTCGCGCAGCAGCGGCCCCAGCGCGCGCGGCACGAGGGCCACCCCGGCGAACCCGCACAGCAGGAACGCGGCGAACCCGACGACCGACAGGCCCAGCGCCTCGGCGTAGAACGCCGGCGAGGTCAGGTCCTCCGTCTCCGGTGCCAGCAGCGAGCCCAGCGCGGGCACCTCGGTCAGCAGCAGATACGTGCCGCCCAGCGCGAGCGGCGTCCACAGCAGCAGCGCCGGAACCAGGGCGCCGAGCGCGTAGCCGATCCGGCGGCCGGCCGACGTGGGGGCCGGCGGTACGCGGACGTAGTCGACGTCCGTGCGCCGCGCGGGGGAGCCGTGCCAGCGCTCGCCCGCCGGGACCGCGGCCCCGTCGTACAGGGCGGAGGCATGGCCGAGCTGGCTGCCGTCACCCATCGACGTACCGATGTCGAGCACGGTCTTCTCGCCGACGTACACGTCCCGGCCGATCGTGACCGGGCCGGTGCGGATCATGCCGGCCTGCGCGCGGTAGCCGAGGAACGTGGCCTCCTTGCGGAGCACCGTGCCCGCGCCGATCGTCACCAGGTCCGTACAGACCGGGACGGCACGCGACAGGATCGTCACGCCCGGCCCGATCCGCGCGCCGAGCAGCCGCAGATAGAGGACGTACAGCGGATTGCCGACGAACAGCATCAGCGGGTTGGTGTGCAGCAGCACCCTGACCGTCCACAGCCGTACGTACGCGAGGCTCCACACCGGGAACTCGGTCTCGCGCCAGCGGCCGACGAGCAGCCACTTCGCCACGATGGGCAGCACACAGGCGGCGGCGAACAGCGTCGCGCCGAACACCAGGGCGCGCAGGTACACGTCGACGACGCCGGAGGCCCCGGCGATCCACGCGTAACCGTGCGCGGTCACGAACCCGGCGAGCGCGCAGTACCCGGCGAAGACCAGGAACTGCAGCACGCCGCAGAGCACATGGCGCCGGTTGTTCCCCGGCGGCGGTGGAGGTTGCGGTGCCACCGCGCGGTCCGGCGCGACGGCGGGCGCCGCGTCGAGCGCGGCCGCCAGACTGCGGATCGTGGGGTGCCCGTAGACGTCCCGCATCGACACCGACGGCAGATCGGCGCGCTTGCGGACCCGGGCGCAAAAGTGCGCCATCACCAGAGAATTGGCACACAGATCGTCAAAGAAATGACTATCGGGCGGCACATGATCCTGCCGCACGACACCAGCCAGAACTTCGGCGAGAACGCGTTCGGTGCCGTTCGCCACTTGTGCTCCTCGTGGTTAATCCTGTTGTTTCTGAAAAGCAGGAGCAAACGGTGAATCGCGCGCTCGGCCGGTCGCGCCTCTGCAACGGGCATGGCCCGAAACCCCCGATGTCCCCCAGGTACGCTGCGCTCGCACGGCCCCCCGCCGGGCGCAACGAATACAATCCGGATTCTTTCTAGAATTTCATGAACGGTGCAACCCGGATTCGACGTTTGGCGCTTTCCTGTTCCCCGGTTCTGACGCGGTCATGTCGTTCGTGCCTCGATATGACGTGCCCCGCCGGGGAACTCATCCGAAAAGACGGCAACGGTCCGCCGTGCGGTTCCCGGAACGCGCCACCACCATTCGGCCAGTACCGCTCCGTCGCGGGGCGGCGTGCGGGGCCCGGCACCGGGGATGAGTGCCGCCGCCTGTGACGGATACCTTTAGGACGTGCAGCCAGCAAGTGAATCCCCCCAGCGGCAGGGCCGACTCCACCGCGCGCGTGTGCTCTACCAGAACGTCTCCAAACGCAGGACCACGTGGCTGCTCCTCAAGGACACCGTCAACTCCTGCATGGAGTACCGGATCCTGGGCCTCGCCGCCGAGGCCGCGTTCTTCACGCTGCTGTCGGTGCCGCCGCTGCTGTTGTCGCTGGTCGGGCTGCTCGCGTACGTCGACGCGTGGACCGGCGCCAACACCATCGAGGGCGTCCGGGACAACATCCTGGAGGCCTCGCGCACGGTCCTGTCCGATCAAGGCGTGAAAGAGATTGCAGAACCGATCCTGGACGACGTCCTCAAGGGCGGCCGCCCCGACGTCATCTCCATCGGCTTCCTCATCTCGCTGTGGTCGGGCTCCCGCGCGGTCTCCACGTTCGTGGACACGGTGACGGTGATGTACGGCCTCGACGGCGTGCGCGGCATCGTCAAGACGCGGCTGCTCGCCTTCCTGCTGTTCCTGGTGGGGCTCGTCGTCGGGTCGATCGCGCTGCCGCTGATGATCGCCGGGCCGGACGCGGTGATCGCCCTCGTGCCGTGGTCGGAGACGCTGGTCCAGATTCTGTACTGGCCGGTCGTCCTCGTGCTGTCGATCGCCTTCCTCACGACGCTGTACCACGTGTCGGTGCCGGTGCGGTCGCCCTGGATCGAGGACGTGCCCGGAGCCCTCGTAGCCCTCGCGATGTGGATCCCGGGCAGCTTTCTGCTCCGCCTGTACCTCACGAACACCATCGAGGGCCCGACGATCTACGGCTCACTCGCGGCGCCGGTCGCCGTGCTGCTGTGGATCGGCGTCTCGGCCTTCGCGGTGCTGGTCGGGGCCGCCGTGAACGCCGCGATCGACCGGGTGTGGCCGTCCGTGGCCACCGCCGCGGCGCGGGCGGCCAACGACCGGGGACGGGGGGCTGCCGCCGGGCGCCGGGACGTCTCCGCCGGGCCGGGCTTCTTCGGCTCCGGTGATCCGGAGGACGACGACGTCGACGACGGGCTCGGGGATCCGGACATGCCGTCCGAGTTCCCCGAGCGCTGGTCGAAGTTCCTGCCGCCGGAGGACGTCACGTCGCGGCTGCGGACGTCCCACACCCGCCGCGGCGAGGCTCCTCCGGAGGACCCCGACTCCTGACTCCCCGGCACCCTGCCGCCCCGCCGCTTTGGGCTCCCGCCCCGCCGCCCCGCCGCCTTGGGCTGGCGCCCGGCCCGCCCCGCCTTGGGCTCTCGCCCGGCCGTCTCCGGCGAGTCCCCCTAGCCTTGGGCAGTCTGCCGCCTGGGGCGGCAGGGTGGGCAAGGCGGCGCCCCGGTGCGGGGTGAGCGCTTCAAGGGGCGGTTGGTGCAGCGCCGTTGGCGGGTGCGTCCCGGTGGGGGCTGGTCGCGCAGTTCCCCGCGCCCCTGTCGGGGCGGGCAGTGACCCGCGATCACAGTGCCCCTCGCGGGGCGGGCTACTTCCAGGTGTCTGACGCGTAGGTCGAGAAGGGGCGTGCGGGGCGGCCCAGGAGCTGGGGGACGTCCTGGGTCAGGGAGGCGTTGCGGCCGTCCAGGAGGGCGGTGAAGAGGGCGATCAGGAAGTCGGCCTCCTCCTCGGGAACCCCCAACTCCCGCAGCGCGGCACCGTAGGCGGCCACCGGCACCGCGACATACCGCTTCACCTCACCGGCCGCCCGCCCGACCTCGGCCAACGCCTCCCCCCACGTCAACAGCTCCGGCCCGGTCAACTCCAGTACCCGGCCCCCGTACCGCCCCGCGGGCCCCCGCAGCACGGCCACCGCCACCTCGGCGACGTCCCGCACGTCGATGAACGGCTCCCGCAGCGCGTCCGGCGCCGCGAAGGCCAGTTCGGGCCCGCGGACCTGGTCCGCCAACGGCCCCTCACCGAAGTTCTGCGCGAACCACGCGCACCGCAGCACCGTCCACTCCGCCCCCGGCACCCGCAGCGCCTCCTCCGCCGGCCGCGCCAGTTCCTCCCCGCGCGCCGAGAGCAGGACGAGCCTGCGCACCCCGAGCGAGACCGCCCGCCGCGCCAGCGCCCCCACCGCGGCGGCCGCGTCCGGCGCGCCGATGTCCGACGGATACGCGAGATACGCCCCGTCGGCGCCGCGCAGCGCCGCGTCCCACGTCCCCGGATCCGTCCAGTCGAACGGCACCTCGCCCGAGCGGGAGGCCGCCCGCACCGTGAGCCCCGCCGCCCGCGCCGCCTCCGCGACCCTGCTTCCCGTCCGTCCCGTCGCTCCGGTCACCAGTACCGTCATCGTGTTCCCGCTGTTCTCTGTCATGCGTCCACTCAACTGCCCCGCCGGGCAGCCGGACATCGCCGAACCGCTCACCTCCATACGCGTCCGTCTAGGCTGGCCGCATGGACGTCTTCGCAGGGCTCCTGGAGGGACCGCGGGCACGCGGCGCCTTCATGATCAGGGCCTCGTTCGAGCTGCCGTGGGCGGTGCGGATCGCCGACGAGGCACCGCTCACCGTCATGATCATGGTCGAGGGCGACGCCTGGATCCTGCCCGGGCCCGGGGGAGCGGACGGCACCACCGGCAAGCCGCTGCACATCCGCCCCGGCGACATCGCCATCGCCCGCGGCCCGGCCCCGTACGTCGCGTGCGACGACCCGGCGACCGCGCCGCGCGCCGAGATCGGCCCCGGCCAGGTGTGCCGGCCGCTCGGCCCCGAGCACGCCGGCCGCTACCGGGACCTCGGCGTGCGGGAGTGGGGCGAGTCCCCGGACGGGCCCGCGCAGATGCTCATCGGCACGTACCAGATGCGCGGCGAGATCACCGCCCGCCTCCTGGACGCGCTGCCGCCGCTGCTCGTCCTGCCGACCGAGGTGTGGCAGTGCCCGCTGACCCCGCTCGTCGCCGAGGAGATCGTGAAGGACGAGCCGGGCCAGGAGGTCGTGCTCGACCGGCTGCTCGACCTGCTGCTGATCGCGTCGCTGCGGGCCTGGTTCGCGCGCCCGGAGGCCGACGCGCCCGCCTGGTACCGGGCGCTCGGCGACCCCGTGGTCGGTCGGGCGCTGCGCCTCGTCCAGGACGACCCCGCCCACCCGTGGAGCGTCACCGAACTCGCCGAGAGGTCCGGGGTGTCCAGGGCCGCGCTCGCCCGCCGCTTCACCGACCTCGTGGGCGAGCCCCCGATGACGTACCTCACGGGCTGGCGGCTCGCGCTCGCCGCGGACGCGCTGCGCGACGGCGACGGCGGGCTCACCGTCGCGGCGATCGCGCGCCGGGTCGGGTACGGCAGCGCGTTCGCCCTGTCGAGCGCGTTCAAGCGGGAGTACGGGGTGAGCCCCCAGGAGTACCGGTCATGACGGGCGACGGCGGATACACGGAGCGGGCCGCCGGGATGCCGGGCGCGGTGCTGTGGACGCGCACGATCGACCCGGCGCACGGCCCCGTCGCGCCCGTGCTGCCCGACGGCTGCATGGACCTGCTGTGGCTGGCGGGCAGCACGGGGGAGCTGCGGATCGCGGGCCCCGACACCCGCGCCCACCGCCCCGCCCCGTCCGGCGTCACCCGGTACGCGGGCATCCGGTTCGCCCCGGGCGCCGCCCCCGCCTGGCTGGGCGTCCCGGCCCACGAACTGCGCGACCGCGGTGTCGGCCTGGCCGATCTGTGGCCGTCCGCGCGGGTGCGCCGCCTCACCGAGCGGATCGGCGCGGCCGCCGACCCGGCCGCCGAACTGGAGGCCGTCGCCGTCCGGCTCGCGGCGGCGGCCCCGCCCGACCCGCTGCTCGCCGGGATCGTGCGCTCGCTGCGCTCCGGCGCGACCGTCGCCGAGACCGCCCGGCTGACGGGCCTCGGCCCCCGGCTCCTGCACCGCCGGTCCCTGACGGCGTTCGGCTACGGCCCCAAGACGCTCGCCCGCGTCCTGCGCCTCCAGCGCGCCCTCGCACTGGCCCGCGCGGGCGTCCCCTTCGCCGAGACGGCGGCCCGCGCCGGGTACACGGACCAGGCCCATCTCTCGCGCGACGTCAAGGACTTGACGGGCCTGACGCTGCGCGGTCTCGTCTGAGCCGGTGAGCCACCGAGCCCGCTACGCGAACAGGTCGATCTGATTGCCGTCCGGATCGAGCACCACCGCGTACCGCTGCCCCCAGGGCGCGTCGAACGGCTTGCTCTCGCCGTGATGGCCGGCGGCCGTCACCCGCTCGTACGCCGCGTCGACCCCGGCCGCGTCACCGCAGTGGAAGGCCAGCGCGATCCGGCCGCGGACCTGGTCCGCCGTGCTCTCGACGGGGTCGAACATCAGCCGGATCCCACCGGCCAGTTCCGTCTCCACGTGCGGCTGCCGCTCGGCGCCCTCGGGGAACGTGAGGCCGAGGAGCCGGTAGAAGGCGAGGGACGCCGCCAGATCGGAGGTGGCGACGCCGATGGCGTCCATGCGCATGCTGATGTCGGTCATGCGCCTCACCGTAGGCGGACGGCACGCCACCGGTCTTGTACGAAACGGACGCCGTCCCTCGTCCCGGGCCGCGTGCGACGTTCCCGGCCCGCGCGCGACCACGGGTAGCGTCGGGCCCATGAACACCAGCGCGTTCCCCGACGGCCCCGGCTCCCTGGCGTCCGCCCTGCGCGGCGACGCGGCGATCGTGCTCGACGGTGGGCTGTCCAACCAGCTGGAGGCCGCCGGGCACGACCTGAGCGACGCGCTGTGGTCGGCGCGGCTGCTCGCCGAGCACCCCGAGGCGATCGTCGCCGCGCACCGCGCCTACTACGAGGCGGGCGCGAGCGTCGCCATCACCGCGAGCTACCAGGCCACCTTCGAGGGGTTCGCGCGGCACGGCATCGGGCACGGGCACGCCGCCGAACTGATGTCGCTGAGCGTCGAGTTGGCGCGGGAGGCGGCGCGGCAGGCGGGGGTCGGGCGACCGCTGTGGGTCGCCGCGTCCGCCGGTCCTTACGGGGCGATGCTCGCCGACGGTTCGGAGTACCGGGGCCGGTACGGGCTGAGCGTCGCCGAGCTGGAGCGGTTCCACCGGCCCCGCCTCGAAGCGCTCGCCGGGGCACGACCGGACGTCCTCGCGCTGGAGACCGTCCCCGACGCCGACGAGGCCCGCGCACTGCTGCGGGCGGTGCGCGGACTCGGGGTCCCGGCCTGGCTCTCGTACAGCGTCGACGGCGAGCGCACCCGCGCGGGCCAGCCGCTCGGCGAGGCGTTCGCCCTCGCCGCCGACGTCCCGGAGATCATCGCGGTCGGGGTGAACTGCTGTGCGCCCGAGGACGTGGACCGCGCGGTCGAACTGGCGGCGCGGAGCACCGGGAAGCCGGTGGTGGTCTATCCGAACAGCGGCGAGACCTGGGACGCGCGGGCCCGCCGGTGGGCCGGGCAGGGCTCGTTCTCCGGGCAGCGGGTGGCCGGCTGGCGCGACCGGGGGGCACGGCTGATCGGGGGATGCTGCCGGGTCGGCCCCGCGGCGATCGCCCGTATCGGCCCGAGCCTCGCCCGACCGGGCCCGGGGTGAGGGGCGCGGCTCACGGCTTGAGGGCGACCGCCCCGTAGATGTTGATGTCCTCGTCCCGTACGTCGCCGATGCCGCGCCGCGCGGCCACCTCCAGGGCGTCGAGGCCCGCCGTGTCCTCCGGCTCCAGGCCGGAGCCGTGCCACGTGCCGTCCGGGCGCCAGCGGTGGACCGGGACCACGCCCGGGTCGACCGGTTTCAGGCCGTTGTCGGTGAGCAGGCGGAGCACGTCCTCGCGGGAGCGGAGCGTGAAGTCCAGGCCCGTCGCCCGCAGGGCGGGGAGCAGGGTGTCCGGGTTGAGGTCGGCGGTGAGGTGGGTGAGGAGGACGGCGCTGCCGGACGGCAGGGCGTCGAGCAGCGTCGCCACGATCTCGTCCGCCGCCGGCGACTCCATGAAGTGCAGGATCGCCGCGAGACCCAGCGCCACCGGCTGTTCCGGGTCCAGGGTGGCGCGGGCGCCGAAGAGGATCGCGTGCGGGTCGCGCAGATCGGCGTCGAGGTAGGCGGTGCGCCCCTCGGGGCCGCCGGTCAGCAGTGCGCGGGCGTGCGCGAGGACCACCGGGTCGTGGTCGACGTACACGACCCGCGCGTCGGGCACCACGGACTGCGCGATCTCGTGCACGTTCGGCGCGGTGGGCAGCCCGGTGCCGATGTCGAGGAACTGGCGCAGTCCCGCCTCGCGGGTCAGGTGCAGCACCGCGCGCCGGATGAAGTCGCGGTTGTGCCGCACGTCGAGATAGCCGCGCGGATTGTGTTCCAGGGACTTGAGGGTGGCGGCGCGGTCGACGGGGTAGTGGTTGCGGCCGCCGAGGAGCGCGTCGTAGACGCGCGACGGGTGGGGGCGCGTGGTGTCGATGCGGTCGCGGATCCGGGCGGCGGTGTCCGGGTCCGTGTCGGCGGGCCCTTCGGGTGCGGGAGAGGTTCTCGGGGCCGGTGCGGAGTCGCTCATCGGGTGTCCCTGTCGCGTTCGGAGGAGCGGGTGAGGGGATCGGGCAGGGCACACGGTAACCCGGTGACCTGTGGGACAAGTCCCCTTCCGGCGAAGCGCGTTGGAGCGCCACCGGACCGGTCCGCGGCGCGGTGCGGGGAGCGTGCCCCGCACCGCGCGCCGGTCACGGGCGGACCGTCAGCACCAGCTTGCCGGTGACCCGGCCCGTCTCGCCCTCCTCGTGCGCCTTCGCGGCGTCGGCGAGCGGATAGGTCTGCGAGACGTGCACCCGCAGCCTGCCCTCCTCGACCAGACCGGCGACGGCCCGCAGGCCCGCCTGGTCGTGCTCGACCAGCATCGCGGTGGCCCGCACGCCCAGCTCCCGGGCCCGGGCCGGGACCTCGCCGAACCCGTTCGGGAGGATCGAGACGAGGATGCCGCCGGGCCGCAGCACCTCCAGCGAACGCAGCCGGGTCTCCTCGCCGAGCGTGTCGAGGACGACGTCGACGTCGCGGGCCTGCGCACGGAAGTCCTGGGTGCGGTAGTCGATGACCTCGTCGGCGCCGAGCGAGCGGACGAAGTCGTGCTTGGGCGCCGACGCGGTGCCGATGACGTACGCGCCGCGCGCCTTCGCGATCTGCACGGCGACATGCCCGACACCGCCCGCGGCGGCGTGCACGAGGACCCGCTGGCCCGGCCGCACGTCGGCGAGGTCGACGAGCGCCTGCCAGGCGGTCAGCGAGACCAGCGGCAGCGCGCCCGCCTCGACGGGGTCGAGCCCGGCGGGCCGGGGCACGAAGGCGCGGGCGGGCCCGGTGACGTACTCGGCGTGCGCACCGGCGCCGTACGGGTACGGCAGCATGCCCATCACCTCGTCGCCGGGCTTGTGCAGGGCCACACCGACACCGACGGCCTCCACGACGCCGGACACGTCCCAGCCGAGCGTGAACGGCGGCTTGCCCAGGAAGGCGCCGAACCTGCGGTGCTTCCAGTCCGTCGGGTTCACCCCCGCCGCGTGCACGGCCACCAGGATCTGGCCGACGCCCGGCTCCGGCCGGGCGGTCTCGATCTCCTCGAGCACGTCGGGTTCGCCGAGGGCGTTCTGGCTGATGGCCTTCATGGTGGGCTGCGCGGGCTGGTCGCCGTTGTTCTTGGTCATGTGTCCAGCCTGCGCCGGGGCCACCGCCCCGGCAATGGCAAGATGGTCATTAACCGATAGGATCGTGCCATGACTCAGGCTCCCGCCCGGACCGGTTCCGCCCGGCCCGTCGACTTCCGTACGACACCGCCGCACCGCGTCGTCGTGCTCGCCCTCGACGGTGTGTACCCCTTCGAGCTGGGCATCCCGAACCGGGTCTTCCCGATGGTCCCGGGCGCGTACGACGTGGTGACGTGCGCGGCGACGCAGGACCGCACGGTGGCGACGAACGCCGACTTCACCGTCACCGTCGGGCACGGCCCGGAGGCCCTGGAGACGGCGGACACGGTCGTCGTGCCCCCGTTCGACCTGCGCTTCCTCTCGGCCGAGCTGCCGGAGCCGGTGCGCGCCGCGCTGGCCCGGATCCGGCCCGGCACCCGGATCGTCTCCATCTGCACCGGCGCGTTCACCCTCGCCGCGGCCGGCCTGCTCGACGGGCGGCCCGCGACGACGCACTGGGCGCTCGCCGACCTGTTCCGCCGGATGTTCCCGCACATCGCCCTGGATCCGGACGTGCTCTTCGTCGACGACGGCGACGTGCTCACCTCGGCGGGCGCCGCGTCCGGCGTCGACGTGTGCCTGCACGTGGTCCGCTCCGACCACGGCAGCGCCGTCGCGAACCGGGTGGCCAGGCACTGCGTGGTGCCGCCGTGGCGCGACGGCGGCCAGGCCCAGTACATCGAGCAGCCGATGCCGGAGGAGGACGGCACCGGCACCGCCGACACCCGCGCCTGGGTCCTGCGGAACCTGGAACGGCCGCTGACGCTCGGCGAGTTGGCCGATCATGCCCGGATGAGCCGGCGCACCTTCGCCCGGCGCTTCCAGGAGGAGACCGGTACCAGCCCCGGCCGCTGGATCGTCCAGCAGCGGGTGCACCGGGCCCGGCAGTTGCTCGAGACCAGCGATCTGCCGGTGGACCGGATCGCCGCCGAGGTGGGCTTCGCCACGGGCACCTCGCTGCGCCAGCACCTGCACGCGGCCATCGGGGTGTCGCCGCGCGACTACCGGCGGACGTTCAGGGCGGAGGCCCTGGAGGGGGCCCGCGGCTGAACCGGCGGGCCCCGGGGCAGGCCCTACAGCGCGGTCGCCACGATCGCCCGCAGCTGCGCCACGATCGCCACCCTGTTCCTTACGAACTCCGGGTCGGTGACGGTGCCCGTCGCCGGATCCGTGTTGGTGCCCGCGAACTGCAGCACCGGCGTGTGGACATGGCCGCCGGGCAGGCTGTCGTGCAGGCCGAGCCGGTCGCGGAGCAGGGTCGCGCGGTAGGCGATCTCGTTGGAGAGATAGTCGCCGCCGCCACCCGCGCGCGCCGTCGAGCCGGGGGTCGGGCCGTCCGGGCGGACGACGGGGTCCGTGGCGCCCGCCGGGATCTCGGTCACCGACGTGTGGTCGTACACCGGGAAGGATCCGGTGTCCGCGGCCGTGATCCTCGCGTACGGCAGCGTCGTCGACGTCCACTGCGGCTGGGTGGCCGGATCGCCGACGGGGACGGTCCCGGTGTCCGAGACGTTGTCGTTGTCCGGATAGCCGCCCCGCCAGGCGCCGTTGGTCCGCTCGATGTCGAAGCGGCCGACGCGGCCCTGGCTGACCGTGGTGAACAGGTCGACCTTCGGCAGGACCCCCTTGAGCGCCCGCTCCACGGTGCCGTCAGCGAAGTCCTTCCACAGCACGGGGAACGTGACGGCCTCGATCCGGGCGGGCCCGTCCGCCGTCCGGACCACCGTGCCGTCGAGGGCGAGGGCCGCGGCGCCGGACGGGTTGGAGCGGCGTACGTCGATGTCGAGCTGGAACGGGTCGAAGCCGGTCACGAAGACCCGCTTCAGGCCCTTGCCGCGCGGATAGCCGATGTCGTCCTGCCCGCGCGAGGCCCGGTCGAGCCGGTCGAGGAGCGAGGCCCTGCGGGTCTCGCTCAGCCCGAACCCCGGCTCCCAGGAACGCAGTTCACGCGTCATCGAAAGCCGTGCCCAGTACAGCGGCCGGTCGTCGTCGCGGCTGAGATCACCGCCGGCGGGCCCGCGCCCCTGCACCCGGTCCACCGCCCGGCGCCACAGCCGCGCCCCTTCCCGGGCGACGGCACGCTCGGCCTGCCCGTAGGTGCGGGCACCGGCCAGCGCCCGCTCGAACCGGGGCGCCGCCTCGTCGAAGCCGGAGCGGCGCAGGATCTCCCGAGGTGCGGCCCGGTCGAGCCGGGCCTCCTCGACGGTGCCGGTGGCGGTGGTGGCCGCGGCTGCCGGAAGCGGGGCGGTGAGCCCCGTCAGCAGTACGACACCGAGAACGGTGAGACGAACACGTGGCGCTCTCAAGGGAGTTCGGTCCTCTCGGTCGGCGATCAAGTCGTCGATGAGGACCGTAGCGCGATCAGTCGCCGATGTCGGCAGGGTCCCAGCGCTCCAGATCCCGCAGCCAGGCCCGCGCCGAACTGTCCGACGGCATCCGCCAGTCGCCGCGCGGCGAGAGCGAACCGCCGGCCGACACCTTCGGCCCGTTCGGCATCGCGGACCGCTTGAACTGGGCGAACTGGAAGAACCGGCGGCAGAAGTACTCCAGCCAGTGCCGGATCTCCGCCAGCTCGTACGCCTTGTGGTCGGCGTCCGGGAACCCGGGCGGCCACGCCCCCGCAGTGGCGTCCCGCCACGCGTGCCACGCCATGAACGCGATCTTCGTGGGCCGGAACCCGTACCGCAGCACGTAGAACAGCGTGAAGTCGTGCAGCGCGTACGGGCCGATCTTCGACTCGGTCGACTGGAGCTCCTCGCCCGGCACGAGCTCCGGGCTGATCTCCGTGTCGAGGATCGCGGTGAGGATCTCCCCGGCGTCGTCCCCGAACTGCCCGCTGCTGACCACCCACCGGATCAGGTGCTGGATCAGCGTCTTCGGCACGCCGCTGTTGACGTTGTAGTGGCTCATCTGGTCGCCGACGCCGTACGTGCACCAGCCGAGCGCCAGCTCGGACAGGTCGCCGGTGCCGAGGACGATGCCGCCGCGCTGGTTGGCCAGCCGGAAAAGGTAGTCCGTCCGCAGTCCGGCCTGCACGTTCTCGAAGGTGACGTCGTAGACCGGGTCGCCGCCCGCGAACGGGTGGTCCATCTCCTTCAGCATCAGCCGCGCGGTGTCGGTGATGTCCAGCTCGGCGGCGGTGACACCGAGGGACTTCATCAGCGCGTGCGCGTTGGACTTGGTGTGCTCGCCGGTCGCGAACCCCGGCATGGTGAAGGCGAGGATGTCGCTGCGCGGCCGCCCCGCCCGGTCCATCGCGCGGGCGGCGACGATCAGCGCGTGCGTCGAGTCGAGCCCGCCGGACACCCCGATCACGATCTTCGGGTCACCGATCGCGCCGAGCCGCTGCACCAGGCCCGCGACCTGGATGTTGTACGCCTCGTAGCAGTCCTGGGCGAGCCGCTCGGCGTCCGCCGGCACGAACGGGAACCGCTCCAGGACGCGGCGCAGCCCGAAGTCGGTCGCGGGCGCGTCGAGGCGGAAGGGGATGCGGCGGAAGTCGCCGGTGCGCGCGGCGTGCGTGCGCCGGTTGTCGTCGAAGGTGCCCTGGCGCTGCCGCTCCTGGCGCAGCAGGTCCAGGTCGATGTCGGCGATCGCGGCCCGGTCGCCCAGCGGGAAGCGCTCCGTCTCGTCGAGCAGCGTCCCGTTCTCGTAGATCATCGTCTGCCCGTCCCACGACAGGTCCGTGGTGGACTCACCGAGACCGGCGGCCGCGTAGACGTAGGCGGCGAGGTAGCGGGACGACGCCGACCGGCAGAGCAGCTTGCGGTCCTCGGCGCGGCCGACCGTGATCGGGCTGCCGGACAGGTTGGCGATCACGGTCGCGCCGGCGAGGGCCGCCTCCGCGGCGGGCGGCACCGGCACCCACATGTCCTCGCAGATCTCGACGTGCAGCACGAGGCCGGTCACGTCGTCGGCGGCGAACAGCAGATCCACGCCGAACGGCACCTCGGCGCCGCCGAGCCGGATCGTTCCGCCGCGCTCGGCGTCACCGGCCGCGATCTGGCGGCGCTCGTAGAACTCCCGGTAGTTCGGCAGGTACGACTTCGGGGCCACGCCGAGGATCCGGCCCCGGTGCACGACGACCGCGCAGTTGTAGATCCGGTCCCGGTGGCGCAGCGGCGCGCCGACCACGAGTACCGGCAGCAGCTCGGCGGATCCGGCGACGACGCTCTCCAGCGCCTGCTCCACCTCGTCGAGCACGACGTCCTGCAACAGCAGGTCCTCGATGGAGTAGCCGCAGAGCCCCAGCTCGGGGAAGACCGCGACGGCCACCCCGTCCGCGGCGCGCTCACGGGCCTGGCGCAGGATCGCCTCGGCGTTGGCGTGCGGATCGGCGATGGCGGCGTGCCCGGTGCATGCCGCTACCCGCGCGAATCCCTGACTGTAGATCGACCGGAAGTTCACGCGTCCCATGATGTCAAGCGGGTGGGAGTGGTGCCTGCGGGGGGTTTCTTCGGGGGCGGGGCTGTTTCGCCGCCGGGTGCGCGTGCGTCGTGGCCGGTCGCGCAGTTCCCCGCGCCCCTGGAGGCCGTCACTCGTGGGAGGGCTGGTGCGCGTGACGCCAGTACTGGCGCTGCTTGTCGTCCCGGACGACGACGCCGAGCCGCCACAGTTCCGCGCGCAGCTCCCGCGCCTCCTCGGCGTTGCCGTCCCCGCCGCGGGCCGTGGCGCGGGCCCGCAGCAGCGCGTCCGCTCCCACGGGCAGTCCGGCGGCTCCCGGAACCCAGCGGGCGAAGGCGTCCCCGTGCGGGTCCGCGTCCGCCCAGCGGTACCCGTGCGCGGTGAGGGCGGCGGCGAGCCGCGGCCACGGCAGACCGCTCTCCTCCCGCGCGATCTCGGCGCCGTCCGGTCCGAGCAGCACGAGATGCTTGCCGTCCCGGAAGGCGACGGCGACCTCAGCGCGCGGAAACTCCTGGGTGTCGCCCTTGAGGGTGAGGGCGACGTGCTCGTCGCCGACCGTGACCGACAGCGACTCGTCCACGGCGAGGAACCCGACGAGCAGGCCCGCCAGCGCCCCCACGCCGACCGCGCCGACGCTGCGCCAGGGCTCGTCGACCGAGGTCAGCAGCTCGGCCGGCCCCTGCAACGGCGCCCACGGCAGCGTCACGAGCCAGGCGGCGAGCAGGCGGGCGGCGCCGCCGAGCACCGCGCCGCCCGCGACGCACACGAGCACGGTCAGCCAGGCCGGTTCGGCGAGGGCGGTGGTCCCGGTCGCGGTCCGCGCGCCTGCGCGGGATGTCTTCTCGGTGTTCACGCGTCCGATTCTGGGCGCCGCCGGTGCGGCAGGCGTCCGCCGATGGTCCATGACCGGTGCGACTTTCGTCGCGATCGACGGAGGCAGGGGCTCAGCGTCGGGCCCACCCGTCGAGCGTCAGGCCCAGCGGCTCCACCACCTGCCGCCGCAGCCACTCCACCCGCCCCGCGTCGTACCCTCGCGGCGCCACCTCCACCCACATGATCAGATACAGGTACGCCTGATAGAGCGCGAGCCGCCGCCGTCCGCCCTCGTCGATCACCGCCGGGCCACCCGCCGCCCGGTACCCGGCCAGGAAGTCCTCGTCCCGCTCGATGTCCCCGAACAGCGCGAGCGACACGAACTCGGCCAAAGGGTCTCCCCAGAAGGCCCGTTCGGCATCGATCAGAGCGCTGACGTGCCCGTCCTCCACGAGGATGTTCCCGTCCCACAGGTCGAAGTGGACGAGCCGCGGCACGGTCACCTCGTCCAGCAACGCGCCGTGCCCGGCGAACAGTTCCCGTACCTCGTCGACGGGCCGGGGGAGCGCGACGCCGAACCGCTCGGCGTCCAGCAGAATGGCGTCGACCATCCCGAGGAACGCCTCCCGCCAGGTGCCGCGCAGGGGCCCCAGAGACCGCGCGGGATATCCGAACCCGTCACCCTCCAACGCGTGGAGACCGGCGACGTACGTCCCCAACTCGCCGCGCATCAAACGCCGTTCCTCCTCACTCATTTTCTCCCCGACCTCGGACCACGGCCTGCCCGCACACTCCGACATCACGAGATGACCGGCCGTGGCAGGCGCCAGCGCGACGGGCGTGGGCACTCCGACCGCCCCGTCCCGCACCACCTCGTAGAACCACGCCTCGGTCCCGAGGATCCCCTCCTCGTACCGCAGCACGGGCACGTCCGCCCCGGGCGCCAGCTTCACCACGATCCCGGCGCCCCCGCCCGAACGGCGCACCCGGAACACCGTGTTGAACGTGCCGCCGTCGAGTTCTTCGTACGCGCCGACATCCCCCCACGCGACACCCGCCGCGGCCAGCGCGCCGGCGAGCCGTTCCCGCATACCGCCACCCCTGCTCATCGTTCACTCCTTGGCTGCGACACATCCTCTTGAGCGAATCACCGGCAACCTTTCGCGCACCGGCGGCGACCAGATCACCGGACGGCCGCGGCACACCGCACCGCTCGCCCCACGCCCGCGGAAGCCCCCCGCCTCGGCGCGCAGAGGGTGGTCGGCGCGGCGGTGGCGGGCGTCCCGGCCGGGGCGGCGCACGGGACCGTCGCCCCGGCCGTCCAGAGCGGGCCTACTCCACCTCGCGGAAGACGAAGGCGAACTCGGCGGGCTCCGGAGTCAGGCGGTACCGCGGCAGCGTGCCCGGGCCGCATGACTGGGAGCCGATGCCCTGCTGGGCGTGGTCGAGGTTCACCCACACCGTGTCGCCCTCCCGCACGAGGTCCGTACGGTGCTCGGCCGCGTCCAGCCGCTCCGTCGTCCAGCGGCGGGCCGTGAAGAAGAACGCCGGGTCGCCCTCGACCCGCAGCCCGCCCAGCTCGGCCCACCGCACGTCGGCCCGCGCCCCGTTCTCCTGCGGCCGCAGATACGGGGTCTGGAGTGCGTCCACGTCGGAGTGCCACAGGCCGACGGCCGACGCCTCCTTCGTGTCCGGGTACGCCTCGCCCGGGCCGCCGCCGAACCAGCGGACCCGGTCCGCGCCCCCGGGCAGGCCGAGCCGCACGCCGAGCCGGGGCAGCGGCAGCCGCCAGTCGCCCTCCGGCGCCACCGACACCGTCAGCCGCAACCGGCTCGCGTCGGCGGTCCAGCGGTAGACGGCCCGCAGGCCGAGGTCCCGGCCGGCCGGAGCGACCCGGGCCCGCACGGTCAGCGCGTCGTCACCCAACTCCACCCCATCCACGCGGTGTTGCATGCGGTGCAGGCCGAACTCCCGCCAGCGAAGGCCGAGTCGTTCCCCGTCCTGCCAGCTCGCCCCGTTGTCGTTGTCGGTCGGCGCCCGCCACACGTCCAGCCGTGGCGCGAGCACCTCGACCCCGCCGATCGTGCGCAGTTCGCCGGTGCGCGCGTCGAACGCGGCCGGGCCGAGCGTGACCAGCCGCTCACCCAGGACCGGACGGTCGTCGAACACCCCGGCCGGAGCGGGCCGGTGCGCCGCGACCGCCTCGCCCCAGGCCACCTCGTGACCGTCGCCGTCGAGGGCGCGCACCGTCCACTGCGTCTCCGCGCCCCGGCGGTCGACAGGCGGCGCGGGCAGCTTGACCTCGGCACTCTCGCCGGGGCCGAGCGCGGGCACCACGAGCGAGCCCGCCTCCACCGTCTCGCCGTCCACCTGGTACGACCACTCGAAGGAGAGGTGCGACAGATCGCGGAAGTCGAAGCGGTTGGTGACGCGCGCCGTGCCGGACGGGCCGTCGACCGCGATCAGGACCGGCTCGATCACCTTCTTGAACTCGGCCAGGCCGGGCGACGGGGTGCGGTCGGGGAAGACGAGCCCGTCGCACACGAAGTTGCCGTCGTGCAGCTCCTCGCCGAAGTCACCGCCGTACGCGTACCCGAACCGGTCGTCGGCGATCCCGTGGTCGATCCACTCCCACACGAACGCGCCCTGAAGACGGCCGTACCGCTCGAACAGCCGCTGATAGTCGGCGAGTCCGCCGGGGCCGTTGCCCATCGCGTGCGCGTACTCGCACAGGATGAAGGGCAGCCCGCGACGCCGCTCCGGACCGCCGTCCAGGCCCCGCCCGATCCGCTCGACCTCGGCGTGATCGGCGTACATCCGTGAATAGACGTCCGTGTCACGGCAGTCGGCGTCGCCCTCGTAGTGCACCAGGCGCTCCGGGTCGCGGCCGCGGATCCACTCGGCCATGGCGGTCAGCCCGCGCCCGGTGCCCGCCTCGTTGCCCAGCGACCACATCACCACCGACGGATGGTTCTTGTCGCGCTCCACCGTGCGGGCCGCGCGGTCCAGGAGGGCCGGGGTCCAGCGGTCGTCGTCGACGGGGTTGTCGCGCCAGCCCTGCTCGACGAAGCCGTGGGTCTCCAGGTCGCACTCGTCGACGACCCACAGACCGTACTCGTCGCACAGGTCGAGGAAGGCCGGGTGCGGCGGATAGTGCGAGGTGCGGACGGCGTTGATGTTGTGCTTCTTCATCAACTCGACGTCGTGGCGCATCGTTTCGAGGTCGAGGGCGCGGCCGTGCTCGGGGTGCCACTCGTGCCGGTTGACGCCCTTGAAGAGGACCGGGGTGCCGTTGACCTTGATCAGGCCGTCCTCCAAGGCCACCGTCCGGAACCCGACGCGCAGCGGCACGCGCTCGCCGTCCGTGGCCAGCTCGCCCGCGTACAGGCGCGGTGTCTCCGCCGTCCACGGCTCGACCGGCACGGTCACCGGCTCACCGGTCGCGACGTCGATCCCCAGCTCGGGCACGGTGACCCGGCCGTCCACGTCACTGTCGACGCGCAGCGTGCCCAGACCGGCGGTGTGGTCGTAGGAGGCGTGCGTGAAGAAGTCCAGGACGCAGCCCGCCGGCCGGTGCAGCAGCGTCACGTCCCGGAAGATGCCGGGCAGCCACCACTGGTCCTGGTCCTCCAGGTACGAGCCCGACGACCACTGGTGGACACGGACCGAGAGGGTGTTCCCGGCCGGCTTCAGCAGCTGCCCGACCGCGAACTCGTGCGGCAGCCGGCTGCCCTTGAACTCGCCGAGGTCCGTGCCGTTCAGCCACACCCGCGCACACGACTCGACCCCGTCGAACCGCAGCACGGCGCCACCGCCCGCGCCCGCGTCCGGCCAGTCGTCCGGCAGGTCGAAGACGCGCAGGTGGTCACCGGTCGGGTTCTCGGTGGGCACGTGCGGCGGGTCGACGGGGAACGGGTAGAGGTGGTTCGTGTAGACCGGGGCACCGAACGCGCCGTCGCCCTGGAGGACCCAGTGGCCGGGCACCCGCACCTCGGGCCAGTCCCCGGCGTCGTATCCCTCGGCGGCGAAGGACGCGTCGTACGCGTCGGCGGTCGGCGCCACCCGCAGCCGCCACGCGCCGTTCAGCGACAGCGCGTGCGCGGACGAAGCTGCGTACCAACTGCGCGGCGGGAGCGCTCCCGAACCCGGCAGGACGTCATCGACATACGAGAAGGACATGTGTCTCCCAGCAGCAGTGCGACTGCGCCTCACGCTAGATGTCCTGGCGGAAGAGCTGGGAGAAAAGGTGGCGAAAGTCCAACAAGTGGCATGAAAGTCCAGCAGGGAGAGGGAAGGTCAGGGCTTCGGCAAGAGCTCGCGCACGAAGGTGTTGGCGAACTTGCCCGCGGGGTCGAGCCGCCGTGCGAGCGCACCGAAGTCGGCGGCCCGCGGATAGCGCGCGGCGATCCGGGCGGGCTCGGCGGTGAACACCTTCCCCCAGTGCGGCCGCGCGTCGACGTCCCGCAGCCGGTCCTCGACCAGCGACACGACCGGCAGGACGCGCGCCGTGTCCGCGACCCACGTGAAGTGGAAGGCGACCGTGTCCCGCCCGTACGCCGGGCTCAGCCACTGCGCGTCGGCGGCCACGGTCCGCACCTCGCAGACCTGGAGCACCGGCGCGATCCGGTCCCGTACGCCGTCCAGCGCGGCCAGTGCCGCGACCGCGCGCTCGCGCGGCAGCAGGTACTCCGACTGGAGCTCCTCGCCGCTGCTGGGGGTGAACTCGGCCCGGAAGTGGGGCAGTCGCTCGTGCCAGGGTCCCGGCACACCGAACTGCTCGGTGCAGTTGACCGCGGGCATGCCCGGCACGGGGTGCTGCTTGTCCGTGGCCGGCTCGGCCCACGGGAAGTCGACGGACAGCGGGTGCCGCTGCTTCACCCACACCTGGTCGAAGTGCGGCCCGCGCCACTTGGTGAACAGACTCACGCTGTACGCGGACGAGGTGACGGCCTCGAAGTCCAGCCCCTGGAAAGGCAGTTCACGGAAGACGTGCTGGCTCACCTCGTAGTCCGGCTCCACGTCCAGGGTGAGGGAGAGGACGACGCCGAGCGCGCCCAGCGAGACGACGGCGCCGTCGAAGCCGTCGTCGCCGCGCGCGAGGGTGACGGTCTCGCCGTTCCCGGTGACGATCTCCACGGCGCGGACCGCCTCGGCGAGCGACTTGTTGCCGTTGCCCGAGCCGTGGGTGCCGGTCGCCACCGAACCGGCCACCGAGATGTGCGGCAGGGACGCCATGTTCGGCAGCGCGAGGCCGTGGGCGTGCAGCTGCGCCGCCAGCTCGGCGTAGCGGACGCCGCCGCCGACCCGTACCGTGCGCGCGGCCGTGTCGATGTCGATCCCCGCGGGGAGGGCGCCCAGCGAGACCAGGGTGCCGTCGCGGGCTTCGTCCACGTCGGCGATCCGGTTGAAGGAGTGGCCGCTGCCGAGGACCCGGACGTGCGGGCTCCGCGCCACGAGCTGCCGCAAGGCGTCGGGGGTGGCCGGGCGGTGTACGGCGTCGGCGGAGAAGGTGATGTTGCGGGCCCAGTTCATGGGGCGGGTGTCGGGCATGGCGGTCGGCCTTTCATGCGGTCCTGGGGCCGATTGGATCACGGGCGGGGTTCCGTGGTCCCGGGGGCCCGCCAGGCGGTTCCCCGCGCCCCTGGGTCGTCCTTCGTCCGCGGCCCGGTGGCCGCTTCTCGCGCAGTTCCCCGCGCCCCTGAGATGCGCACTGCGTGCGCCCCCAGGGGAAGGCGCGCGAAGCGCAGCCTTCAGGGGCGCGGGGAACTGCGCGACCGGCCACGACGAGAGCCGCGCGTGGTCGGGCACGGGCTGTGCCGAGCTGGATCGGTTGCCTGGGGGCGCGGGGAACTGCGCGACCGGCCACGACGAGAGCCGCGCGTGGGTGGCGGCGCCGGTGACGGTCGGATCAGGCCGAGCCCCGTCGGACCAGCTCCGTCGGCAAGATCACCGCGGCCGGATCCTCCCCGCTGATCTGCGCGAGCAGCACCCGCACCATCTCCGAGCTGATCCGGTCCAGCGGATGCCGAATCGTGGTCAGCTCCGGCTGCGTGGCGAGCGCCGCTGGCGAGTCGTCGAACCCCCCGATCGCCACATCCTCCGGCACCCGCAGCCCGGCCCGCCCCAGCGCCCCCATCACCCCCTGCGCCATGAGATCCGACGCCACGAACATCGCGTCGAACTCCACCCCGTCCGCGAGAAGCCGCTCCGCGGCGGCCTCACCGCCGGCCCGGCTGTAGTCACCGGTGACGATCAGCCGCTCGTCGACCGCGATCCCCGTCTCGGCCAGCACCTCCCGGTACCCGGCGAGCCGGTCCACCCCGCCCGGCGTGTCCAGCGGCCCGGTGACGGTGGCGATCCGGCGCCGCCCGAGCGACAGCAGGTGCCGCACCATGTCGCGCGCCCCGTCCCGGTCGTCGGCGGCGACGTAGCTGACCTTCCGCCCCGCCGCCCCGATCCCCATCGGCCGCCCGCACGCCACCAACGGCACCCCTGCGTCGCGCAGTTCGGCCGCGACCGGGTCCCCGGAGTGCGAGGAGACCAGCAGCACGCCGTCGACGTGGCCGGAGGTGATGTACCGCAGATTGCGCCGCCGCTCGTCCGGCGTGCCCGCGATCATCAGCAGCAGGGTGATGTCGCGCTCGGCGAGCGCCTTGGTGCAGGCGCGCAGCAGCACATTGAAGTTCGGGTCCTCGAAGAACCTCTCCTGCGGCTCCGTCAGCAGGAACGCCACCGAGTCCGAGCGGCCGGTGCTGAGACTGCGGGCGTGCCGGTTGACGACGTAGCCCGTCTTCTTGATGGCGGCCTCCACCGACTGCCGGGCCGCGGGCGAGACGTAGTGCCCGCCGTTGAGATAGCGGGAGACGGTACCGCGGGACACCCCCGCCACCCGTGCCACGTCGTGGATGGTGGGCGGCTTGCGGCGTTCGTTCGGGCTGGTGGTCATGGTCCTCGATCGTGCGGGGGTGGAGCGGGCAGGGGCGGTGCGGTGCGTCCGCGGGTGGGGTCGTGCCGGTCCGGAACCCTCCGCCCCGGGAAGGTCCGGACCAGGGCGTCACGACTTGATGGAACCACTCAACAGGTCGAGAGACCAGAACCGCTGGATCACCAGGAACAGCCCGATCAGCGGGAGGACCGCCAGCAGACACCCCATGATGACGAGAGTGTAGAGCGCGGGCTGCGACGCGCCCTGGGCGAGCAGGGTGTACAGCCCGAGTGTCAGCGGGAACTTGGTGTCGTCGGCCAGCATCACGTACGGCAGCAGGAAGTTGTTCCAGATGCCGACGAACTGGAAGAGGAACACCGTGATCAGGCCCGGCATCATCATCGGGACGGCGATCCGGGTGAAGATGCGGAACTCTCCGGCGCCGTCCATCCGCGCCGCCTCGAGGAGTTCGGCGGGCACGGCCGCGCTCGCGTAGACCCGCATCAGGTAGACGCCGTACGGGGAGAGGATCGACGGCAGCAGCATCGACCAGTACGAGTCGGCGAGGTCCAGCTCGGACATGAGCAGGTACTGCGGGACCGCCAGGACGATGCCCGGGACCAGCACCCCGGCCAGCATCAGCTTGAAGACGAACTCCCGACCGCGGAAGGCGAACCGGCCGAGCGCGTAGCCACCCGCCGCCGACACCGTCGCGGAGAGCAGGGCGCCGAGGCCCGCGTAGAAGGCCGAGTTCGCCATCCACTGCCAGTAGATGCCGTCGCGGTACGTCGACAGGTCGTGCAGATTGTCGAGGAGACCGGAGCCGGGGGCGAAGGTGAACGTGGAGAACAGCTCGGAGCGGCTCTTGGTGGCGGCGATCACCACCCAGGCGATCGGCACCAGGCAGTACAGCGCGCCCAGGATCAGCACGAGGGTGGGCACCCAGGCGGTGCGCCGGCCGGTGGCACGGGCCGTACGGGTGTCCGTGGCGCCCCGGGTCAGGGTCAGGGACGTCATGCCGGGTCCTCCCGGGTGAAGCGGTCGGAGACGCGCAGCAGCGCGAACGAGAGGAGGAAGGTCGCGGCGGCCAGCACCACGGCCGTGGCCGACGCCCCGTACAGGTCGTTGGTGCCGAACGCGGCGTTGTAGATCGCGAGCAGCGGGCTCCAGGTGCTGGAGATGCCGTTGCTGATCGGTTGCAGCGCCTTGGGCTCGGTGAAGACCTGGAGGGTGGCGATCACCGAGAAGAAGAAGGTGAGCACGAGGGACGGCAGCACGATCGGGATCTTGATCCGCAGGGCGATCTTCACGTCGGAGGCGCCGTCGATGCGGGCCGCCTCGTAGATCTCCTGCGGGATGGCGCGCAGCGCCGTGTAGATCACGATCATGTTGAAGCCGGTGCCGCCCCAGACCGCGATGTTGGCGAAGGTGAGGTAGAGCGTGCCGCCGCTGAACAGGTCGGGCTCGGGCAGGTCGAGCGCGCGCAGGACGTAGTAGAAGGGACTGACGTCCGGCAGGTACAGGAAGCCCCACATCAGCGCGGCGATGATGCCCGGCACGGCGTACGGCAGGAAGATCGCCAGCCGTGAGAAGGATCCGGCGCGCAGCTTCGGGGTGTCCAGCATCAGGGCGAAGACCAGGGCGAGGCCCAGCATCGTCGGGATGACGATGAGGCCGTAGCCGAAGGCGCGCAGGACGCTGTGGCCGAACTCGGAGTTCTGCAGCACGGCCGTGTAGTTGGCGAGGCCGTTCCAGACCTCCTGGCGGGCGCCCGAGCCGAGCCCCGCGCCCTGCACCTCCACCTTGTGCAGGCTGATCCAGATCGCGTAGCCGATGGGCACGACCGTGAACGCGGCGAAGAGCAGGAGCGTCGGCAGGAGGAACCAGTACGGCGCGCCGCGCCCCCGGCGCCGGACCCGGACCGGCCGGCCCGGAACCGGGCCGGCGGCGGACGGAGTGCTGGTCATCCGGCGGCCACCTTGAAGCCCTGCTTCTTCATGTCGGCGTACGTCTTGTCCTGCATCACGCCGACCGAGGAGACGAACTGGGACTTCTTCTTCGCCTTGCAGGCCTTGCCGAAGCTGTCCATGAAGGCGTCGTAGCAGGTCTGCACGTTCGGGCCCCAGGCCGAGGCGACGGCGGTGTCGGAGATCGTGGCGGCCTCGTCGTAGAAGTCCTTCTGGTTCGTGAAGAACGCGGGCGTCTCCAGGACGTCACCGGACTGGGCCTCGGTGGCGGCCGGGTAGATGCCGGCGTGCTCGACCAGCGCGGCCAGGGCCTCCGGATCGGTGTTGAGCCACGTGATGAACTCCACCGCGGCGGCCTTGTGCTTCGAGTCGGTGGACACGCCCGTCGAGGAGCCGCCCCAGCTGCCGGTCCTGTTCTCGCCCTCGCTCCACTGCGGCAGCGGCGCCATCCGCCACTTGCCCTTGGTGTCGGGGGCGGAGGAGACCAGGACGCCCGGCGCCCACACGGCCGAGACCCAGACCAGGTTCGTGCCCTTGTTCAGGGCGTTGTTCCACTGCGGGGTGTACATCTTCTGGTTGTCGACGACCCCCTCCTCGACGAGTCCGCCCCAGAACCCGGCGACCTTCTCGGTGGCCGCGTCGTCGACGGCGACGGTCCACGTGCCGTCGCCGTCCACGGTCCACCACTTGGCGCCGGCCTGCTGGGCGAGACCGGCGAACAGGCCGGAGTCGTTGGAGGAGAAGGTGGTCAGGAAGGCGTCGGGGTCGGCCTTCTTCGCGGCGCGGGCCACCTCGGCGAACTCGTCCCAGGTCTTCGGGACGGACAGCTCGTACTTCTCGAACAGGTCCTCGCGGTAGTAGAACATCAGCGGCCCGGAGTCCTGCGGTATCGCGTAGAGCGCGTCCGTGCCCAGCGTGACCATGCCCCAGGTGCCCTCGGCGAACTTGGACTTCAGCTCCTTCGCCTCCTTGGCCAGATCGGCGAGGACGTCGTTGGAGACCAGGGTCGGCAGCGACTGGTACTCGACCTGGATCAGGTCGGGGGCGTTGCCCGCCTTCTTCGCTGTGATCAGCTTGGTGACGATCTCGCCGCCGCTGGCCTGCTTGGACACCGTCACCGTGATGTCGGGGTGCTTCTTGTTCCAGATCGCGGCGACCTTCTCCATGTTCGGCGCCCACGACCAGTACGTGAGCCGGACCGGACCGGACTCGGTGCCGGAGTCGCTGTCGTCGGAGCCGCCGCAGGCGGCGAGGGTACCGGCGAGACCGGTGGCGAGCGTGCCGGCGAGGACGGAGCGCCTGCGGATTTCACGACGGTGGATCGACATCTTCATCTCCCCTGGAAGACGGGTCCGCGCCGGGTGTCCCTGAGGGTCCCCGTGGGGGGCTCCGCGCCGTGACGGCGTGGGCACGAGAGGCAGGAAGGCCGGGCGGCTGTGCACGATGGGTCGTGCTGTTCTGTGATCGTGCACAGTAGAGAATTGTTTCGTTCCCTTGTCAATGAGTGCGGTTGAGGGTTACTTACTTGTTGCCAGTGCATGTCGTGACCCGAGAATCCTGTGCCCGGTTACAGCCTTGAAAGGACCCTCATGCGCAGACGAACCGTCCTGACCGCCGCCGCGGCCGGAGCCCTCACCGCGCCCGTGCTCGGCGCCGCCCCGGCCCTCGCGGCAGCCGGCGCGCCCGGCCGGCCGCGGGGCCTGGAGATCCGGGGCTGCGACATCTCCTCGCTGCCCAAGGACGAGGCCCACGGCGCCGTCTACCGCTACGCCGACGGCAAGCAGGACGACCCCGTCCGCATCCTCGCCCGCGCCGGGGTCACCCACGCCCGGCTCAAGGTCTGGCTCGACCCGGCCGACGGCTACAACACCAAGCGCCGGATCCTGCCGCTGGCCCGCCGCCTCCGGAAGGAGGGCATCGGCATCTGGATCGACTTCCACTACTCCGACACCTGGGCCGACCCGTCGAAGCAGTACAAGCCCGCCGCCTGGGCCGGACTCGACGTCGCGGGCCTGACCCGCGCCGTCCGCGACCACACCGCCGACGTGCTCGGCGCCCTGCGCCGCCAGGGCACCCCGGCCGACCTCGTGCAGGTCGGCAACGAGATCAACGGCGGACTGGTGTGGCCCGAGGGCAAGAACTGGGGCGACGGCTCCGGCGGCTGGGACGTCACCGCGAAGTTCCTCCGGGCGGGGCTCCAGGCCGTCCGCGACACGACGCCCCGGGCCCGCACGATGCTGCACATCGCCTCCGGCGGCGACAACGCCACCTCCCGCTGGTGGTTCGACAATGCGATCACTACGTACGGGCTCGACTTCGACATCATCGCCCAGTCGTACTACCCCTTCTGGCACGGCGACCTGGCGACGGCGGCCGCCAACTTCGCCGATCTGGCGGCCCGTTACGACAAGCCCGTCGTGATCGCCGAGACGGGTTACCCCTTCACGCTGGAGAGCGAGGACGCCACCAACGACATCCTCAACAGCGAGTCCCAGCTCACCGAGGGCTTCCCCGCGACCCCGAAGGGCCAGGCCGACTGGCTGCGCGCCGTCGCCGACCTCCAGGCCGGCGTCCCCGGGGGCAAGGGGCTCGGCTACTGCTACTGGGAAGGCGTGTGGACCTATCGGGCGGGCGACGGCTGGGACCCGGCCGATCCGGCGTCCGGCAATGCCTGGGAGAACCTGGCGCTGTTCGACTTCGGCGACCGTGCGTTGCCGGCGCTGGATGTTCTGGGCCGGTATCGGAGGTAGGGGTTCGTCGTCGGGTGCGGGCCACGTCGTGGCTGGTCGCGCAGTTCCCCGCGCCCCTGAAACGAGCTCCGCTCGTCCAGGGGAAGGGGGAACTGCGC
>NZ_JBEYYU010000072.1:0-40389 GCF_040645755.1 Streptomyces sp. NPDC046716
GTAGTGCACGAGATGCCCGGCATCGGCCACCGCGGCATACTCCCCCCTGGGAAGGGGCCGGGAGGTCGATGCCTCCCGGCCCCGCCGTCTCGGGGCTCCGCCCCGGACCCCGCTCCTCAATCGCCGGAGGGGCTTTCAGTTGCCGAGTGTGCGCTTCAGGAATTCCACCGTGGCCGCCCAGGCCTTGGCCGCCGAGTCCGCGTCGTAGACCTCAGGGCGGCCGTCGTTGAAGAACGCGTGGTCCGCCGGGTACATCCGGAAGTCCGGCGCGATGCCGGACTGCTCGCGGATCGTGCGGGCCAGGCCGTCCAGGGTGGGTACCGGGACCGTCTCGTCGCGCTCCCCGTAGTGGCCGAGGATCTGGGCCCTGAGCCCCGAGAAGTCGGGGACCTCGCCCTGGATGACTCCGTAGAACGGCACCGCGGCGCTCACGCGCGGGTCCTGCGCGGCCAGGTACAGGACGAAGCCGCCGCCCATGCAGAAACCGACGGTGCCGACCGTGTCCGAGGTGACCTCGGGCAGCGCGAGCAGATGGTCCACGGCGCCCGACAGCAGGGCCACGCCGCGCTCCACGGGCAGCTCCCGCATCATCCGGAACGCCTCCTGGGAGTCGTGCGCCACGTTCCCGCCGTACAGGTCGGGGGCGAGTGCCACGAAGCCCTCCGCCGCCAGCCGGTCGGTGACGTCCGCGATGTGGTCGGTCAGGCCCCACCACTCCTGGATGACGATGACACCGGGCCCGCTTCCGCCGGGCGGCAGGGCCAGATAGCCGTGGGCGGGGGTGCCGTTGCTGTCGAACGTGACGTTCTGGTGGGCGGGCTTGCCGGTGGGCCGGGGGGATTCCGACATGGGATGACTCCTGGGTTGTCCGGTGATCACTCCCACGATGCCACCCCGCCCGCCGGCGCTCCCGGCGGGGCGGCGGGCGTCGTCACATGTGGACGACCGGTGCCGCCTGGGTGTCGGCGGACTGCCGCACGGTTCCACGCCGGTACAGCAGGAACGTGATGACCGCGCCGGCGGCGAAGAAGCCCGCCGACCACCAGAACGCGGTCGTGTAGCTCTCGATCGTGGCCTGCGCCTGCGTCAGCTTGTCCGCCGGGTTGCGGCCCGTGAGGTAGCTGGTGGCGGCGCTCGCCGCGAGGGTGCTCAGCAGGGCGGTGCCGATCGAGCCGCCCACCTGCTGCATGGTGTTGACCGTCGCCGAGGCGACCCCCGCGTCCTCGGCGCCGATCCCGCTGGTGGCCAGCGACATCGCGGGCGGCATCACGGCGCCCAGGCCCGCGCCGATCACGAGCAGCTGCGGCAGTACGTGGGTGGCGAACCCGGAGTCGAGGCCGATCCCGGTCAGCCAGGCCATGCCCAGCGCGGCGACGGCGAACCCGCCGGGGATGATGATCTTCGGGCCGATCCGGGGCACCAGGACGGTGGTGGAGATCTGCGCCATGACCATCAGCGTGGCCATCATCGGCAGGAACGCGACACCGGTCTTGGTGGGGCTGAAGCCGAGGTTCAGCTGCAGGTAGTACGTGAGGAACAGGAACACGCCGAACATGCCCGCACCGGTGATCAGCACGGTGAGGAAGGAGGCGGCCCGGTCCCGGTCGAGCAGGACGCGCATCGGCAGCAGCGGGTGCGCGGCCCGGGTCTGCCACCAGGTGAACGCCGCCAGCAGCACTCCGCCCGCGAGCAGGAAGCCCCAGGTCAGCGGGGAGCCCCAGTCGTGGGTCTCCGCGTTGCTGAAGCCGTACACGACGGAGAACAGACCGGCCGAGACGAGCACCGTGCCGGGCAGGTCCAGCTTGGAGCCCGCGGCGTCCCGGTGGCTGCCCAGCAGCAGCCAGCCGCCGACGAAGGCGACGATCGCGAAGACGACGTTCACGTACAGCGTCCAGCGCCAGTCGAGCGCGTCGGTGAGCAGACCGCCGAGCAGCAGCCCGACCGCGCCGCCCGCACCGGCGATCGCGCCGTAGACGCTGAACGCCTTGGCGCGCTCCTTGGCGTCGGTGAACGTGGTGTTGAGCAGCGACAGGGCCGCCGGGGCGAGCAGCGCGCCGAAGACGCCCTGGAGGGCCCGCGCGGTCACCAGCATGCCGAAGCCGGTGGAGGCGCCGCCGAGGACCGAGGCGCCGGCGAAGCCCGCGATGCCGATGAGGAAGGCCGGCTTGCGGCCGAAGAGGTCGGCGATGCGGCCGCCGAGCAGCAGGAGCGAGGCGAAGGCGAGCGCGTACGCCGTGACGATCCACTGCCGGTTGCCGTCGTTGAAGCCGAGGTCCCGCTGGGCCGAGGGGAGCGCGATGTTCACGATGGTCGCGTCGAGCACGACCATCAGCTGGGCGATGCCGATGATGCCGAGGATCCACCAGCGCTTGCGGGACACGTCGTGGGTGTCCTGCGGGCGCCGGGCCGAGACGTCGGTGGCCTCGACCGCGGAGGTCTGAGACATGGGAGCCACTCCAGGGCGTAAGCTATGTGAACGAAACGGTTTCGTTCAGGTTCTTGACGAGCGTAAGCCCTCCACTAGCGAAACGACAACGTTTCGCTAGGCGGGTGACCGAGGTAACACCCCCAGAACGCGCCGATGCCCGGCGCTCCCGTGGGGGAGTGCCGGGCATCGGCGGGTGCGGCGTGGCGGGTCAGCTGCCGGTCTTGGCCTTCTGCAGGGCCGAGATGCAGGTCGAGATCGCCTGCTGCAGCTCCTCCAGGCGTTGCAGCATGTCGTCCTCGACGATGTCGTCCATCTCCTCGCCGTCGACGTCGTCGAAGGTCAGCTCCTCGAACGCCTTCGTCGCCTTCTGCAGGCTGCTGTAGAACTTCGCGCGCCGCTCCTGGACCCGCAGCTCGGGATCCTTCTCGACGGTCTCGGCGACCAGCGTGCGCACGCTGTCGTAGGCCTCCTGGGCCCACTCGCCGGTCTCCTCGTCCTCGTCCAGCTCGTCGATGAGGGACAGGTGGCGCTCGGCCTCCTCGCGCAGCGAGCGCGGAGCCTCGATCTTCTGCCCCGCGGGCGTCTTGACCTGCCCCTCCTCGACGATCTTCCGTACGTAGTCGAGCTGGCCGCCGGTCTTGCTCTCCTCGGCCACCGCCTTCTTCAGGTCGTCGGTGCGCACGATGTCCCGGGCCATCCCCGTGCGCAGCACCGGGTCCTCGCCGAGCCGGTCCATCAGCGCCTTGCGGGCGGCCTCCGCGGTGCCCGGGTCGGCGAGGATCGCGGCCCGCAGCGCCGTCGGGTTCTCCGCGACCTCCAGGGCCTTCGTCGGCCGGATGCCCTCCGCCTCGGCGGCCTCGGTGATCGCCTGGCCGCGCACGGAGGCGCCGCTGGAGCGCGAGACGTAGTACGACAGCCAGACATCGGCCTCGGGAAGCTCGATCTCGGCCCCCGGCGCCAGCGACTCGAACTGCGGCACGATGCCGTCGTCCGCCGCGCGGTCCCACGCCTTGTAGAAGCGCATGACACGGTCGGCCGAGCAGCCGGCGAGCTCGGCGAACCTGCGCGCCGATACCTTCGACGTCTCACCGGCCGGCTGGCCGCCGGGGCGCACGCTGCGCGCCACCTTCAGGGCGAACGCCCAGCCGCCGGTGCGCGCGTACACGCCGAACTCGTGCGCGTCCCTGGCGATCTCCTCCGGCACCTCGCCGGAGGCTTCCTCCTCGGCCTCCGCGGCCTCCTCGGCCCCTTCCGGCGCGGCGCCGATGTCCGTCGGCGGCTGCCAGAAGTTGCCCGCCTGCTCGTCCGTCGTGCTCCCCTGCGCGTCGACCGCGGGCGTGGACTCCGCGGCCTGCGGCGGTACGGCGTCGTCGCCGGTCGGGGCCGCTGCTTCGGAGGCGTCGATGGCTACGGTCACGTAGATGCTCCTGGGTGATCGGGCGCGTGTGGGTTGACGGGCCACTTTATCGCTCCGATTGGGCTGATTTGCGCGCCAGTTGTCGCGTCGCGCGTCCCGGCCCGTGAAGATCGCCGTCGACCCCGTGCCGGGCCCGTCGCTCGAGGCTCCCCCGCCCACGACCGACGGGCCCGTGCCTCTACCGTGCGCCGCGGCGGGAGAGCGGGCACACGGGAGGCTCCGTGCAGAAGCATCTCAGGGTGGGAGGAGGTTGAAGGTGGGCCGACCGACCCTGCCGGGGGGCCGAACGGCCCGGATCGCGCGGGGCGCCCCGGGTCAGCCGCCGCTCGGCCCGCGCAGGGCCGCACGGGCCCGGGCGATCTCCTCGTACGCCTTGTCGCGGCCCTCCCAGTGCGAGCCGTCGACCGACTTGCCGGGTTCCAGGTCCTTGTAGACCTCGAAGAAGTGGGTGATCTCCAGACGGTCGAACTCCGGGATGTCCTCGATGTCCTGGACCGAGGCGTGGCGCGGATCGTGGGCGGGGACGCAGAGGATCTTCTCGTCGGGGCCCTTCTCGTCGCTCATCACGAACATGCCGATCGCCCGGCACTCGATGGCGCAGCCGGGGAACGTGGCGTCGGCGGTCAGCACCAGGGCGTCCAGCGGGTCGCCGTCACCGCCGAGCGTGTCCTCGACGTAGCCGTAGTCGGCGGGGTACTGGGTCGAGGTGAACAGCATCCGGTCGAGGCGGATGCGGCCCAGGTCGTGGTCCATCTCGTACTTGTTGCGGGAGCCCTGCGGGATCTCCACGATCACGTCGAACGCCTCGCTGCGTGCCTCACTGTCGCCCAATGTGGCCTCCTTGCCCCATGGTCGCCCGGTTCGGTGCCCCCGAGTGTGCGCCGAAGGCGCCGGGGGCGGAACCCCTCAGGCGTCGGGCGGAAGGGCGAATTCGAGTTCCGGCCGGTCCCAGGCGACCGCCGGCGGGGAGGCAGGAGCGGTGCCGGTGCGGCGGGCCCCCACGCTGCGGTAGAAGCCCTCGGCGGGCGGATGCGAGACCACCCGTACGCGGTCGAGCCCGGCGGCGCGGGCCTCCTGCCGCATGTGGGCGACCAGGAGCCGTCCGATGCCGCGGCCCTGCGCCGCGTCGGCGACGAACATCAGGTCCAGCTCGGCCGGGTCGACCAGCAGCGCGTAGAAGCCGAGAACCCGCTCGGGCGCACCGGCGTCCCCCGATGCGTCGACCGCCACGAAGACCCGGTGGGTGTCGATGTAGGCGGGGCCCACGCGGTAGCCCTCGACCATCGCCGCGTACCGGCCCTCGTAGGCACGGGAGCCGCGCACGAGACGGGTGAGGCGCTTGGCGTCCCGCGCGGTCGCCCGGCGGACCGTCACGGACGGCCCTCGTCCCGGGCGCGTAATGCTCGCAGTCATAGGACGAGTATTACGTATCCGAGGAGCCCGTCAGGCCGTGGGGACGGTGCCGTGGACCTGGCGCAGGAACGCGGCGTTGTCGGGGGTCTTGCGGAGCTTGTCGAGGAGCGCCTCGTAGCCGGAGCGTCCGTCGCGTCCCTGGAGGGCCCGGCGCAGTCCGCTCACGGTCGCCAGCTCGGCGGCGGGCAGCAGCAGCTCCTCCCTGCGGGTGCCGGACGGGGTGATGTCGACGGCCGGGAAGACGCGGGCGTCGGCGAGGGTGCGGTCCAGGCGCAGTTCCATGTTGCCGGTGCTCTTGAGCTCTTCGAAGTAGTAGTCGTCGGCGCGCGAACCGGTGTCGACCAGCGCCGTGGCGAGGATGGTCAGCGAACCGGCCTCCTCGGTGTTGCGGGCCGCGCCGAACAGCCGCTTGGGGCCGTGCAGCGCGGCCGCGTCGACCCCGCCGGACAGGGTGCGGCCGCCCTTGGACGACACCGCGGCGGCGTTGTTGTGGGCCCGGCACAGCCGGGTCAGCGAGTCGAGCAGGATGATCACGTCGACGCCCCGCTCGACGAGACGCTTGGCGCGCTCCACGGCGAGTTCGGCGAGCGCGATATGGGTCTTGGCCGGCCGGTCGAAGGTCGAGGCGAGGACTTCACCGCGCACCGAGCGGCGCATGTCGGTGACCTCCTCGGGGCGCTCGTCGAGCAGCACCACCATCAGATGGGCCTCGGGGTGCCGGTCGGCGATCGAGGCGGCGAGCTGCTGGAGCAGGACCGTCTTGCCGGTCTTGGGCGGCGCGACGATCAGACCGCGCTGCCCCTTGCCGACGGGCGCGACCAGGTCCACGACGCGGCCCGCGAGGCCGCCCGCGGGACTGTCGAGGCGCAGCCTGCGGTCCGGGTGGAGCGGGGTGAGATCGGCGAACCGCGGCCGGCTGCGCGCGGTCTGCGCGGGCAGTCCCTCGACGGTCTCGACGCGGGCGAGGGTGCGCGGCCTGCCGCACACCCCGGTGACGAAGTCGCCGGTGCGCAGGCCGCTTTGGCGGATGAGCCGGTCCGGGACCTGGACGTCGTCCGGCGCGGGCACCAGGCCGGGGGAGCGCAGGAATCCGGCCCCGTTCCCGGCGATGTCGAGGACACCGGCCGCGCTGACGGGGGCTGGGGCGGACGGGGAGGCGCCGGACTGTTCCGGCGCGCGGAGTGTGGTGGTGGTCATGAGGGATCAGGGTCCTTTCGCGGACTGCTGTCGTACGCGGGCGGAGAGGGGGTGGGATTTCCGGCGATACGAGGGGCGGGCGGACATGTCACGCCCGGCCGGCCGGGAGGAGAACCTGGAACAGGGGCGGGACGGAACCCGTCGGAACCCGTTGACCAGGGATGGTGCGCGCCAGGGCGGCAGTGCGCCGAAAAGGCGATGCCGAACGCTCACGCGCTGAAAAGAGAGGATCGGTACCGGCGCCTCGATGGCCCCGATGGGGAGAAGAGGAGGCGTACACAAGTACCACTGGGACAGTACCACGCCGCACCTGGTGCGTGGCAAGCCCGGATTTCCCGGGACCGCCGACCTATGCTGAGCGGCCATGTTCACCCCCCAGGGCCCCACCCTCCGCGAACTGGCCGTTCAGGCGCTCTCGTCGGTCGAGCGCGGCTACGACCTGCTCGCGCCGAAGTTCGACCACACGCCGTTCCGGACCCCGGACGCCATCCTCGCCCCGGTCACGCGCGCCCTGCGCGAACTCGGCCCCTACCGCACCGGGCTCGATCTGTGCTGCGGCACGGGGGCCGGGCTCGGCGTGCTGCGGGAGGTGTGCGCCGAGCGGGCCGTCGGGGTCGACTTCAGCGCCGGCATGCTGGACGTCGCCCGGCGCGCTGAGCCCACGGCGTCGTACGTGCGCGGGGACGCGCTCGCGCTGCCGTTTGGGCCCGCCTTCGACCTGGTGGTCAGCTTCGGGGCGTTCGGGCACTTTCTGCCGCGCCAGCAGGCGGAGTTGTTCGCGCAGGTGCGCCAGGTGCTGCGCCCCGGCGGGCAGTTCGTCTTCCCGATGCCCGCGCCCGCGCGGCCCGGCTCGCGCGGCTACTGGGCCATGCTCGGATTCGACACGGTGATGCGGGTGCGGAACGCGGTGTGGCGGCCGCCGTTCGTCATGTACTACCGGGTGTTCCGGTTCGGCGAGGTGCGCCGGGAGTTGGACCGCGCCGGGTTCGATCTGGAGCTGCGGAGCCTCCCCGAGCTGGGGGAACGGCCGGACGGCAACCCGCGGTGCGGACTCGTCATCGCCACGCGCCGGGCAACGTAGCGTCAAAAAGACATCACTGCCCGTGAATTGTGTGCAAAGAATGCAGGGTATGACCGAGTTTTTTCACAACAGACTTTGAAATGGTCACAGGGAGGTCACTAGTGTCAGGGCTTCGACCTTCCACTCGCGATCACTCACAACAGGTGCGTGACGGTGGAGGGGCACCGTCCATGGGTTCGTCCGTGGGCGGCCGGAGGATGAAGGAGCTCGCCTTCGTGGCGTCCCACCGTCGACCCAAGCAGCCGAGCCGCACTCGCGTGACCGTGCTCACCGCGACCGCCGCCGCGGCCGTGGCCCTGACCTCCCAGGCCGCCAACGCGGCTCCGAAGCCCACGAAGAGCGAGGTCAAGGCCAAGGTCGACAAGCTCTACGAAGAGGCGGAGCGGGCCACCAACCAGTACGACGGTGCCAAGGAGAACCAGGACAAGCTGGAGAAGGAGATCGACCGGCTCCAGGACAAGGTCGCCCGGGAGCAGAGCGAGCTGAACGAACTGCGCGCCGGTATCGGCATCATGGCCAGCGAGCAGTACCGCTCCGGCGGCATAGACGCCTCGGTCCAGCTCTTCCTCTCCGCCGACCCGGACGACTACCTCGACAAGGCGTCCACCCTCGACTCGCTCTCCGAGCAGCAGTTGGAGTCGCTCAAGAAGGTCCAGGCGAAGCAGCGCACGCTGGCCCAGGAGCGCGCCGAGGCATCCGAGAAGCTCAAGGACCTCGCCGACACCCGCACCGAACTCGGCAAGAAGAAGCGCGAGATCCAGGGCAAGCTCAGCGCCGCGCAGAAGCTGCTCAACTCCCTGACCGCCGCCGAGCGTCAGTCCATGGCCGACGAGGAGACGCGCGCCAGCCGCTCCTCCGCGAGCCGCGTCGACCTCGGCAACGAGGTGGCCGGCTCCAAGTTCGGCGCCGCCGCCCTGAGCGCCGCGGCCTCCCAGATCGGCAAGCCGTACCTCCGCGGCGGCTCCGGCCCCAACTCCTACGACTGCTCGGGCCTGACCCAGTGGGCGTACGCGCAGGCCGGCGTCCAGATCTCCCGGGTCACGTACACCCAGGTCAACGAGGGCCCCCACCTCGGCATGAGCCAGCTCAAGCCCGGTGACCTGGTCTTCTTCAACAACACCGAGCACGTCGGCCTCTACGCGGGCAACGGCCAGGTGCTGCACGCGCCGTACCCCGGCACCGTCGTCCGCTACGAGTCGATGAGCACGATCGGCAGTTTCCAGTTCGGCGTCCGCGTCGCGGGCTGATCACCCGGTCCGCACCGGGGTTCAGCTTCCTTCCTGCCCGGGGCCCTCGTCGACGTGTCCCAGATACAGGGGCGGCCGGTCCGCGGGGACGGGACGGAACAGGGCGGGCAGGAGTTCGGCCATCCGGTGCGGGCGTACGGACTCGTCCGTCGCCGCGAGCTCCGGCACCGACCACCAGTGATGGCCGTAGCGGGCCTCGGCCGGATCGATCTCCATCCGGGCCCGCTCCCCGGCCGTGACGCGCGCGACGCGGTACTCCTCGTGCTGGTCGAACCCGCGCCCGTCCACGTGGAAGACGGTGCGCCGGGTCCAGACGAGGGGGCCGAGCCGGGCGACGGGCAGCGACAGGGCCGTCTCCTCCCGGATCTCGCGCACGGCCGCCGCCGGATGGCTCTCGCCGTCCTCCACGCCCCCGCCGACGGTGAACCACCAACGGGCCCCCGCCCGCCGCGGATCGCGCCCGCACAACAACAGCAGCCGGTCACGGTCGTCCAGCAGCAGGACGCGTGAGGTGAGACGCCGGGTCAGGGTCATGGCCGCCGATCCTAGGCGGGTCGGATCCGGGAGGAACAGGCCGGGCGGGGCGGTGACGGGCGGCGGGAGTCACGCCGCCGGCCACGAGGCCCGACGTCAGCGCCTCCGGGGCGGCGCCCCGGCCTGCGCGGTCCTGTGCGGCGGGCGGGGTGCCGGTGCCGTGTCCTGCGGGAACGTCAGCTGCTGTCCCATCCACGCCATCGCGGGCCCGATCTCGCGCACCCACGTCGTGAAGTGGTGGCTGCCGCGCGGCAGGATGATCCGGGCCGACGTCATCGGCGCGCGCACCGCCTTGAGGAACCGCAGGGTGGGCCCGTAGTCCCGCTCGCCCTGCCGGCTGCTGGCCACCAGCACCGACACCCGCGGCACCGGCAGATGGCGCAGCCGCCAGATCAGGTCGTGCCCGTCCCTGCGGCGCGCGGCGAGCGGTCCCGAACCGAACAGGCTGCCCGTCGTCAGATCGTCGTCGATCCTGTAGTCGGCCGACAGCGCGGCGGCCGACGTGTACACCCTCGGGTTGCGCAGCGCGAGTTGCAGGGCGCAGCTGCCGCCCGACGAGTAGCCGAGCGCACCCCACGCGCTCGGATCGTGGCCCACCCGGTAGGCCGCCTTCACCGCCTCGGGCAGGTCCTGGGTGAAGAACGTCTCCGCCTGCGGGCCGCCCGGCACGTCCACGCACTCGGTGTCCCTCGGCGGTGCGATCGTCGGCCGCACCATCACGATCACCGTCGGCTGCATCCGGTTCGACCGCTCCAACTGCCCAGCCGTCTGCGGCACACGGAGGAACGAGGCGAGGTTCATGATGCCGCCCGGATAGCCGCTGATCGCCACGATCACCGGGAAGCGCTGCCGGTGGAACTGACGCTGGAAGTACTGCGGCGGCAGATACACGAACGCCGGGTCGATCGCATGGGTGCGCCGTCCGACGATGCGCACCGACTCCACCCGCCCGACCTTCGCGGGCGGCCCCACCGGCAGCCCCTCGACGCGGTCCAGGCCCTGTGGACCGGCGGGCTGCACCAGTGCGGTGCGCTGGGCGTAGACGCCGCCGCCGGTGCCCAGTTCGGCGATGTGGGCGGGCGCGGTCGACACATGACCGAGCAGTTCGTCCCAGGTGCCGTAGAACTCGAACTCGCCGTTCACGGCCACCGCGCACGCCAGGAGCACCGCGCACTGCGTCACCACGATCGCCCCCAGCCTGCCCAGCACGGGCAGCGGTCCCCGGCCCGCGAGACGTGGCCACACCCACACCGTCAGACCCACGCAGCCCAATGCCATCAGCACCATCGCGTACAGCAACGCCCGACTCGTCAGGCCCATCCGCACCTCTCCTCTCGCCGGGCGGCGCACCGCCGAACCCGCAGCCTCCTCCGGTGAAGAGCGGCCGCCGGGCAGGCGGGTTGGCCAGGGCGCGCCTTCTTACCCTCCTCCTCACCCGCTCTTACTCCACCGGTGTCCGGCGTCCCTACGCTCGGCGGCTGTGAAACCTCGCCCTGCCGCCGTGG
This sequence comes from Streptomyces sp. NPDC046716, assembly GCF_040645755.1. Lineage (NCBI taxonomy): Bacteria > Bacillati > Actinomycetota > Actinomycetes > Kitasatosporales > Streptomycetaceae > Streptomyces > Streptomyces sp. NPDC046716. Next base: position 10,823 of record NZ_JBEYYU010000072.1, read on the forward strand.
CCGGTCACACGTGCCTGCTCATCGGGCTCCTCGACATCGCGACGGCCGTCTTCCCGCACGTCCGCGTCACCCGCATCGAACGCATCGCGCCGTACGTACCCGGGCTCGCCGACTCCATCGCCCGCGCCGCCGCGCTCGCCTCGGGCCTCCTCCTCGTGCTGCTCGCCCGGGGCCTGCGCCGCCGCAAACGGCGCGCCTGGGAGGCCGCCGTACTCCTGCTGGCGGCGAGCGCCGTCGTCCAGGGACTGCGTCACCACGCGTTCGTCGCCGCGGCCGTCTCCGCGCTGCTGTGCGCCGGACTCGTCGTGTTCCGGGACGAGTTCCGGGCCCGCAGCGATCCGCGCGGCCGCATCCGCGCCCTGAGCAATCTGCTCGTGCTCGGCTCGCTCAGCTTCGGCATCGGCCTGCTGATCGTCGGCGTGCGCGCCGGCGACGAGGCCGGGGACGGGATCTCCTTCGGCGACCGTGTGCAGCAGGTGGCGGCCGGGCTCGTGGGGGCGGCGGGACCGCTGACCTACGCGTCCGATCGCGTCGGCGACGCCGTCCATCTGTCACTGCTCGCGCTCGGCCTGGTCACCGGCGCCACGACCACGTACCTCGTCCTGCGCCCGGTGCGGCTCGCACCCGCCGACGGCACGGCCCGGCTGCGGGCCCTCCTCGACCGCGAGGGGCGCCGCGACTCGCTCGGCTACTTCGCGCTGCGCGGCGACAAGTCCGTCCTGTTCTCACCGACCGGCAAGGCCGCCATCGGCTACCGGGTCGTCTCCGGCGTCGCCCTCGCCGGCGGCGACCCGATCGGCGACCCCGAGGCCTGGCCCGGCGCCATCAAGGAGTTCCTCGGCCACTGCGAGCGGCACGCCTGGACCCCCGCGGTCATGGGCTGCAGCGAACTCGGCGGGCAGGTGTGGATCCGCGAAGGCGGCCTTAGGGCCCTGGAACTCGGCGACGAGGCCATCGTCGACTGCGCCGCCTTCAGCCTCTCCGGACGCGCCATGCGCAACGTGCGCCAGATGGTGCACCGCATCGAACGCGCCGGATACTCCTGCCGCACCCGCCCTGTGCGCGACCTCGACGACACCGAGAAGCAGCAGCTGCGCGAGGCCGCCGCGGCCTGGCGGGGGAGCGCCACCGAACGCGGGTTCTCCATGGCGCTCGGCCGCTTCGGCGACCCCGCCGACGGGGACTGCGTCGTCGTCACCGCCCACCAGAAGGACGCGGCCGGACACGAGCAGGTGCGCGCCCTGCTGCACTTCGTGCCCTGGGGCGACGACGGACTCTCCCTGGACCTGATGCGCCGCGACCGCACCGCCGAGCCCGGCCTCAACGAACTCCTCATCGTCGCCGCCCTGCGCGACGCGCCCGCCCTCGGCATCAGCCGCGTCTCCCTCAACTTCGCGGTCTTCCGCGCCGCGCTGGCCCGCGGCGAACGGCTCGGCGCCGGACCGGTGCTGAGAGTGTGGCGGTCCCTGCTCGTCTTCGTCTCCCGCTGGTTCCAGATCGAGTCGCTGTACCGCTTCAACGCCAAGTTCCGGCCCGAGTGGCAGCCCCGCTTCGTCGTCTACCCCACCGCCCGCGACCTGCCGCGCATCGGCTGGGCCTGCCTCCAGGCCGAGGCGTTCGTGGTGCTGCCCCGGCCCGCCGAGCGGCTGCGCCAGTGGACGCGACGACGACGGCCGTTCACCCGGCCACCGGCAGCGGGAAGCGCACACCGGTCAGCCGCTCTGACACCTCCCACAGGCGGCGGCCGGTAGCGGCGTCCGCGGCGCGCGGCGCGGGCTCCACCCTGACCGGGGCCCCGCGCAGCTCGCCCCGGCCGCCCGGCGCGATGAACTCGCCGCCCCGGACGCCCGGTTCGGTCGCCGCGTAGAGCACGGACAGCGCACCGTCGGCCGGTCCCTGGGCGAGCGGCGCGAGCAGCCGCCCGTACAGCAGCCGCACCCCCGCGACCGGGGTTCCCTTCTGCAGATTCGTCGCCACGTACCCGGGATGCGCGAGCACGCTGCGGACCGGGCTGTCGGTGCGCCCGAGCAGCCGGTGCAGGTGCAGCCCGAAGACGGCGTTCGCGAGCTTCGACTGGCCGTAGTGGCCCATGGGGGAGTACGCGCGCTCCCCGTCCAGGTCGTCGAAGGCGATCCGGGCCTGCCGGTGATTGGGCGAACTCACCGTCACCACGCGGGAGTCGTCGCCCCCGGCGAGCAGGTCGAGCAGCAGCCCGGTGAGCGCGAAGTGGCCCAGATGGTTCGTCGCGAACTGCAGCTCGTGCCCCTGCGCGCCGAGCGTGCGCGGCGGCGCCATCACCCCGGCATTGTTGACGAGCAGATCGACCCGCTGCCGCCCGGCACGCATCCCCTCGGCGAACGCGCGGACGGAGTCGAGGTCGGCCAGGTCCAGGTGGCGCACGTCGAGCCGGGCGGCCGGGAACTCGGCGGTGATGCCGGCGGCGGCGCGGCGCCCCCGGTCGGCGTCGCGCACCGCGAGGACCACACGCGCCCCGTGCCGCGCGAGGGCCCGGGCCGTCGCGAGCCCCACCCCGCTGTTCGCTCCCGTCACGACGGCCGTGCGGCCGCTCTGGTCGGACATTCGGTCGTCGGTCCATCGCTCCCGTGTCATGCGGCACAGATTGACCCCGATGGCACTTGGTGTCAAGAAGTGCTTCTGGTGCCATGAGAGGCACGGCATGTAGGATGCACGGGTGAGTACCCGAGCAGAGTCGACCCTGGCCGAGCGCAAGCGGCAGCTCGTCGCCGACGAACTGACCGAGGCGGCGCTGCAGTTGCTCGCCATCAGAGGCTTCGACGCCGTCACCGTCGACGAGATCGTGGACTCCGCCGGAGTCTCGAAGCGGACGTTCTTCCGCTACTTCCGGTCCAAGGAGGACGTCGTCGTCCAGTTCCTGGCCGGTATGGGCGACGACATGCGGACCGCACTCGTCGGCCGGCCGGCCGACGAGACGCCGTCCGAGGCGCTGCTGCACACCGTCCGGGTGCCCGTCACCACCTGCGCCGCCGACTCCGAGCGGGCGCTCCGCGTGGTCCGGCTGATCCTGCGCACCCCGGCGCTGCTCGCGCGGTTCCTGGAGCGCCAGGACCGCTGGCGCGACGACCTCGCGGCCGAGCTGGCCCGCAGGACCGGCCGCGATCCCGTCGCCGACCTGTACCCCGCGCTCGCCGCGGGCGCCGCCCTCACCGCCTTCCACGTCGTCCTCCAGCGCTGGAGTGCGGGGGACGGGGCGCAGGACCCGGTGTCCCTCCTCGACGAGGCGTTCGCCGTGGTGGCGCCCACCCTCGACCTCGCGTCCCCGGCACCGGCGCACCGATCGCGGACCGGGGCGCGCAGGCCTAGCGTGGAGCCGTAGCCGCCGGGCGCACCGCCGCCCGGCACCCCCAGGAAAGGGTGTCGCGTCATGTCCCTACGTCCCGAGGGCGCGCCCGTCTGGGCCGACGCCATGTATCCGGACCTGGAGGCGGCGAAGGCCTTCTACACCGAGCTGTTCGGCTGGAGCTACGACCCGGGAGCCGAGGAGTACGGCAACTACACGCAGGCGAAGAACGCCGACGGCAAGCACGTCGCCGCCCTCGTGCCGCAGATGCCCGGCGCGGAGGGCGTCCCGCCGTCCTGGAACCTCTACCTCGCCGCCCCCGACGTCGCCGCCAGCGCCCGGAAGGCCGCGGGCGCGGGCGGCACCCTGATGATGGAGCCGATGCAGGTCTCCGACTTCGGCACCATGGTCACCGTCCAGGACCCGGCCGGCGTCATGTTCAGCCTCTGGCAGCCCGGCTCGCACGAGGGCTTCGAGGCGGTCAACGAACCCGGCGCGTACTGCTGGGCCGAGGTCAACACCCGCGACGCCGCCAAGACCGACACGTTCTTCACGTCCGTCTTCCCGTACGACGCCAAGAAGGTCGCCGACGAGCACGTCGACTTCCACGTCTGGCAGCTCGGCGACGAGCCCGTCCTCGGCCGGATGCGGATGGGGGACGGTTTCCCGGAACACGTGCCGTCGTACGTCAACGTGTACTTCGTCGTCGAGGACTGCGACGCCGCCGTCGCCACCGTGCAGCGCCTCGGCGGCAAGCTGCACTTCGGCCCGATGGACAGCCCCTTCGGCCGGATGGCCTCGGTGGCCGACCCGCAGGGCTGCGCGTTCTCCGTCATCGACGTCACCAGGACGCAGGGTGAGATGCCGCCCATGGACTGAGCGTCAGCCGGACTCCGGCAGCGGGAACCCCAGCTCGGCCGCGGCCAGCCGGGGCGTCGGCTGCGCCCAGCGCTCCACCGCCGCCTGTGTCTGCGTGGACGACAGGGAGCGCAGCTCGGCCCGGTCCAGATACAGGGTGCCGTCGAGATGGTCCGTCTCGTGCTGCACGATCCGCGCGGGCCAGCCGCCGACCTCCTCGTCGACGGCGCGCCCGCGCTCGTCCAGGGCGCGCAGCCGCACCCGCTCGTGCCGGGCGACCACCGCCTGGTAGCCCGGCACGCTCAGACACCCCTCGTAGAACGCCACCCGGCGCCCGCCGTCCACGGCCTCGTACGACGGATTGACCAGGACCCGGAACGGCAGCGGCACCCGGCCCCGGGCCGCCCGCACCTCCTCGGTCACCGTCGCCGCGTCCTCCAGCACCGCGAGCCGCAGCGCCACCCCGATCTGCGGCGCGGCGAGCCCCACGCCGGGCGCCGCGTGCATGGTGCGGCGCATCACCTCGACGAGCCGGTCGAGGAGAGCGTCGTCGAGCTGTCCGTCGACGGGTTCGGCGGGGCGGCGCAGCACCGGGTCGCCGGCGGCGACGATCGGCAGCGTGCCCGCGTCGGCGGCGGCGAGCAGCGCCTCGACCTGATCATGGAGTGGCATCGTCGGCATCGCGCCAGCATGCCAAGCGCGATCACCGCCCGGCAACACATTGCAGGCTCGTGAACACCCTGCGCGCACGGGAATGAACCGCCCCGACCCGGGGGTTCGACGGTGAGGTGTGCCGCGGCGCACTGACAGGACGACGGAACACACCTCACCACGCGCGAAGGGGACCGGTATGACGCAGACGTACGAGGAGCACGGGGGCGCCGGCCTGCCCGACGCCGGGGCGCACCCGCTGGACAACCCCGCGTACGCCGCGCTGACCGGCCCGCACGCGCGCTTCGCCGAGCGCAGCGGCCGGGTGCTGCGCTACCCGGCCGACGTCTCGCCGTGGCTGGCCCTGCCCGACGACTTCACGGCCGGGGACTGGACGGACCTCGCCGCGTTCGCCGACTCCGACGGCACCGTGCCGGTCCCCGGGGTGAGCGAGGACCTGCCCGAGGGCTGGGAGGCCGTCTTCGACCTGCCCGGCGTGCAGTTCGTCGACGACGGGGTGGACGCGGCGCACGACCCGGAGGCGGTGCGCCTGACCGAGGCCGACGTGCCGGAGATGCTCGATCTGGTGGCCCGCACCGAGCCCGGTCCGTTCGAGGCGCGCACCATCGAACTCGGCACCTACCTGGGGATCCGGCGCGACGGTGTGCTCGCCGCCATGGCGGGGGAGCGGCTGCACCCGCCGGGGTTCACCGAGATCAGCGCCGTCTGCACCGACCCCGCGTACCGCGGACAGGGACTCGCCGGGCGGCTCGTGCGGGCCGTCGCCGCCGGGATCAGGGATCGCGGCGAGACGCCGTTCCTGCACACCAGCGCGGCCAACACGAACGCGATCCGGCTGTACGAGGCGCTCGGCTTCCGGCTGCGGCGCACCACGCGGTTCCGCACCGCGCGGGTGCCGGGGGGCGCTCAGTCCTCCCGCGCGGCCTCGTTGTAGCGCACCAGGTACGCGGCGAACCGTTCGAGGTCGTCCGCCGGCCAGTCCGTCAGGCGGTCGCCGAATATCTGCCGGCGGCTGACCGTCACCTGCCGCAGGATCTCCGCGCCGGCCTCGGTCGGGTGCAGGACCTGGACCCGGTGGTCGTCCGGGTCCACGCGCCGCATCACGAGGCCGGAGCGCTCCAACGCGGAGACCTGGCGGCTGACCGTCGACTTGTCCAGCGCGTAGTGCGCCGCGAGGTCCGTGGCGCGGCAGCCGCCCTGCTCGTCGAGATGGCTGAGCAGCGTGTACGACACCAGGGACAGCTCGGGGTGGATCCGTGCCGCCGTCGCCCTCGCGCGCCGTGCGAAGGACGTCAGCTCCCGCTGAATGACCTCCACGGCGGCCTGCCGGCCCCCGTCCCGTTCGTCCTGCGCCACGTGCCGATCCTCTCCCTGCGCTCGTTGCACTCTACAACTGGGTGCGGGGGCCGTCGTGGCCGGTCGCGCGGTTCCCGGCGCTTTCGACGGGTTGTTGTTCGTGTGCGCGCCGGTGGCCGCTTCTCGCGCAGTTCCCCGCGCCCCTGAGATGCGCACTGCGTGCGCCATCTCATCGGAGGGGCGCACCCTGTGCGGTGCGTCGGTGGAGGGGCGTGCCCCGTGCGGTGCGTCGGTGGAGAGGCGCACCCCGTGCGGTGCCTTGGTGGAGGGGTGCGTCCCGTGTGGTGTGTCGGTGGAGGGGCGTGCCCCGTGTGGTGCGTCGGTGGAGGGGTGCGTCCCGTGCGGTGCCTTGGTGGAGGGGCGTGCTCCGTGTGGTGCGTCGGTGGAGGGGTGCGTCCCGTGCGGTGCGTTAGCGGAGGGGGGCGTCCCGTGCGGTGCCTTGGTGGAGAGGCGTGCCACGTGCGGCACCCGTCGGGGAGGCGTGTCCCATGCAGCACCTGTCGGGGAGGCGTGGCGGAGTTGCGGCCTCAGGGGAAGGCTGCGCGCAGCGCATGCCTTCAGGGGCGCGGGGAACTGCGCGACCAGCCCCCACCGGAGCCGCACCCGACCACGACGCCCCCTCTTGTCACCCGTCACAACCCCACCGCCCCCGCTTTGATCCACGCTCCAGTTCAAACCGGCGCCCCCCGTCGACATCATGGCTGCCGAAGTCGCCGCCCCCACCGCGAGGAGACGCCCGACCATGCAGCCCAGACGCCTGACCGCAGCCGCACTGGCCACCCTGGTCCTCACCGGCACCGCCACCCTGGCCCACCCGGCACTGGCCGAGCCGCACACCCCCACCGCCACCGCGGAGCGCCTCGCGGCGCAGCCCGTGCCGTTCACGCAGGCGGCAGCCCACCTCGCCGCCGACGGCTCGTACACGCTCTCCTGGTCGTCGCCGGCGACGACCGTCCAGGTCACGGCCCACACCGAGCCCGACGCGAGCGACCCCGGCACCTCACTCGGCAGCGCGGCCGGCACCGGCACCCTGACGGTGCCCGCGGGCAAGCTGGCGGCCGACCGGCGCTGGTACTTCGAGCTGACCCCCGACACCGGCGGCGCCTACGTCGTCGCCGAACGCTCCCTCGGCATCGCCTCCGCGAAGAACTTCCGCGACGCCGGCGGCTACCGTACGAGCGACGGCCGCTGGGTCAAGTACGGGATCGTCTACCGCAGCAACAAGCTCAGCAACCTCACCGCCGCCGAGCAGCAGCGCATCGTCGACCAGGGCATCACCCGCGACGTCGACCTGCGCAACTACTTCGAGCGCAAGGACGAGCCGGACAAGGTCCCCGCCGGTGTCGCCTACCAGGTCGCCGACGTGGTGTCCCTGGCGCACGGGGTGAGCTTCCACGATCCGGCCCTGATGACCCTCGCCCAGGCCATCGCCGCCGGACTGTTCTCCGGCTCCTCCGACCTCGGGCAGTCCATCGGCTACCCGTTCATGGTCAACTTCGTCGGCGCCGACCACGCCTTCAAGGACCTGCTCACGGCCGTCGACACCAACGCCGGGGCCACCGTCTACCACTGCTCGGCGGGCAAGGACCGCACCGGCTGGGGCACCGCCGTGCTGCTCACCCTGCTCGGTGTCCCGCGCGCCACCGTGGAGGCCGACTTCCTCGCCAGCAACGACTACACGGGCAACCCCGAGGCGGTCGAACTCTCCTGGCTGCGCGCCGCGTTCGCCGAGGTCGACCACATCTACGGCAGCTTCGACGCGTATCTCCGCAAGGGCCTCGGCCTCGACGACGCGACCATCCAGAGCCTGCGCAACCGGCTGCTCACCCCCTGAGGCGCGGGGCCGGGGTGGCGCACCTCTCTTCTGCAACTTGTTGCATAAACGTGCCGGCGTCGTCTACAACAGGTACGACGTTCGCCGCGCACGGAGGGCCCCATGAGCCGCTACCCCCACCTTCTCGCCCCGCTCGACCTGGGCTTCACCACCCTGCCCAACCGCGTCCTGATGGGCTCGATGCACGTGGGTCTGGAGGAGGCGGAGAACGGCTTCGCGAGGATGGCCGAGTTCTACGCGACCCGCGCCCGGGGCGGTGTCGGCCTCATGGTCACGGGCGGCATCGCCCCGAACGAGGCGGGCCGCCCGTGGGCCGGCGGTGCCAAGCTGACCACCGAGGAAGAGGCCGCCCAGCACCGCGAGGTCACCGACGCGGTGCACGCCGCCGGGGGCAGGATCGCGATGCAGATCCTGCACTTCGGCCGCTACGCGTACCACGAGGACCTGGTCGCGCCGAGCCCGATCCAGGCCCCCATCAGCCCGTTCGTCCCGAACGAACTGAGCGACGCCGACGTCGAGCAGACCATCGAGGACTTCGCGCGCACCGCCGAGCTCGCCAGGTCGGCCGGGTACGACGGCGTCGAGATCATGGGCTCCGAGGGCTACCTCATCAACGAGTTCATCGTCGCCCACACCAACCAGCGCACCGACCGCTGGGGCGGCAGTTACGAGAACCGCACCCGCTTCCCCGTCGAGATCGTGAAGCGGGTCCGCGAGCGCGTCGGCGACGACTTCATCCTCATCTACCGCCTCTCCATGCTGGACCTGGTCCCCGGCGGCTCCACCCACGAAGAGGTCGTGCGGCTCGCCAAGGAGATCGAGGCGGCCGGCGCCACCATCATCAACACCGGCATCGGCTGGCACGAGGCCCGCATCCCGACCATCGCGACCTCCGTGCCGCGCGGCGCCTACACCTGGGTCACCAAGAAGCTCATGGGCGCGGTGTCCGTCCCCCTCGTCACCACGAACCGCATCAACACCCCGGAACTGGCCGAGGAGTTGCTCGCCGACGGCGCCGCCGACATGGTCTCGCTGGCCCGCCCGATGCTCGCCGACCCGGACTTCGTGAACAAGGCGGCCGCCGACCGCTCCGACACCATCAACACCTGCATCGGCTGCAACCAGGCCTGCCTCGACCACACCTTCAGCGGCAAGATCACCTCCTGCCTCGTCAACCCGCGCGCCTGCCACGAGACCGAGCTCGTCCTCTCGCCGACCCGCACGAAGAAGCGCGTCGCCGTCGTCGGCGCCGGTCCCGCCGGTCTGGCCTGCGCGGTCTCCGCCGCCGAACGCGGACACGAGGTGACGCTCTTCGACGCCGCCGCCGAGATCGGCGGCCAGCTCAATGTCGCCCGCAAGGTCCCCGGCAAGGAGGAGTTCGACGAGACGCTGCGCTACTTCCGTACCCAGCTCGACCTGCGCGACGTGGACGTACGCCTCGGCACCCGGGTCGGCGCCGACGGCCTCGACGGGTACGACGAGGTCGTCGTCGCCACCGGCGTCAGCCCGCGCACCCCGGTCATCGAGGGCGTCGACCACCCCAGCGTGGTCGGCTACCTCGACGTACTGCGCAGGGGAGCGCCCGTCGGCGACCGCGTGGCCGTCATCGGCGCGGGCGGCATCGGGTTCGACGTCGCCGAGTACCTCACCGACGGCGGCGAACAGGCGAGCCAGGACCCGGCCACCTACTTCCGCCAGTGGGGCGTCGACATGGACTACGCCGACCGGGGCGGCCTCACGAAGCCCGAGCGGCCCACCCCGCCGCGCCAGGTCCACCTCGTCCAGCGCAAGACCTCCAAGGTCGGCGCGGGCCTCGGCAAGACCACCGGCTGGATCCACCGCACCGAGCTGCGCCACCGGGGCGTCACGATGGTCGCGGGCGCCACCTACGACCTGATCGACGACGCCGGCCTGCACATCACCGTCGACGGCGAGCAGTCCCTGATCCCCGTCGACACGGTCGTGCTGTGCGCGGGACAGGAGCCCCTGCGGTCCCTGTACGACGACCTGGTGGCCGCGGGACGCACCCCGCACCTCATCGGCGGCGCCGACGTCGCCGCCGAGCTGGACGCCAAGCGCGCCATCAAGCAGGGCACCGAGGTCGCCGCGGCCCTCTGAGCCACGCCCCGACCCCCTGAACCGGGTGGTCACGTGGCCGGGCCCGCCGGCCGCGTGACCACCCCTCCGCCCGAGAGACCCGCTCTAGGCTTACGCCATGTCACTGCCGCACGCGATCCTCACGGCCCTCCTGGAGAAGCCGTCGTCCGGCCTCGAACTGACCCGCAGGTTCGACCGGTCCATCGGCTACTTCTGGTCGGCGACGCACCAGCAGATCTACCGGGAGCTGGGCAAGCTGGAGCGCGACGGGCTGATCCGCGCCCTGCCGGCCCAGGCACCGGCGCGCGGCCAGAAGAAGGAGTACGAGGTCCTGCCGGACGGGCGGGCCGAACTGGAGCGCTGGACCGCGGCGCCCCAGGACCCCAAGCCGATGCGGGACCCCCTGCTGCTGCGCCTGCGTTCCGCCGCGGTCGTCGGCACGTCCGGTGTCGACGCCGAACTCCACCGCCATCTCGACCTGCACCGGCGGCAGTTGGCCACCTATGAGGAGATCGACCGACGGGACTTCCCGCCGGAGAAGGACTCCGAGGCGGACCGGCTGCGGCACGCGGTGCTCCGGGCCGGCATCGACCTGGAGACGTTCTGGGTCCGCTGGCTCGAACGCACGCTGAGCGAACTCGAAGCGCCGGAACCGAAGGCCTCGGAGGACTGAACGCGCGAAGGCCGCCGCCCGGACCCCGGGCGGCGGCCTTCCCGCATCGGCTCAGGCGCGGCGGCGCCGCAGGTACCAGACGCCACCGGCCACGGCGGCGGCCACCAGGGTGCCGCCCGCGGCGTACGTCAGCGTGCCGTAGTCCTCGGACGCCCCGCCGAGGCCGCCCCGGACGCCGCCCAGCGGGCTGGACGTCGCCGAGATCGTCGGGCTCGCCGAGACGGTCACCGACTGGGTGCCCGCCGTCGAGTGGTCCGCGCAGACGACCACGACCGTGTAGGTACCGGAGGCGACGCCGGTCCAGGTGGCGCTCCCCGAGGTGAGCGCCGTCTGCCGGCCCTGGGCGAAGTCGGCCTGGCCGGCGGCCAGGAGCGAACCGTTGCCGCCGTTCGTGCAGGCCGTGGTGGTGGCCGTCACCGTGGAACCGTCGGCGGTGACCGAGACTCCCGAGGCGTGCGCCGCGGGGGCGGCCAGCGCCAGCGGCAGCGCGGCCGCGGCCGCGACGGTGAGTCCGGAGCGAGCGATGGTCGACGTGATGCGCATGCTGTCTGCCCTCCGGCGGCACGGGAGGCGGTACGTCCCGTGCCCCGCCCGAGTCGGCAAAGCCCGTGCTGCCTGACGCTCAGCCAAAGTCCCGGCCGACGCGGGCGCATGCGGACCGGGGCCGGGCAGGTGACATGTTCCGTCGTCCGGCCCAGCCGCGCCTACTGACGACCGGTCACCGTCCGCTCCGGCGAGAACGCGCCCCAGGTCCCGTCCGGCAACTGCGCCCGGATCTTCACCCGGTGCCGGGCGTCGCCGCCGTCACCTGTGTAGAAGCTGTACTTCGCCGCTCCCTTGGGCGCGCTGTCGCCCCAGACGACCGTGGTGGCCTGCTTCCCGTCCAGGTACACCTGGTACGCCGGCACGTCGCCGCCGGTGCGCGGCGCTGTCCAGGTCAGATCGATGTACGAGGCGCCGTCCGAGCGGCGCAGGGCCGCCCGGAAGTCGGCGGGCGCGGTGCCGGCCCCCTCGTCCTCGCCCCGCGCGGTCGTCAGCCGCACCTTCTCGCTCGCGGGGGAGGTGTTGTCGGCGGCGTCCCGCGCCCGCACCGAGAAGGTGTACGCGGTGCCCGGCCGCATCCCCGTCAGCAGGGCCTCGGTCCGGGTCCCCGGCACGCTGTGGATCTTCGTCGTGCCCTGGTAGACGTCGTACGAGACGACGCCCTTGTCGTCGTGCGCCTTCCGCCACGACAGCGACACCGAGCGCGCCCCGTCCGCCTCCCCGCGCAGACCGGTCGGCCTGGACGGCGCGGAACGGTCCGCGGCGACGGCGGCCGGGGTCGTCACGGTGACCCGGCGGCTCGCCGGGCCCGGCTCCCCGTCCTTGTCGCGGGCCCGCACGGTGAACACGTACCGCGTCTTCGGCCGCAGCCCGGTGACGTCGACCATCTGCTGGGTCGCGGGCAACTGCTTCACCCGTACCTTGCCCCGGTAGACCTCGTAGCCCTCGACGCCGGCGGTGCTCGTCGGCCGGTTCCACATGACGTGCACGGAGGTGGCGCTGCCCGCCTGCGCGGTGACGCCGAGCGGCTCCGAAAGGGCCGGGCCGTCCGCGCCGTCGCCGGAGGACAGCAGCCCGCAGCCGGAGAGGACCGTCAACAGGGCGGTGGCGCAGGCCGCTCGGGGGAGCAGCGGGCGTGGGGGGACACGTCGCACGGGATGCCTTCCGCTCGGCGGGGCCGAATTGGTACAGACCTCAGACCTGTATGGCATGGGTGACGGGTCCTCATCAAGAGGGGGTGCGTGCCCGTCCGGCCCACCAGCGGTGGACGCGGCCGCGTGGCCACCCCACATTGGACGGGTATGTCCCCCGGTCGTCCCGGCCGGCCCAGACGTTCCCGTCTCGTGCTCCGTCCCCGACCGAAGGCTTCCGCGTGCACCCTCGATCCCTGGCCCTCGCCGCCGTCTGCGGCGCCGCTCTCCTCGCCCCGGCCGCGCTGCCCCCGGCGGCCGCCGAGCCGAACACCCGTCAGGAACCGGACGTGGCCGCGCCGTCCACCCGCGAGGGAGGCGTGAGCGCCACCGCGCTGCGCGCCGCCGTGCGCGGCTGCCCGCAGATCTCGCGCGGCCGCTACCGCAGCGACGACGGAGCCCGCGCGAACATCCCGGTGTGCGGCCGGCGCGGCGCCGTGTACTGGAAGGCCGATCTCGACGTCGACTGCGACGGCCGCCCCGGCCGTCACTGCAACCGCCGTACCGATCCGCTGTTCCTGAACACGACGGCGTACCAGCAGTCCGACGGACGGCAGTTGAGCGCGGAACGGCTTCCCTACGTGGTCGTCCCCGGCGCGAGCCGCATCTGGAAGCCGGCACGCTCCGGCATCCGGGGCGGGACGGTCGCCGCGCTCGTCCACCGCGACAAGGTGCTGTACGCCGTCGTCGGCGACACCGGCCCGACCGACCTCATCGGCGAGGCCTCCTACGCGGCCGCCCGCGGCCTCGGCATCAATCCCGACCCGGTGCGGGGCGGCACCGCCGACGAGGTCACGTACATCCTCTTCCCCGGTACGACCGCCCGGCCCATCGAGAGCCGTCGCGCGGCGGCGACGGCGGGACGGGCGGCGGCCGGAAAGCTGGTGGCGGCCCCCTGAGGGGCCGTCCTCCCTCACTCCTTGCGGTACGTGTACGCCTCGGAGGCCGCGGCCACCACCGCGTCCAGATCGGCGCCGGCCGACGCGGAGACGACGGCGGCGACCGCGCCCTCCACGAACGGGGCGTCCACGAGCCGTGTCCCGTCCGGGAGTTCGTCCCCCTCGGCGAGCAGGGACTTCACGGTGAGCACCGCGCTGCCGAGGTCCACCAGGACGGCGACGCCCGCGCCCCGGTCGACCGACGCCGCGGCCGCCGAGATCAGCTCGGAGCTGGTGCCGAGCCCGCCGTCCTCGGTGCCGCCCGCCGCGGCCACCGGCGCGAGGGCGCCGCCACCGGCGAGCCCCGCCGCGAGCCGGGTCACCGACTCGGCGACCTCCCGGCTGTGCGAGACGAGCACGATGCCGACGGCCTTGTCCGGGGCGTTCACGCGGCGCCCCCTTCGGCCGTGTCGGCGAGCGCGCCGATCAGCAGCGCCGACGACGTGGCACCGGGATCCTGATGCCCGATGCTGCGCGGGCCCAGATAGCTGGCCCGGCCCTTGCGGGCCTGCAAGGGCGTCGTCGCCTCCGCCCCGTGCCCGGCCGCGGCCCGGGCCGCCGCGAAGTCTCCGCCGTCCAGCGCGTCCACGGCCGGGACCAGCGCGTCGAGCATGGTCTTGTCGCCCGGCGCGGCTCCGCCGAGCGCCGCCACCGCGTCCACTCCGGCCCGCAGCGCCGCCGCGAGATCGGCCTCGCTCACCTCGGCGGCGTCGCCGAGCGCCTTGCCGGTGCGGCGCAGCAGCGTCCCGTACAGCGGACCGGACGCGCCGCCCACCTTGGAGATCAGCTGCCGCCCCGCGAGGGTGAGCACGCCGCCCGGCGTGTCCGGGGGCTCCTGCTCCAGGATCTGCGAGACCGCGGCGAAACCGCGCTGCAGATTGCTGCCGTGGTCGGCGTCACCGATCGCCGAGTCGAGTTCGGTGAGCCGGGCCGCGTCATGGTCCACGGCCACCGCGGTCGCGAACATCCAGCGCCGGAAGAAGTCGGCGTCGAGCACTTGGTCTCCTTGCCTGGTAGGTGCGTTGACGAACTCGGGCCGGGCTGTCACCTGCCCCAGCGCAGCCCCGCCGTGCTGACCGGCGCGTCCCACAGCCGCAGCAGCTCCTCGTCCATCTCGCAGAGCGTGACGGACGCGCCGGCCATGTCGAGCGAGGTGACGTAGTTCCCGACGAGGGTGCGGGCGACCGGCACCCCGCGATCGCCGAGCACCCGCTGCACCTCGGCGTTGAACCCGTACAGCTCGAGCAGCGGGGTGGCGCCCATGCCGTTGACGAGCACCAGGACCGGGCTGCTCGGGTTCAGGTCCTCCAGCACGGCGTTCACCGCGAACTCGGCGATCTCCCCGGACGTCATCATGGGGCGCCGCTCACGCCCCGGCTCGCCGTGGATGCCGATCCCCAACTCCAGCTCGCCGGACGGCAGATCGAAGGTGGGCGCACCCTTGGCGGGGGTGCTGCACGCGCCGAGCGCGACCCCGAAGCTCCGCGACCGCTCATTGACCAGCCGCGCCACCGCCTCGACCCGCTCCAGCGGCTGCCCCTCCTCGGCGGCGGCGCCCGCGATCTTCTCCACGAACAGGGTGGCCCCGGTGCCGCGCCGTCCGGCGGTGTACAGGCTGTCGGTCACCGCGACGTCGTCGTTCACCAGGACCTTGGCGATCTGGATGCCCTCGTCCTCGGCGAGCTCGGCGGCCATGTCGAAGTTGAGCACGTCGCCGGTGTAGTTCTTCACGATGAACAGCACCCCGGCGCCACTGTCCACGGCGGCCGCCGCCCGCACCATCTGGTCCGGCACCGGCGAGGTGAACACCTCACCCGGACAGGCCGCCGACAGCATCCCGGGCCCGACGAACCCGCCGTGCAGCGGCTCGTGCCCCGAACCCCCACCGGACACCAGCGCCACCTGCCCGGCGACCGGCGCGTCCCGGCGCAGGATCACCCGGTTGTCGACGTCGACGACCAGATCGGGATGGGCCGAGGCCATTCCGCGCAAGGCATCGTCGACGACGGTCTCGGCCACGTTGATCAACATCTTCACTGGTTCCTCCGAGTGACGTTGGCAGACAGTTCCCTGTCCTGCATGTTGCCTGGTCGGATTGGGTGTGACTAGTTCTGGATCGTGGCGGTCCCTGTCGGTCGACGGAGTGGTGGGGCGGGGCAGATGCCGACCTGAGGCCGAGTTCGCTGACGCTGTCTCAGCTGGTGCCGGTCGGTGTCTGCCGCTCCCTCGCCAGTATCGGTCTTGTAGTTGTTTCGAGCACCCGCCGAGGCTCGCGCGGTGTGGCACCGCGAGGGTGCGACAGGTGGCGGAAGCGAGCTGCGGCCGCCGGTTCGGCCGGCGCGCGGGGTGCCGTCGCCTCAGGAAACGCACGGCCGAGGAGTGATTTCGTCCGATCGGCGCGAGTCGCCCGGGCGGGCGTGCAGGACGGCCTGGTCCGGTGAGAGCGTCGTGCCGCGCGCGTACGCCTCGGTGAACGCGGACGCGCCGAGCGTGGTGCGGGCCGCGGCCGTGATCCGGTCGACGTCCGCGCGTTCGGCGGGCGGCAGCGGCGCCCCGGCCCGGCCGCGCGCGGCGGCGGCCGCGCCCAGCAGGAGAGCCGCCCCGGACGCGCCCGTAGCCGTGCGGGAAAGGGCCGCCGCGCCCGCGAGGCCCTCCAGCGACAGCGCCAGGGCGCGGGGCTCGGCGAGCACGCGGGCGATCCGCAGTCCTTCCTCGTGGTGCGCCGCGGCGGCGTGGGCGTCGGCCCGCAGTTCGGCGACGAAGCCCAGCTCGGCCAGGAGGAGGTGATCACCCGCCCGCGACGACACCTCGGCGTGGCCGTCGCGGATGCGCAGCAGACGTGCCTCGGCCCCGTCGAGGTCCCCGGAGCGGCGCGCGCCCAGCGCGAGGCCCATCTCGGCGTGGATCTCCCCGTACTTGTACCCCTGCTCGACGGCGATCCGGCGCGCCTGCTCGTGCAGATCGCGGGCGCGGTCCCAGGCGCCCGCGAGCAGCGCCAGACGGCCGAGCCCCGACAGCCGGGCGGACACCTCGGCCTCCAGGCCCAACTCCCGCGCCATCCGCAGCCCTTCGTGCTGACGCCGCTCGGCCTCCGCGTAGGCGCCCTTGATCTCGGCGAGCGCGGCGAGCGGCGAGACGGTCTGCAACTCGCCCCACTGGTCGCCCAGTTCGTGGAAGATCCGGGCGCTGCGCGAACCGTCGCGCCCCAGTCCGGCGAGGTCGCCCCGGACCAGCGCCAGCGTCGCACGCAGCCCGAGTGTCGCGGCGGTGCCCCACTCGTCCCGAGCGGCGGTGAACAGCGCCAGGGCGTGGTCGTTCAGCTCCTCGGCCGCGCCCGCGTCGCCCGCGCTGAACAGGCCGTACGCGCACAGCCACAGCGCGCGGGCCCGGCGCACCGTGTCGGGGACGGCCTCGCCGTCAACGGCGAACCGGCCGCCCGTCGGCGCCGTGGCGTCGACTGTCCCGCGGTCTCCGGTCAGCAGCGCGAACGCGGAGCGCAGCAGGCCGAGTTCGGCGTACCCGGGTACGCCGGGAGATGCCGCCGGTATCGAGCCCAGGCTCCGGCGGGCCTCGGTGAGCCTGCCCCGCAGCAGCCACCACCAGGCCAGGGCGGTGGCCAGCCGGACCGCATCCCCGGGCTCGCCCGCCTCCGCGCGACGCACCGCCTCGTCCAGCGCCGCCCGGAGGTTGCCCGCTTCGGCGTCCAGCCGGGCGAGCCACGACCGCTGCCCGGCGCCGCGCAACCGCGGCTCCGCCCGCTCGGCCAGGTTCCGGTAGTGGCGCAGATGCCGGTCCCGTACGGCGGTGAGGTCCTCCGTCTCCTGCAGCCGCTCGGCGGCGTACGCGGCGACGGATTCCAGCAGCCGGTAGCGGGGCCCGGCCGGACCGTCCACCACGACCACCAGGGACCGGTCGACCAGCCGGGTGACCAGGTCCGGTATCTCCTCCCGGCCCACGCCGTCCCCCGCGCAGACCGCCTCGGCCGCCTCCAGGTCGCAGCCGTCGCGGTGCGCGGCCAGGCGGCGCAGCACGATGCGCTCGGGCGCGCCGAGCAACTCCCAGCTCCAGTCGATCATCGCCCGCAGCGTCTGCTGGCGGGCGGGGGCGCCGCGCCGCCCGAACGTCAGCACCCGGAAACGGTCGTGCAGTCGTGCCGCCAACTCCCGTACGCCCAGGGCCCGTACGCGAGTCGCGGCGAGTTCCAGGGCGAGCGGGATGCCGTCGAGGCGACGGCAGATCTCGGCGACGGCCTGCCGGCCGGGCTCGTCCAGGGCATCGAGGGAGCGCGGGAAGCCGGGGGCCGCCGATGCCGCCCGCTCCATGAACAGCCGCACGGCGTCGTCGGGCGACAGCGGCTCCACGAGGAACACCGTCTCGCCCGGCAGCCCGAGCGGCTCCTGCCCGGTGGCCAGGACCCGCAGGCCGGGGGCGGTGCGCAGGAGGAGCTCGGCGAGTTCGGCGGCGGCGTCGACCACGTGCTCGCAGTTGTCCAGGACGAGCAGGGTACGGCGGTCCCGCAGCACGGCGGCGAGGCGGTGCGGCAGCGACGGGGTGGCGCTGCCGGTGCCGGGCAGCGGAGTGGGGCCGTCGTCCCGGATGCCCAGGGTGGTGGCGACGACCTGGGCCAGATCGGCGGCGGTGCCCGCGCCGATGCCGGAGAACTCCACGAGCCATACGGAGTCCGCCGGTCGGCCGGACCGGGCGGCGCCGTCCCGCTCGGCGGCGGCCGCCGCCACGGCCAGCCGGGTCTTGCCGACGCCGCCGGGGCCGGTGAGCGTCACCAGTCGTGAACCCCCCAACGCCAGGGAGAGACGGGCGAGGGCGTCGCGGCGGCCGATGAGGGGGGTGAGGGAGGCAGGGAGAGGGGAGGGTGCGGCGGGGCCGATGGCAGGTGCGGCTCCCACGACCTCGGCATCCGCGGCGTTGGGCTCCTGGACAGCGCGGGCGGCTCTGTCCGCGCCCGCCGAGCCCGCCCCCTCCGTGACGCCGGTGTCCGCCCGAGCCCCGGCCGAATTGAGGGCCCCGCCAGCCCCGGAGGTCCGGGCGACTTCCGTGGCGCCAGCTCCCTCCGACGGCCTCACCGTCCCGGCCGGGCCCGCGGCACCCGCCGCGCCCTGAGCCTCCGCGACCTCCGCCGCCCCAGCGGCCCCCGCCGTACCTGCCGCGCCGGAAGTGCCCGTCCCCGCGCTCAGCCGTGTGTCCTGGCGGAGTATCGCGCCGTGCAGGGCGGCGAGTTCGGGGCTCGGGTCGACGCCCAGTTCGTCGGCGAGGCGGGTGCGCAGGTCGGCGTAGGACGCGAGGGCCTCGCTCTGGCGGCCCGCCGCGTACAGGGCCCGCATCTGGAGTGCCCGCAGCCGTTCCCGCAGCGGATACCGGGCGACCGGATCGGCGAGTTCACCGGCGAGGAGCGTCTGCTCGCCCGCCTCCAGACGGGCCTCGGCCTGCGCCTCCAGCGCCGACAACCGGTGCTCCGTGAGGCGCTGCGCGGGACCCCGTACGAACGACTCGTCGGCGAAGTCGGCGTACGCGGGCCCCCGCCACAGCTCCAGCGCCTCGGTGAGCAGCGCGGCCCGGGCGCGGGGATCCCCGACACCGTGGGCCCGCGTCAGCAGGGAGTGGAACCGTGCGGCGTCCACCTCGTCGCCGCCGTCGAGCCGCAGCCGGTAGCCCGGAGGCTGCCGCAGCACCCGCTCCCGGCCGAGAACCCGGCGCAGTTGGGAGACCTTGGCCTGGAGAGCGCCCGCAGGGCGGCCGGGAGGCGCGTCGCCCCACAGGTCGTCGATGAGCCGGTCGGCGGAGACCGGTGCCCCGTCGTGCGCGAGCAGGTCCGCGAGCAGCGCCCG
Source organism: Streptomyces sp. NPDC046716 (assembly GCF_040645755.1). Lineage (NCBI taxonomy): Bacteria > Bacillati > Actinomycetota > Actinomycetes > Kitasatosporales > Streptomycetaceae > Streptomyces > Streptomyces sp. NPDC046716. Next base: position 30,146 of record NZ_JBEYYU010000072.1, read on the forward strand.
GACCTTGGCTTCGGGGACCTTGATCTCCCGCCCCTCGCCGTCCCACACCACCAGTGGCCCGAGCACCCCAAACCGCATGGGCGCCACCGTACCCGCCGGGCAACCGGCCGCTGACACCACGATGCCCCCGGAGTGACCGGCCCGAAGGTTTTCCGAAGGTTCCCCGAAGCGCCCGGACGCAGAGTCGCTCCGTGGGCGGCACCCACGCACCGGCGAGGACGGGCACCCCGCGTCGACGCCGGGCGCCGCACCGCTGCCCCCGACGGGCCGTCTCGGCGGCGCCGAGGAGGTCGCCCGCGCCGCGCACTGTCTCGCCACCGCCGCCACCTTCACCACGGGCGCCCGCCGCCACGTCGACGGTGGCCCGGCCGCCCCGCGAACCGCCCACCACCGTCCGGACGCCCATCGGCGCCGCCACCCGTCCCCGCCTCCGCACCGAGGCCCCACCTCCGGCATCCGGAAGACCTGGAGCACATCCCATGAGCACCGCATCGGACACGGCACCCGACCCGGCGGCGGCACCGGCCGACGAGAGCGGGGCGGGCGGGCCGAAACTCCCGCTGTCCGCCCTGCTGGCCCTCGCCACCGCCGTCTTCATCACCAGCCTCACCGAGACCCTGCCGGCCGGACTGCTGCCCGCGATGAGCCGGGACATCGGGGTGAGCGAGTCCGCCATCGGCCAGACCGTCACCGTCTACGCCCTGGGCACCGCCCTGACCGCGCTCCCGCTCACCGCCGCCACCTCAAGCCGGCGGCGCAAGAAGCTGCTGCTCGCCGCCGTGGGCGGCTTCGCCGTCGCCAACACCGTGACGGCCGTGTCGTCCGTCTACGGGCTGACCATGGTGGCGCGGTTCGTCGCCGGAGTCGCGGCGGGCCTGGCCTGGGCCCTGCTCGCCGGCTACGCGCGGCGCCTGGCCCCCGTGCACCTCCAGGGCAAGGCCATGGCCATCGCCATGGCGGGCATCCCCGTCGCCCTCTCCCTGGGCGTACCCGCCGGCACCTTCCTCGGCGACTGGCTCGGCTGGCGTACGGCGTTCCTGTCCATGACGGCGCTCACGGTCGTCCTGCTCGGGTGGATCGTGGCGGCCGTACCGGACTTCCCCGGACAGGCGCGCGCCGAACGGTCCCGGCTGCTGCCCGTCCTGCGCGTCCCCGGCGTCACCCCGGTCCTCTTCGTCACGCTCGTCTTCGTCCTCGCCCACACCATCCTGTACGCGTACATCGCCACCTACCTCGACGACATCGGCCTGGGCGGCAGCACGGGCCTGGTGCTGCTCGCCTTCGGCGGGGCCTCGCTGGCGAGCATCTGGATCGTCGGCGCGCAGATCAACCGCCGACTGCGCGGACTGACCGTCGGCGGCGCCGTGCTCGTCGCCGTTGCGGCCGCGATGCTGGCCGCCCTGTCCGACAGCACCGCCCTCGTCTACGTCGCGGTGGTCCTGTGGGGCCTGGGCTGGGGCGGTGTGCCGACGCTGCTCCAGACGGCCGTGGGCGACGCCGGCGGCGACCACGCCGACTCGGCCCAGGCCATGCTCGTCACCCTCTGGAACGTCGCCATGGCCGGCGGCGGCATCCTCGGCGGCATCCTGCTGGACGCGCTGGGCAGCCAGTCGTTCCCCTGGACGGTGCTGCTGCTCCTCCTGCCGGTGATCGCGGTCGTCCTGCACGCCCGCAGCGCGGGGTTCCCGGCGCACCGGCCGGTGGCTCCGACGGAGGGAGCGCCACCGGCCCCCTGACCCCCGAAGGCGACCGACGGCTAGCAAGCTGCTGCGACCGTCCGGGAGCCGCTTTGACCGGAATGAACACCTCGTGAAGTGAGACCGGCGGGACTGTGCGGCGGACGGCGGGCGCGTGCACGCTCGGCGGACCACCGCCGGCGTTCCATCCCCGCGCATCGGGTTGGTCCCGACCGCGAACGCCACCCACACCGAGCCCTTCCACCTGACCATCGGCATCGCCACCCTCGACCACGCCGGCCGGGGCCGGGCCAGCCGGCGCCCGCAGACCGCGTCCCGCGCGGCCGATGCCGACCTCTGCCGCCGTATCAGGCCTCGGCTCACCGACGAGGACGTCACCGACCCGGAGCGGATCGCCGCGCGGCTGCGCGACCTGTTCGCCGACGCCACCGGCGTGGTGGAGGCGGTGCGGCGGCTCTGGGACAGCTGGGGACGACGCCGAGATACGTGACGCGCCGACCGGCCGCTTCCTCGACCGCGACAAGGTCCATCACATCGACTTCCAGGGCCGGTACTTCAGCGTCAAGGGCCTGTCGATCACCCCGCGCAGCCCCCAGGGCCAGCCGCCCGTGATCAGCCTCGCCCACGCCTCCACGCCGTACGAGTTCGCCGTCGCCGCCTCCGACGTCGTCACCGTCACCCCGCACGATCGGGCGGGCGTGGCGGCGATCCTCGCCCACGAGGACGCGACGATCCGGCAGTTCCCGCGACCCCGCCGAGAGCCCGCTGCAGAGCTTCGCCGACCTCCTCGTCCTCCTCGACGAGCGGGGCGGGGCCGAACTCCGCTCCGACGCCGAGATATTCACCGGGACCCCGGGCGAACTGGCCGACCTGCTGCGCGATTGGCGCGCCGCCGGACTGGACGGCTTCCGGCTCCGTGAGGCCGTCCTGCCGCACGTTCTCACGGCGGTCACCCGCGGCCTGGTACCCGAGCCTCGGCGCCGCGGTGCCTTCCGCACCGCGTAGGACAGGGCCACTCTCCGCGGCCACCTGCGCCTGCCGCGCCCCGCCAGCCGCTACGCGAAGGCGGGGTGACCGAGCGATGGGGATTGTCCCGGGGCAGCCGGATGGATCGGTCGGATGAAGTGCCGTGTCAGCGTGGCCCGAACAGGGACTACGCAGCCGTCCGAGACCGGCGATCTCGATCTGGACGGTGCGCCGAGGAGGATGACATCGCCGGGTGCCGGGGTGAACCAACGTGAGCAGTAGGCGATGAGTTCGGCGACGCTGAAGATCCTCGATCTCGTGCTGCCTTCTTGTGCAAGCGTGCCGGTGCACCAGGTGCGGATGGTGATGTCCTTGGGATCGTCGATCTCGTCGCCGCTTCCCCACTGCCCCTCCGCGTTTCGTCCGGTGAGGCGCGGTGCACCGTCTTGCCGATGACGACGCCGCTCTCTGCCCCGGTTTCCAGCAGTCGGTGGAGGTGGACGCTGCCGCAGAGTACGACAACATGTTGCTCGCCTTCGGTGCCAGTGCTCCTCCCTGAGACGATGTGAAAACGACTGCCTGGGGCGGGCTCGTCACCGGCACTCAGCGCGAGCCACCGATGGGCCGATCCTGTTGTTCGTGCGATACAGGTGGAGGATGCCTGCGTCGTCGCGGGCCGGCCCGGCTCACCTCGACGACCGTGCGTTCCGCGTCCCGAGGACCGACGTCGTCCGTGACCAGGCGATGGAGTTCGGGCCACTCCCGGGCGTCCCGATGGCCTCCGAACCGAGGGCGAACCGGTGTGGTCGGCACCGCCCGCTGAAATGAGGTCCACAGGTCCTCCGGCGGGAAGCGCAGCAGTCGTCACCTCAGGCTGCCGCAAGGTCACGCCAACCGAGGTGGCGTCTAAGGGGAGGGCGGCACAGTACGTGGACGTCCTACTCAGGTTCGCTCTATTCTTGAATCTTCGACGGGGCTACTCGGGGGCGGGTATGGACGCAGCACATCCAGTCGATCTTTTCGTGCGCGAGGATCCCGGACGGGCTGTCGTCCTGAGGTCCCTGCGCGGCGGCGACTTTCGGGTAGACCGCAATGCCGACGTGGAATTCCCGGCGGCCAGCTTGATGAAAGTTCCCCTGGCCATCACGGCACTCGAACAGCTTGACGCCGAACGGCCCGTCAGGCGGGCGCACATCGGATCGACTGACTATCCGTCCCTGCTCGATATCTTCACGGCGAATCACCAGTTCACCCTGCGCGAATTGTGCTCGCTCATGCTGTCCACCAGTGACAATCCGATCGCTGCGTATCTGACGGAGCTGGTGGGCATGGCCGCGGTGACCCGTACCGCTCACCGGATCGGGGCGACGCACACGCAGATGCGCGTAGGTTTTACCGACGCCGAACTGGGCGCGCCCGCCCGGGACAGCGTCACGACGGCCAGTGACATGGCTATCATCCTCCGCCATGTGGCCGAGCGGAAGGGCCTGCACAGCATGGTCCATGCCATGCGCAACAGCATGCGCAATTTCCGCCTGCCGTTGCGCTTACCCGATGAACTGCATGTGGCGCACAAAACTGGCAGCCTCCGTGGGCTTGCGCACGATGCGGGCGTTCTTTTCGGCCGCGACACCGATTTGGTTGCCGTCTTTCTCACCCAGGAGCAGCCGGACACGGCACTGGTCGGCATCGAAATCGGCGACTGCATCGCGGGCGTCTGGCGGCGCCTCGGTGAAGCCGTCTAGCCGGCCGGCGGCATCGGATGAGCGACCAACGACGCCTCATCACCGAGGTGCGACGCACGGTGCGCACCTACAACCTGCTGGTCTTCGTCATGGGGGCGATCGCGCTCGTCCTGTCGGTCAATCGTGCGCACGAGGACGTTCTGGTCAAGACTCTGGAGGTGGTGGGCAGCACCCTGGTCTCAGCAGCTCTGGTGAGTTTCATCTTCGGCCAGATCACGGTCCGGGACACGACTTTGCAGGTGGACCAGGCCATCGATGACGCGCTCAGGGAAGTCCTCGAACCGATCCGGGAGAATCTCTTCGCCGGCGCGCTCGCCCGATACCGGTGGGACTGCCATCTCGACGCGCCAGAAGCGGATGGCTACGCTGTGCAGGCCATGCGCGTCTCATATCAGGTTCATGAGTTGCCGCGCGAAATTCGCTTCATCTGCGTCTCGTCCCTGACGGACGAGTCCTTCACCCGTCTCGCCGGAGATGATCGGTATGTCTTCCGCTGGCAGGTCGACGAAGGACTCACCCCCGACGATCCTGACTGCTTCCGCATTGGGCACGTCCGCGTGGACGGCCAGCTACTCAACGCGCCGGGTCCCCGCCCGACCACACTGCACGGCTCCCGCGCCGTTGAATACCGCTATCCCGTCTCTGAACCACGCCGCCACCACGGATTCCATTCGGTGGAGTTCAGCGTCACCGCGAAGAAATACTTGGGAGTTGATCGGGAGATTCGAGTTCAGGCCTATGTGTTCCGCCCGGTTCTGGACGCCGAGTACCGTCTCACCGTCGGAGAGTCAATCCATGCTCAGATCATCAACACACAGGTGTCGGGGCTCAGCCGCCTAGGATCAGGTGGCATGGCACACCATGGGCAGACCTATCCGAACTCATTCGGCCAGGTCGCCGCCCACGCCATTTTCACCACGCCGTTGCAGACCGGCAGCAGCGTGGTGTTCAGCATCGACCGGGGAAACCCTGGTCCCACCCCTTGAAACACGGATACCTGACAGCTTCCAGGCCCCTGGGCTGAGGCGGCCCGTCGTGCTGCCCAGAGGGCCATCGGTTCCGAGGCCGCAGGCAGCAGTTGGTCGTTCCTGCGTAAGCCGGACGTCAGGACGTGGGTCCCTGTGTGGGGGCACCCCGCTGTGCGCGCTCGAGCGGTGGGGAGCTGTAGACACGCATGGCTGGGACTCCATAACATAAAGAACGTTCTGATTGTTGGGTGTGCCCCCTGTGCGTCCCGGGGTTCGGGGCGTCGTCGCGTGGGCTTCCGTCGAGAGAGGCGTGAATGACGAACGCGCTTGGTTTTGCCCGCTTGCGCCTGGTGGCGTTGAACATTGACGGTGTTCTGCTCAACGACACCTTCAGTCCTGTCATCCACCGCTACATCACCGGCCACGGTGCCGCCTACACGGCCGACGTGGAGCGCACCGTCTTCTCCCAGCCCCAGAAGATCGCGGGGGAGCGGATGGCAGCGGTCCTGGGAGGCGGGCTGACCGGCCCGCAGGCTCTGGCCGCGTACTTCCGGGAACGGGAGGAGTACCTGCGGGAGCATCCGGTCACCGTCCAGCCCGGGGCCGTCGAACTGCTGACGCGGCTGCGTGCGAAAGGGCTGCTGACCGTCTGTTACGGAGGCCTGGACAAGAGCCACTTCGACCGGTTCCTCGGTGAGCACGCCGCCCTGTTCGACGGGCCGGGATACGTCTGCACCGATGCCATCCGTCCCGGACTCCGGGAGATCGCCACCGACGTCTTCTCGCTCGGGCACGACCAGGCCCTGTTCGTGGACGACGTGGCGCGGGTGGCGGAGGCCGCGCGCGCGGACGGCTTCCCGTTCATAGGGTTCCCCACGTCGTTCGAGCACAGTTTCCAGGCGCACCTGATGAAGGAGGCCGGTGTGCGTCACCTGATCCGGTCCCTGGACGACATCGACGAGGACCTGCTGCGCACCGTCGACGAAGAGGCGACCACCGGCACGCTCTGGGGGAACTGAATGCTGAACGGCAAGGTCGTGATGATCACGGGCGCTTCCAGCGGCATAGGCGCCGCGGCGGCCGAACTGTTCGCCGCTCAGGGAGCGTCCGTCGTACTGATGGCACGCCGCAAGGACCGGCTGGCCGAACTGGCCGGGCGGATCCGCGCGGACGGCGGCCGGGCGCTGGACGTGACCGGGGACGTCTGCCGCGAGGAGGACGTGGAACGCGCGGTGCGCGAGGCGGTGGAGGAGTTCGGCAGGCTCGACGCGGCGTTCAACAACGCGGGCTTCGCCACGGCCGGCGTCCCGCTGCACGAGATCGGCGCCGACGTCTACGACCGCACGATGGACGTGAACGTGCGCGGCGTCTGGAACTGTCTCGTGCGGCAGATCCCGGCGATGCTGGCGGGCGGCGGTGGCGCGGTGGTCAACACCTCCAGCGTCGCCGGTGTGGCCGCCACCGGCGCCTCCGCCGCGTACGTCGCCGCCAAGCACGCGGTCATCGGCATGACCAAGGCCGCGGCGGCCGACTACGGACGACAGGGGGTGCGGGTCAACGCGCTGGTCGTCGGGGCCACAAGGACCGAGATGATGCAGCAGGTCATCACGGAACACCCGAGCCTGGAGGGCGACTTCATGGCGGAGTCGGTGCAGCACAGAATGGCGGACCCGGTCGAGATCGCCCGAGCCGCCGCCTGGCTCTGCAGCGACCAGTCCTCCTTCGTCACGGGTGCCGCCGTACCGGTCGACGGCGGTGCCACGGCCACGGCCTGACCGGCACGTGCGCGACAGGCCCTCGTGGCTCCGGCCCGGGCGGGGATCCCGCCCGGGCCGGTGACCGGTGCGCGGTCTAGGAGTGGATGGACCGTCCCTCGCGTTCGGCCCGCTCACGCCTGGCCTGCGTGTGCGGGAAGACGTGCCGGTTGTCGACGCTCCACCGGATCGACTCGTCGCCCCGTGCGGTGCTGCCCGAGAAGTGGGGCGCCACCTGCTCGGCGAGGAGCTCGTAGCTCCGCTTCGTCTTCTCGAACGAGGCCCAGTTCATGGCGTAGACGAGGAACGTGCCGAAGCCGCCCGTCTCCTCCTGGAGGCGCTGGATGGCGGCCGCCGCGTCGTCGACGGAACCCACGATCGCCAGGCCCTGCTCCACGCCCGCCTCGAGCTCCTGGGAGCGCTTGACCCCCTCCATGCTCGTGGCGACGTCGAACCCCGCGGCCTTGCCCCAGTAGTCCCAGAGCCACGTGGAGAAGCCCTCGCGGGCGTCGCGGTAGGCCTCCTCGCGGGTCTCGGCGATGTACAGCGGAGCCACCACGCGCCACTTGGCGCGGTCCATCGTGTTGCCGTGCTCCTCGGCCGACTCCTCCGCGTAGCGCCACTGCTGCGCGAGGTCGACGGCCGGCGCGCCGGGCGGGGGCGCGCCCCACGAGACCAGGCTCAGGCCGAACTGGCCCGCGACCTTTGGGCTGTTGGCCGACCCGATGCTGGAGATCGCCATCTCGATGCCCGGCTTGCTGTAGCGGGGCAGCTGCATCTTGGCGTCCTGCAGCACGAACCAGTCGCTCTTGGCGCTGACCCGCTCCTCGCCGTTCACCAGCTCGCGGACCGCGGGGATCGCCTCACTGGCCATCCGCTTGAGCTCGTCCTGATCGACACCGAACTGGTGGGCGTCGTTGGGCGTCGCCCCCGGTCCCACACCGAGGATGTAGCGGCCGCGCGACAGGTGGTCGAGCATGATCGCCCGGCTCGCGACGTTGTACGGGTGGTGGAAGGGCAGCGGGACGACGCCGTTGGCCAGCTTGATCTGGCGGGTCCGCTCGGCGGCGGCCGCGATGAAGGTCTCCGGCGCGCCGATCGTCGGCCAGGCGAGGGAGTGGTGCTCGCCGAACCAGCACTCGTCGTAGTTCAACTCATCGAGGTGCTCCACCAGTTGCAGATCGCGGCGGATGGTCAGGTGCGGGTCCTGGCCGGGCGCGTGCAGCGGTGAGAGGAACGCTCCGATTCCGGTGTGCAAGGTGTCTCCTCGGCTTGGCGGGGGCGATCAGGGCGGTACGGGATCGTGGAGCGTCAGGCGGAGCCGGACACACCGGGGATGGCGAGGATCTTGTCCAGCCGCTCCTCGAAGGTTCCGGTCACGATGTGCACGGGGATGTCGAGCGTCTTGAGGATGTCGAGCATCAGCTCGTCCGACAGCGTGCGGAAGCTCTCGCTGATCGGGTCGACGCCCTGCGGCAGCGGGAACTCGACGGGGCAGTGGACGAACACGTCGTAGCCGGTGCGGGCGTGCTCCTTGGCGAGCAGGCCCAGCTGGTCCACGACCTCCTCGAACAGCCGGGTGCGCGGTTCGCGGACCGCGTCGGCCAGGGTGTCGGTCGGCTCGGGGAAGCGGCCGACGGCCAGGCGGACCTTGCTGTACACCCACTCGTGCAGCACGGAACCGTCCGACAGGAAGCCCTCGGGGTGGGCGGCCTCCTCGACGGCCCGCTCGGTGAAGCGGCGGACGGCGAGCTGGACCAGCTCGGGCTCGTTCGTCTCCTCCAGCGCCTTGGGCGTGCCGCCGGCGGGGTCGCGCATGGCGCTGCCGTGGGAGCGATCGAGGCCGAGCTTCTTGGACAGTTCGGTGGTGAGCGTCGTCTTGCCGTTGCCGTACGCGCCGACGAAAGCGATGCGCATGTGGGTACCTCTCGTAGGTCGAAGCTGAATCCGAAGTCGAAGTCGTGGCCGGGGGGGGTGGGCGTCAGGCGGCGTCGGCCATGCGCTCCAGCTCGTTGCGGGTGTCGAGCTGCGCGTACTCCTCCTCGGCCCGGGCGATGGCCTGCTCGACGGTCATCACCTGCGGGAAGCCGAAGATCTCGACGATCCGCGCCAGCCGCTCGGGGATCGTGCCGCCGACGATGTGGACCGGGATCTCCAGCTCTTCCAGGGTCTCCAGGAGCAGCTGCTCGGCGAGCTGGCGGAAGCGCTCGTTCACCGGGCGGTGCCCGTCCTCGACGATCGGGAACTCGATGGGCAGGTGGACGAAGGCGTCGTAGTTGCTCTTGGTGTGCTGCTTCGCCGGTATCGCGATCTGCTTCATGACCTCGGCGTAGAAGCGGACGTCGTCCGGCATCTCGACGTTGTCGAGGTCCACGGACTCGTTCGGGTTGATGCCGACCTTGACCCGGACGTTGGCGTACGACCACTCGTGCAGGGCCGAGCCGTCGGAGATGTAGCCGTTCGGCAGGTGGCTCTCGGCGACCGCGCGGCCCTGGATCCGGCGGGTGATCAGCATGATCAGCTCGGCGCCGTTGCACTCCTCGAGCGTCTTCCCCGGGAGGGAGATGGGCAGCAGCTCGCGCATGGTGGGAGCCGAGGTGCGCGGGATCCCGGTCAGGTGGGCGATCGCCATGCTGGTGATCGTCTTGCCGACGGAGTAGGTGCCGGAGATGGACAGGTTCACTGATGCTCCCGTTGGAGTCGTGAGGGGCGTGACGAGGAAGGTGGCGTGGGCCGGGGGGCGTGGGACGGGTCGTCCGTGCGCTGGACGGTGCCCGGACGTCCGGTCCGCCGGCGTGGGCGGGTGAACACGGTGCGGGGCACTGCGTGTTCGGCCCTCGCGGCCTACGTGAGAAGCATGGCAACGGCCCGCGGAGGTGCCCAGACTCCCGATTCAACAGTGTTGGCGGGCCAGCCGTCGCGCACACCATTGCCCCCACCAACAGCATCCCGGGCAAGGGGAGTCGGACGGATGACGGGTGCGGCGGGGTGTGACACGCGGCGGTCCGTGACACACACAGCCGACATCGCGGGCCTCAACATCCCGACGGGCATCCCGCTGGCCTACGAACTGGACGCCGACTTCAAGCCGGTGAAGCCGGGCGGCACGTACCT